>JAUZFP010000071.1 GCA_030838475.1 Actinomycetota bacterium
CCTCGACGTAGACGGTCGCCCAATGCTGGCTGCCGTCGCCCACCAGCCTGAGGGCGCCATCGTCGTTCTTCATCTGGTCGCCAAAGATGAGTGCGGTCATGCCGGCACCGCGCCCGTAGGTAACGCCCGGGGACACGACGAGTCCGCGGAAATTGCCGCCTGTGACGCGAGCAAACCGCTCGATGCGCCACGCGATGATGTCGCCCGCATCGAAAGGGTCGTTCTCGGTGATGTCGGCGCCACTACCCCAGACCCAGACCCCGCCGGTGTACACGAAGCGCTTGTCAGTGCCGCCGAAGGCGGACTCCACCGCGCCGATAAGGGAGTCGTCCCCGGCCGGGTCCAGCGCGGCCAGATGGATGGCGGAGTCAACGTCGGACAGTTGCCGGGCGAGCCAGGCGGTGTCGGCAAGATCGCCGACGACTCCGTGGCCTCCGCTCGCGTCCACCTTCACTGCGGCCTCCGCTGTGCGGACGGGCGCGGTGACCTCGTGACCCGCCGAAATTAGGTGATCCAGTACCGCCGAGCCGATGTAGCCCGTGGCGCCCGTAAGTAGAACCTTCATCATGCACCTTCCAATTGATTATTTGCGTGTGCAATCAAATGGTACAAAGACGTTGCTTGCGCGCGCAAGTAACTGTCGAGATGTCCGCGCAGAGCGAAATCACGAGCGGGTTAGCGTTCGGCAGCGCCGACGCGATGCAGCAACAGCGACATGGCTTCCGCCAGTTCGGTGACCTCCGCCGGAGTCAGGTGATCGAACAGGATCTCTCTCGCGCGCTTCACCTGAATGGGATACGCAGACCGGAACGCTTTGCGTCCAGCGGGAGTTGCGACGGCCACATTCCCGCGCGCATCGCTCTCACTTTTGGACTTCTCAACCAACCCACGCTGCTCGAGCTCCGCAACGACTCGAGTCGCACGTGAGGGAGAGAGTCTCCCAGCGCGAGCCAGGTCGCTCATTCGCCGCCCGGCCGTACCGGCCTCGCTCAGCACCAGAAGGATGGCGAACTCAGAGAGGCTGAGGCCGGCCCCTCGAACCAGATCAGCATCGAGCAGGCGGGGAAGCGCACCGTTGAGGCGCATGAGACTGCGCCAGAGGCGGTCTTCCTGCTCGGTGAAGTCGTCCACGGCATCAGGGTAGCCGAATTCACTTGCTTTCAGAATCAATTAGTTTGATAGCCGCGGCCGCTGACATCGAACGTCGAGTAGCTGCTGAGGCCGCGCATCGAGACCTCACCCTCGTCCTACGATTACGTCATGCTCATTCGCCCCGCCGTGGATGCGGACCTCGACGCGATTCTCGTCATCCACAATGATGCGATTCAGTACTCAACCGCGCTCTGGACCGACGAGACAGTGGAGCGCATCGACCGCGAGGACTGGTTGGCCAGTCGCACGTCCGTCGGCGACGCGGTGCTGGTTGCGATCGAGAACGATCAGGTCGCGGGGTATGCGGCGTATGCGCCCTGGCGAGCGAAGTTCGGCTATCGGCACACCGTCGAAGACTCGGTCTACATCGCCGAGCCGTTCCAGGGCCGCGGGATCGGCCGGTCGCTGCTCGTGGAACTAATCGAGCATGCGCGCGGTGCCGGGCATCACGTGATGCTGGCCGACATCGAGAGCGGCAACGCGGCATCCATCCGTCTGCACGAGAGCCTGGGCTTCGTGGAGGCCGGGCACCTGCGCGAGATCGGCACAAAGTTCGATCGCTGGCTCGACCTGACCATCCTGCAACTCGACCTCTAGAACCGCTGCACTTTGTTGACCCTGCGGTCCCTGTAGCCCTAGCGCGGTCAACAAACCGCAGCGGTGTCGGCACGAAGTGCTTGGATGGCGTTATGCCTGAGTTCGTGAAATCCAAGGATGGAACCTCGATCGCCTACGACGTTGCGGGCAGCGGTCCTGCGCTCGTCATCACCGGGGGTGCGTTCAATACACGCCACTCACCCGGCGAGTTGGCCGGCCTGCTTGCGCCCCACTTCACGGTCTACACGTGGGACCGTCGCGGTCGAGGTGACAGCTCGAATACGCTCCCGTACGCGGTCGAACGTGAGACCGAGGACCTGTCCGCGGTGATCGAGGCAGCGGGCGGATCGGCGTTCGCGTATGGGCACTCGTCGGGAGCGATCCTCACTCTCGAGGCCGCCCTCGGGGGAGCCGGGATGTCGAAGATCGCGATCTATGAGCCGTCCTACGTTCCCGGCACGCGCGAGGCGATGGCCGGCGTGCAACCCGCGCTCGATGCCGGTGACCCTGCGCTCGCCGCAATCACCTTCGTGAAGGGAACCGGCGCCGAGAACACCGATGGCCTGACCCATTCGCCATGGTGGCCCTCGATGGTCGCGATCGCGTCGACCCTTCCCTACGACCTGGCGCTGAGCGGCGACGGAATCGTCCCGGCCGAGCGGCTCGCCGGCGTCCACGTGCCGCTTCTGGTGATGGATGGCGGCGCAAGCCCGCCGTGGGCGGCCAATGCCGCGATCGCCATCGCATCGGCCGTCCCCGATGGTCGTAGGCGTACCGTCGATGGCCAGGACCACGGCGTTGCCCCATCCGCGCTTGCTCCGGTACTGATCGAGTTCTTCAACTAGCGAGAGAAATTCGCCTTCATGGAGAGTCCAAAAGAGAAACCGCTCCGAATAGCTCCTGAACAAGGAGAAAAACGGATGTCCACCCGAGGATCAACCGCGATCGCCGAGCTCACGGCCACTGCGTCGCGTACCCAGACGTGGAACACCGCGACTCCGCTGACACCAGTCGGCTACTACCCGAAGTCCGGACTTTTGCCTGCCGTCACGGAGGTACGCGACCAGAGCGGCACCTGGGACCGGCCCGGCCAGACTCGAAAACTGATGCTCTCCGATGGTGGGTGGGTCATCGAGCAGACCACCAACGTCGAACCGTTCGGATACTTCGCCTACAACCTCACCGACTTCCAGAAGGTCTTCAAGCGCTTGGTCGATCACGCTCGCGCCGAGTGGACCTTCAGCGAGGTCGACGGCGGCACGAAGATTCACTGGTCATACACGTTCTTCCCGCTGAATTCGGCCGCGCGGCCGGTACTCTCGCTGATCGTCACCCTGCTGTGGGCGCCGTATATGAAGAAGGTCCTGCCGAGGATCGTCGCGGAGGTCGAGCGCCAGGCCGGCGTCGCCGAAGCCACCGCCCATCCGAACAAGTGGACGAGCTGCTAGGGCGTGTGTCGCTTAAACACGAGTGCCGCGACGATTACTCGTCGCGGCACTCGGCGTTACTTTGGGGGCAACTTTTTTTAGGCGGCAGCCTTCACGGAAGACTTCTTAAGGGGTGTCTTCTCGGCTGCGGCCACGATCTCGATCTTGCGGGCCTTCGCCTTCTCGGCGACGGGAATCGTGACGCTCAGCACACCGGCGTCGTAGCTGGCGCTGATGTTCTCGCGGTCGACGGTGTCACCGAGGGTAAGCCGACGAACGAACGAGCCGCTGCGGTTCTCGCGGGCGAGCCAGGCGCGTCCCTCGGCGCTGGGCGCAATGCGCTCCGCACGGATGGTCAGGTACTGGCCGTCGACGTCGAGGTCGACCGACTTCGGGTCGATGCCCGGCAGGTCGGCGTTCAGCGTGTAGTGGTCGCCGTCGCGGTAGAGGTCGATCGGCATTTTGTAAAGAACAGACATGTTGGCTCCTTCACGTGGGCCGCTGCCAAGCAGCTCGACGATTCGTGCTTATGAAAGCATTTTCAAAGTTGAGTCGAAGTAACTCAACTTCGATAAATCTAGCACTCGGGCATGAAGAGTGCTAACGATTTCGACCCGGTTCGCAGAGGGCGAACAGCGCAGTTTTCAGACGAGCTGAACGGGTGACCCGTAGTCAGCAACCACAGCATCGCCGGTGAGGAAGACAAGACCCTCGACGCGAGCCTGGGCGACCTGGATGCGGTCAAACGGATCACCATGTCGGTCAGGCAGGTCCGCTACCGCGACCGCGTGTTCACTCGAAATTGCTAATTCCGAGTATCCGTTTTCGAGGAGGGCGCGTCGAAGTAGACGAGAGTCAACTCGGAAGTCCTCGCGCCCCATCGATGCCTTGATGGCGACCTCCCAAATGGACGCTGCGCTAAACATCAAGCCGGCCCGGGGATCTTCGAGCACAGCAGTTGCCGCAGCCGAGAGCCGCTGCGGTTCGAGCGCAGCCCACAGCAATAGGTGGGTGTCGACGAGGTAAATCATTCCGCGCCTTCAAATGAGTTTGAGATCTCCTCCTCAAACATCCGGTCGAAGTCATCTGGAACGGAATACATCCCCAACATGAACCCGGTACGGCGCGGGCCCCCCTGAGTGACCGGTTCGAGCGGCACCAAGCGCGCGACCGGCCTCCCGGCTTTCGCGATGATGATCGTCTCGCCCGCGGCCGCCCGATCGACTAGCCGCGAGAATTGCGTCTTCGCGTCGTGCATATTGACTGCGCTCACGGTCTAACCTCCCAGTGGACTAAGCAAAGTTAGTCCACTCTATCAAGTCGGATGTCAACGACATACTGGCTAGATGGGGACCGACGTAAGCGCGCGCGAGCTGCTCCGGCTTCGCGAGTTCACGCAACGCATCGATCCGGCCGCCACGGGCACCGTCGCCGAGACGGTGCGACACCTACTCGCGATCCAGGCCCAGGACTTTGCGAACGCGCTCTGGGCGGTCGGCCTGCGCACCAAGGGGACGGGTCGGTCGGATGTCCTCGCGTCACTCGAGAGCGGCGAAGTCGTTCGTACGCTGCCGATGCGCGGCACCCTTCACTTCGTCGCTGCGGAGGACCTGCGCTGGATGCTCGCGCTCACCTCCGCCCGATCGCTGCAGGCAGGGAAGACCCGGTTCGAGAACCTCGGACTCGACCCCGTAACTCTCGAACGCGCGGCCGACATCACGCGCAAACACCTTGCCGGCGGTGCGATGGGCCGCGACGAGTTCATGAAACTCCTTGACCGCAACGGCATCTCGACCGACGGCCAGCGCGGCTATCACGTGATCTTCTACCTGACCCAGTTGAGCCTCATCTGCTGGGGGCCGCCATCCGGGACCCAGCAGGCGCTCGTGCTCGTCGACGACTGGATCCCCGCCCAGAAACTGCCAGCCAGAGACGCGTCCCTCGTGGAATTCGCCCTGCGTTACTTCGCCAGCCACGGTCCCGCAACCGAACGCGACTTCGCCTGGTGGACGAAGCTGACCCTCGTCGACGTTCGAACAGGGATGGCGGCGTGCGGGAATGCGCTCACCGAACTCACGCACAAGGGGACCAGCTACTGGATCGCCGCGTCCGAACTGGATGCCGCATCCGGGCGTAAGCCGGGCGCGGGCGTCCATGCACTACCCGGGTTCGACGAGTACCTGCTCGGCTATCAGGATCGGCTGCTGCCGCTCGCCGCCGAGCACTCGGAGCGAATCGTTCCCGGGAGCAACGGGATTTTCCTGCCCCTGATCACCGCCAGGGGTCGTGTCGTCGGCACATGGCGTCGCGCGGCGAAGTCCACGACGAACGCGATCGAACCGGAACACTTCGAGACGGCGACCGCCGCGCAGCACGCCGAGTTCGCAAGGGCCGCGACGGCCTACTCCCGATTTGCTGGCAGCTAGACGATCGACGAGAAGTCAGTCGGGGTCATGAACACGGAGTCGATGTGGTCGACAGGCTCACCGTTCACGAGCGACTTCGCCTTGGCGTCGATCCAGTCGGGGTCCGTCTGGAAGGCCTTCCAGCTGGACTTCGGGTCACCCGAGTGCCGGAGCACGTAGATCAGTGTGTCGGGCCGGTCGGTCGCCGTCCAGTAGCCGAGGCTCTCCATCCCGTGGCGCGCCAGCAGCGCGACGGTGTGGTCACGAAAACGGGTGACCACATCGTCGAGCCGGCCGGGAGTTGATGTGTAGGTGCGAAGTTCGAAGGTCATGCTGGCCTAACCGTCGCCGACCCGGGGCGATTCCCCCGCTGCATCGCGCCTATGGCAGGACCGGCGGCCAGACCCCGATGATGAGCGCCATGATGAGCACCGTCACGAGTTCGTGCGAAATGTTCAGGATGGTCAGCCCGCTCGGTCGGCGGTCGAACGCGTCGTGAGTCACGAACCTCGCGGCGGTGAAGCCGGCCCACAGGATGGCGCCCGTCGCGAGAGAGTTCAGCAGGAAGCTGCCGTGGTAGAAGTACTGCGACAGGTAGACGGCACCCGCGAGCACCCACGCGGTCACGAAGCTGACCAACACTGTGACGATGATCGGAACGACGGCGTCGGATGCCCTGCCGCTGGGCTTCACGCCGGTCGCCTTCATCCAGTAGTTGCCGAACACCTTCGGCGTGTACCAGATCGACCCGACGACCATGGTCGACAGGGTTGCGGCGATGACCGCCAGATAGTTGATGTGGGGAAGCACGATCATCCTCTCGTCGGCGCTTACGACAAGCGTTCCCCCGAATACTAGTGAGCGAACGCCGGGAGGAGGTGCTCCCACACGAGATTGAGCTCGGTCGACATGTCTTCGACGTCACCGGTGAGCGCGAGCACCGCATCCTGATCCGGCATGACGACACAGAACTGGCCGAGTTTGCCGTCCCCGCGATAGGCACCGTTCCGGCAGCGCCAAAACTGGTAGCCGTAGCCCTGCGTCCAGTCGTCGGGTTCCGTCGGGTCGCCATTGGACACCTGGCGCCCGGTCGCCTCGGCCACCCACTCCGACGGGATCAGCGACGCGCCACTCCACTGGCCGCGCTGCAAATAGAGCTGGCCGAACTTTGCGATGTCCTCCGTTCGGATGCTCAAGCCCCAGCCACCCGCATCGACGCCCTGGGGCGAACGGAGCCAGGTCGGGTTTTGGATACCGAGCGGCCCGAACAGGCGCGGCCGTAGGTACTCGAGCATGGGCATCCCCGTCACAGACTGAACGATCGCCGACAGCAAGTAGGTTGCGCCGCTGTTGTACTGGAAGTGCGTTCCCGGTTCGAAGTCGAGCGGCTGGGCGAGGATATGCTGCGCCCACCGGGACTCCGTCAGCCTCTCGTCGTCCGTAAGGGATTCGGTCGCATGCCCGGTCGTCATGGTGAGCAGATGTCGAACGGTCAGGCGGGCGAGGCGTTCGTCGGCTTCGGACGGCACCTCCTCCGGCAACAGGTCGACGACCCGGTCGGTCAACGTCAGCCGCCCCTCCGCGATGACGATGCCGACGGCGGTCGAGCTGAAGCTCTTGCTGAGCGACCAGACATCGGATGCGACATCCGGCGCGCCGGGCGCCCACCACCGTTCGGCGACGACGAACCCGTGCCGAACGAGCATGAGGCTGCGTACGGAGCCGAGCGATTCGAGTGCCGCAACGAGGTCGCGAATGCCCGCGGACTCGACGTGCTGGGACTCGGGGGTGTCGCGGGGAAGTGAGTGTGTCATCCTCACAACGCTACGACTGCGCGCGGACCGGAACGGTAGCGTTGAACCATGACCGCAGTCCCCAACATCACCCTCAACAACGGTGTCGAGATTCCGCAACTCGGATTCGGCGTCTACCAGGTTCCACCGGCCGACACGAAAGCGGCGACGCTGACCGCGCTCGAGGTCGGGTACCGGCACATCGACACGGCCGAGATGTATCGAAACGAGAAGGGTGTGGGGGAGGCCGTGCGCGAGTCGGGTCTCAAGCGCGAAGAGATCTTCGTCACAAGCAAGCTCAACAACTCCTTCCACGCGCACGATGCCGCGATGAAAGCGTTCGACGAGACTCTGGCCACCCTCGACATCGGCTACCTCGACCTGTTTCTCATCCATTGGCCACTACCTGCCGTCGGTGACTTCGTCGAGACCTGGAAGGCCATGATCGAGATGCACTCGACCGGCAAGGTGCGCGCGATCGGACTGTCCAACTTCCAGCCCGCGCACATCCGGCGCATTCTCGATGAGACGGATCACATTCCGTCCGTCAACCAGATCGAGGTTCATCCCTATCTGACCCAGGATGACGTGCGCGCGTACGACTTCGACAACGGGATTGCGACGGAAGCCTGGTCGCCCCTCGCGCAGGGCCTCGTGCTCGGCGATCCCGTGATTGTGAAAATCGCCGAACGCCTCGGCAGGACGGCGGCGCAGGTGACGCTGCGCTGGCACATCCAGCGCGGCGACATCGTGTTCCCGAAGTCGGTTCAGCGCGAGCGAATGGTCGAGAACTTCGAGATCTTCGACTTCGGGCTGACCGAGGATGACGTGGCGGCCATCAGCGCGCTGAACCGGGATGAGCGAACCGGGCCAGACCCCGACACCAACAACTGGGTGCCGAGCAGCTAGAAAAAGTCAGCTAGGCAATCGCGGCGAGGGCCTCGAGCAGGGGCACCTGGCCCTTGACCAGTCGCCACTCGGCGTCGGCCACCGGCATCCACTCTGCACGATCGATTTCGGGAAACTCCTGGATGCGTCCCGATCGCGGTGGCCACTCAACGGGAAACGTGTTGCTGTGCACTTCGGCGACCTCGAAATCGGATTCGGCAGCAAACGCCGTCACGATCTTGCCCGACGCCTGGCGAAACTCGCCGAGGCTCACGTAGGCGAGTTCGGGCGCGGGGACGCCGATCTCTTCCACGAATTCGCGTCGGGCGGCGAGCAGTGCATCCTCGTCGGCGGGGTACTCACCCTTCGGGATCGACCATGCGGCCGCATCCTTCTTCGCCCAGAATGGGCCGCCCATGTGCGCGATGAAGACCTCGAGACCGTCATCGCCCCGGCGCCACAGCAGGAGACCAGCACTGCTGACGCCGGCCACGATCAGTGCCCGACGGGTGCGGTGGCTCCCGGTTCGAGCGCCGGCGGGCGGACGAAGAACGCGGCAGGAATGGCCAGCAGCGAGATGATCGCGGCGGTGAAGAAGGCCCAGTGGATGCCGATCGCCGTCGAGGACACTGTCGCCAGCCCGGTCGACGAATCGAAGAGCTGGTGCGACGACAGGATCGTGACGAGGAGTGCCGTTCCGGCGGCGCCGGCGACCTGCTGTACCGTGCCGACGATTGCGCTGCCGTGCGAGTAGAGGCGCTCTGGCAGCGAACCGAGGCTTGCCGTGAAAATGGGTGTGAACAGCAGCGCAAGTCCGATACTCAGCACGAGATACGCCACGAACGCCCACCACACGGATGTTTGCGCGTTGAAGGTCGTCATCCACCAGAAGGTCAGGCTGGTCAGGACCGCGCCGGTCGTGAGGAGCCCAGTCGGGCCGTACTTATCGTAGAAGCGCCCGACGAACGGCGCCAGGAAGCCCATCAGCAGACCACCCGGCAGGAGCAGGAGGCCGGTGTTAATCGGGCTCAGCCCAAGAACGGACTCGAGATAGATCGGGAGCACGATGATGGTTCCGAAGAACGCCATCATGCTGACGACGAGCATGAGGATCGAGACGGTAAACGTCGGCGACTTGAAGGTGCGCAGGTCGAGGAGCGCGCCGTCGCGCTTCTGGAGCGGGAGCTGGCGGAGCACGAAGAGAGTGATTCCGACGACACCGACGGCGAGCGGGAGCCAGCCCTGCAACAGGATGGTGTCCGCGGTCGCCGTGCCGAGGTTGCTGATCCCGTAGACGAGGCCACCGAAGCCGAGAGCGGAGAGGATGACCGACGGCACGTCGAACTTGGTCTTCCTCGGGGTTGTGACGTTCTTCACCCGGATGCCCCCGATGATGAGGGCAGCAAGAGCGATGGGCAGGACGAGGATGAACAGCCACTGCCACGCGTGCAGCGCATTGATGATGACGCCCGATATGGATGGTCCGATTGCGGGTGCGACCGAGATCACGATCGAGATGTTGCCCATGGTGCGACCGCGGGTGGCCGGTGGCACCAACTCCATGACCGTCGTGATGAGGAGCGGGAACATGATCGCGGTTCCGCAGGCCTGGACGACGCGGCCGATGAGCAGCACCTCGAAGCCGGGCGCGAGGATTGCGATCAGTGTGCCCGCGCTGAAGAACGCCATCGCGGCGATGAAGATCGGCTTCGTGTTGAATCGCTGCAGAAGGAACCCGGTGATCGGAATCACGATCGCCATCGTCAGCATGAAGGCGGCGCTCAGCCACTGGCCCTGGCTCGCATCGATGTGGAGCTGCTTGAGGAACTGCGGCAGCGCGACGCCGATGATGGTTTCGTTCAAGATGACGACGAAGGTCGACACCATGAGGATGCCGATGACGAGACGGTTGCGTGCGTCGATTTCGACCGAACCGCCGGTCGCTGGAGCCCCTGAGGCGGTTTCGAGCTGTGCTGTTTCAGACATGGAAATCCCCGAAGAGTTTGGTGTGTGGGAGGTTTGCACGACGCAGTGCCGTTGTTAGTAGAGCGTTAGTCCAGTCTGCCGTATTCCCCGGACATCAAAAATGACGGCGACCAATTAATCCGCCGTCGCTAATAATGGGGAGGTGACGATCACTCTGATAACTGGTGCGAACAAGGGGCTCGGCTTTGAGGCCGCTCGACGACTCATCGAGGAGGGGCACTCCGTCTATGTCGGTTCGCGCGACGTCAAACGCGGTCGCGCCGCAGCGGAGTCGATCGGCGGCCGATTCCTGCAGCTGGATGTCACGAGCGACGCGTCCGTGAACGCGGCGGCAGCGGACATCCGTCGCCGCGATGGTCGACTCGACGTGCTCATCAACAACGCCGGCATCGGGGGTGGCGGTGGGAAGCCGGCCGACGTCACCGCCGAAGATCTCGAGCACGTCTACGCAACGAATGTCTTCGGACTGGTGCGCGTCACCCATGCAATGCTGCCGCTGCTGCTGAAGTCAGAGGAGCCGGTGATCGTCAACGTCGCGAGTGGTCTCGGTTCGATCGGTGTGGTGACCGACAGGTCGCGACTGGAGTCGAGCTTTCCGACGCTGGCATACGCCTCGTCGAAGTCTGCGGTCACGATGCTGACGGTGCAGTACGCGAAGGCGTTCCCCGAGATTCGCATCAATGTCGTGGACCCGGGCTACACCGCGACCGATCTCAACGGCAACCGCGGCCACCAGTCGGTCACGGAGGGCACGGACGCCATCGTGAAACTGGCGACCATCGACACCGACGGGCCGACGGGAACTTTCCAGGACCGAAATGGCACCGTGCCGTGGTAACCGCGAGAGACTGATTTAGATGCCTACAACTACTCGTGCCCTGTTCATCCTTGCCGACGACCACCGAGATAGCCTCGAGAAAGAGCTCTACAAGCTCACCGCGGCGCCGACTCCGCCCCAGGCGGCCCGGATTCGCGCAGACAAGGTGCTCGTCTATGAGGCACTGCTCGATGCGACAAGGCGGCTGCCGGATGCGGCGCAGGCGGGCATCCTCGTCGACGAACAATACGGTGCGGATGTCGCGGAGCTGGCCGCGAAGTCGGCTGGCCTCATCAACCTGTCGATGCCCTTGGAGGCGAGCGGCAAGGAGTGGTTTGAGTTCGCCTACGGTGACGAGTGGAAGACCCACGCTGGCTACTTTGCGACGAACCACGCGAAGGTACTCATTCGCGACAACCCGACGTTGTCGGTGCCCGACCGCCTGCAGCAGGCCGAACGTCTGAAGGTCGTGTCGGCATGGGCCGCCGAGACCGGGCACAGCCTGATCATCGAGCTGCTCGTTCCGCCGACCGACGACGACCTCACGTCGGTGGGGGGAAACCGGAAACGCTACGATGACGAGCTGCGACCGAGGCTGACCCTCGACGTGATCGGTTTCCTGCAGGATCACGGCGCAGATCCGGCCCTGTGGAAGGTCGAGGGCATGGACTCGACGAAGGATGCCGCGGCGGTCGCCGATCTTGCCAAGCGCGGCGGGCGAACGGCGGACTGCATCATCCTGGGTCGTCACGCGTCGAAGGAAGACCTCGACCGGTGGCTGGATGTCGCGGCGCCGCTTCCCGGCTACGTGGGCTTCGCTATCGGCCGCAGCATCTGGTGGGACCCGCTGGCGGCCCACTACGCGGGCACGATAGGTAGCGATGTCGCCCGACACCAGATCGCGGAGAACTACCTTTACTTCGCCCACGCCTACCTCAACGCGAGGGCGTCGGTCCAGGGTCGCTGATGACCTCGGGAGCTAGTCCCAGATGATGCGGTCGCCGTCCTGGATGCGCGGCTCGTCGTAGAGGTAGGTGTCGTCGAGCGAGTCGATCGTGTACGGCACGAGGATCCTGATCGCGATCCCGTCGCGGTGCTCGAGTCGCACCTCGATCGCATCCATCATCTCGCCGGGGATCAGCACATCTGCACCGATCGCGAGGGCGCGAATTGAGCCACGACGCTCGCGGAAGAGTCCGACCAGGCCGTCCATCACCTCGTCGATGTCCGGCGCGGTCGGAGTCACCGGCTGTTCGCTCCCGATGGGCGCGAGCACGCC
The DNA here is from genome assembly GCA_030838475.1 of Actinomycetota bacterium. Classification (GTDB taxonomy): domain Bacteria; phylum Actinomycetota; class Actinomycetes; order Actinomycetales; family Microbacteriaceae; genus Galbitalea. The sequence continues at coordinate 12,345 of JAUZFP010000071.1, forward strand.
ATCCGTCTTGATCGCCATCGGGAACGGGATGAATGAACCTTCGAGATCGAGGAAGCTTCGCGCGGCTGCGAGTGTGACCTCGGCGAGTCGGTCGAAGTCGTCCTGCACCTCTTCGGATGCGGTGTCCCGCCAGTTGCTCATGCGCCAACGCTACCCGCACTTGACAGGCCGGGTCGGTCTTCGTAGTCTGGTGTTATCAACTAAAGAGTTGATAAAGCGATAGGTTGATTATGGGTAACGGTGCGGACCAGGAGAAGCACCTCGATCGTGCCTTTCTCGCGCTCGCAGATCCGGTGAGGCGTGCGCTCATAGCGCGTCTCTCTCGCGGTCCCGCAACCGTGAACGAGCTCGCCGAGCCGTTTGCGATGTCGAAGCAGGGCGTGTCGAAGCACATCCAGGTACTCGAGGCCGCGGGGCTGATCACGCGATCGCGCAACGCGCAGCAGCGTCCATGTCACCTCGATCCGGCTGCCCTCGAGGCGCTCACCGCGTGGATCGACACCTATCGACTCGAAGCCGAGCGACAGTTCCGTCGGCTCGACTCACTAATGGAAACGATGAAGCAAGGAGAAAAGAAATGAGCAACCCAACGACAATCACGGCAAACCCCGGCGAGCAGGTCGTCGACATCGAGCGCGTCATCAACGCCCCCGTCGCCGACGTCTACCGCGCCTACACGCAACCCGAACTCATTGCCCAGTGGATGGGTCCGCGCGGTTATGAGATGGAGATCGACACGTTCGACGTCCGCGACGGAGGGTCGTGGCGCTTTGTCCACATCACTCCTGAAGGCGGCAAGTTTGGATTCCACGGCAGCTACCACAGCGTTGTCCCCCAGACGAGCATGGTGCAGACGTTCGAATTCGAGGGAGCTCCCGGGCACGTCAGCCTCGAGCGCGTCACGTTCGAAGGCGAGGGCGACGCGACGAGGGTGCGCGTGCACGCGGTCTACCAGACCGTCGAGGATCGGGATGCAATGATCGACAGCGGCATGGCGCACGGTGTCACCGAGGGTTACGAGCGGCTCGATGAGCTCCTCGTCCGAAGCTAGCGCGAGCGACCGAGCGCGCGATTCACGACAGGTAACCGATACACGAAACGGGTGAATCGATCCGCCAACACCTGGCCTCGCCGCCGCTTCCACAGTTCGAGCTCGATCAGCCTTAGTTCGAGATCGAACAGCCTTTCCTGGTCACGAATGAGCGTCTCCCGATCTCCTTCCGCAACGAGCGAGTCGATGCGAATCTGCCCCTCCGGGGTCGCGGCGAGGATCGCCCACTTTTCGATCTCTGCCAGCCGCTCCTGAGCGGTCCAGGTGTCGCGGCCGGCTTGGCTGGTGGGAAATTGGAGCGCGGTCATCCGTTTCGACGTTGCTCCCACAAACGTCGGATTCCGCATGAGCTTGCGCCACTGGTAAATGTCGGGAAAGATTCCGGCTGGCGTGAGCGTCCAGGGCTCGGCAGCGTCCAAATAGAACTGGCGCGAGTGCGCCGTGCCAGTGAGGCTGACAAAGCTAAAGACCAGATCTGTCCGCAGGTGCTGCGCAATGGCCGCTGGATCAGAAAGGTCTCCCGGGTGGGGAGCAACCTTGCCGTCGGTCGTAAAGAAACCGTTCTTGGATTGAACGAAATTGTGCCCCTTCAGCAGTTCGAGCAGATCCGCGACGTGGTCGGGCATCAGGAGGTCGTCGTCGCACAGGTAGAAGATCGCATCGCTCGACGCGTCGCGGATGGCGGTGTCTCGATAAACCTCACCGTGATTGGCGCCCTTCGGATAGTCGAGGAATCGCACCCGGCCGTCTGACGCCACAAGGTTCTCTGCTACTGCCCGAACCTCCGGCGTGACGCCGTCGCCGATGAGAACAACCTCGATGTCACTTACGGTCTGGTGGAGGGCACTCGCGACCGTGAGGGGGAGCGTACTGGCGTGATCGTGAGTCGGAATAAGAATGGAGGCGAGAACCGTCATCGCTATGACCGTGATACGAAGGGTTGTTCACACAGAACGAGGATCTCGGACTCGGCGTTCGGGAGGAAATAGCGAACGTAGTGGCCGACCTCGAGGAGGATCCGGGCACCGGGTCGCGAGAGTGTCACTCCCGCGTCAACGTGCTCGGCGTCGATCCCGCTGAAAACGGTGACAGTTCCACTGACCAACACCAGCAACTCGGCACTGTTGGTGACGTGATCACCGCGTACCGCTCCGCCATCGGGTCCACGCACCACAAAGATTCGCGTGACGGCGAACGGCACATCCGAGAGTTCGGTCGCAATCAGCGTTCCGCGGGGGTCGGTATGCACCGTGGAGCTCGATTGCTCAATCCCGGACATCGACCCATTCCTCCAAAGCGGCAATCACGTGGTCGATTTCTTGCCCTTCCAGTTCGGGGAAACACGGGAGCGATACGGACTGATCTCGAAGCCTATTGGCCGCAGGCGGCGGCGTCGAGTCGCTGAGTTCGAGTCCCGGCATTTCATTGTCGAGGAACGGATAGTGGTGCGCCGTGTGGATGCCGCGAGCGTTCAGGTGGTCGGCCAGGGCGTCACGCGAATCACCTACCGCGACGGCATGATGCGCGATCGTCGTTTCGGCGTCCCCATAAAACCGGGCGACGGGAGCGAGAGTGATGCGATAGCGTGCCGAGATCGCACGTCTGGTCGCGTTCCTGGTGTCGAGGAAGGGCAGGCGCGCGCTGAGGATGGCCGCCTGCAGGGAGTCGAGACGAGAGTTGCGCCCACCCGGGACTCCGATGCGATAGCGCTCCGTCCAGCCGTATTGGGCAAGAACGCGGGTTCGCGCGGCCAAGTCCCTGTCGGTGAAGGCGAGCGCGCCGCCGTCGCCGAGCGCTCCGAGATTCTTGGTCGGATAGAAGCTGAATGTCGCGACGTCGCCGGTCAGACCGACGTGGCTTCCACCGACTCTGAGTCCGGCCGCCTGCGCACAGTCCTCGACAAGGCGCAGCCCCCGCATCCTGCGCCACGGGTCCAGCGCGGACAACTCGACAGCGTCCCCGTGGAGGTGGGTGACGACGACCGCGGAGACGGGAACGGACCGGCTGGACTCGAGTGCAGCCTCCGCGGTTGTCACTGTTGGCATCAGGGTCTCTGGGTCGACATCCATCACGATCGGCTCGAGGCCCACCTGTCGCGCCGCAGTCGCCGCGTAACCGCCCTCGGTTGCGGCGACGAGAACACCCGACCCGGGCGGAAGCTCCAGCGACGCAAACGCTAAGGCGAGCGCATCTGTCCCGTTGCCCACCCCGACGACCTCCCGAGCCCCGAGGTAGCTCGCGAAATCGCTCTCAAACCCTTCCACGGCTGGTCCGCCAATCCACGGGCCGTTCGCGACGACCGACCCGATCGCGCGCTCAATTGCCGCAGTTTCTTCCGGGCCCAATCGGGTCGGGGCCGCTGCGGGGACGGTCAGTGGAACGGGCACGTATCGTCCTCGTTGGAAGGGGCGAGCTCGCGCAGCACCCGCGCGGGATTACCGACGACGACCGCGTAGTCGGGGACATCTCTGGTCACCACGGCTCCCGCCCCGACCACAGCACGTCGGCCGATAGTGAGACCAGGCAGGATGACTGCGCCCGCGCCGATTGAGGCGACGGCGGCGACGGTAATGCCGCCCGTGAGAACCGCTCCCGGTGCGATCGAGGCCGCGAATCCGATGTGGTTATCATGCCCGATAGAGGCGGACCTGTTGATATTGGCGTGACAGCCAATGGTGGTGTTCGCGCCGACCACGACCCCGGCGTTGACGTAGCTGCCGTGGCCAACCGTGCTGGTGGACGCGATGATGCTGGTCAGGTCGATCAGCGAAACCGGGCTCTCAAAACCAGCCTCGAATGCGCGATGCGCCGCCGCCGCGCGATGGACCGCCGAGGCGAGTCCGATGACGAAGGGTTCACCGCGTGCGTCATAGTCAGCGATCGAGACCAGCCCAGGAAGGTTCGGGTCCGCGCCACCGAAGTTGTCGATGCTGCGAACGTCGAGGCGTGCGCGGTGAGCGCTCTCCGTGACCTCCCACGCATAGGGCGACGCGACGCCAAGGATTGTGATCGCCTGCCGTGTCATGATCAGCAGCTTATTGGTCCGCCTACCGTCGGAGTTTGCGATCGACCGCGACCGCTGCCCACTTCGCGATGCCGGACGACCGGGTGACGATCGCTGCGATTGCCTCGTCCGCGGTTCTGGCGATGCTGACCACGTCGTCGAAGCGCGTACCAAACAGTTCACGGAGCACGGGGATGACCGGGAACTGCTTCGTCCAGTACTCGTCGAGATCGAGGAACACCATGGGGCTCATGCCCTCGTTCGGTGGCACGTAGAAGTTCTGGTTGGCGTCCTCGAAGATCTCCTGCAGCGTGCCGGCGCTGCCGGGCGCGTAGATCGCACCGTAGATCGCAAGGGTCAGCAGACCCTCTTCGCGGATCGAGTTCTCGAAATATTTGGCGTGCTCTGTCGCGAACGGGGTCGCCGGTTCGTGACCGTAGAGCCAGGTCGGGATGCCGACGGATGCGCCGGCGTTCGACTCCGATTCCTGGGCGAGTTCCATGGCCGGCGCCATCCACGCGTGCAGCTCCGTCATCGCCGCCCGGTCGTAGGCGCCGTCGATCACCAGGTCGGTTCCGTGTGGGAACGGAAAGTGTCGGCGCTTCGGGTCGCTGGCGATACGCGCCAGCGCGTCGGCGAGGGCGTCGTCCCCGAGCGGCGCATAGCGCGCGCCAAGGTGTGCGGCCTCCATGGCGCCCGGTCCGCCGCCCGTCAGGATCGTGAAGCCCTGCCGGGAAAGCTCGAAGGAGATCTGGGCGACCGAGTCGTAGTTATTGCTGCCGCGCCACTCACCGTGGCCACCGAGGACACCGACCGAACGGGCATCCACAACTCGGGCCGCGAGCGAGAAGCTAATGGCGGCGTCGTGAAGGGCGCGGCCGTTTCCGATTCCGCGAGATCGGGCGGTCGGCTGGCCCTGGGCGAGGGTTGCGAGGTAGGTGCGAAAGTCGAGGGACCGCTCGAGCGAGCGGTCATCCGCCGGGTCCCAGCTGTCGTACAGGGCGGACGGCAGGTACAGCCGGTCCGGTGGTGCGAGCACGAAGCCTGAGTCGGAAATACTCCGCTCCGCGTCCTCCTGTCCCGTCACAAGGAAAGGCTATGGCACCCGCACGAAGTAATGCGCCCCGCGAGGCGAAGCCTCGCCAACCGCCACAAGGCGCATCTGCGCCGCCGGGGCGGTTCCTTGGGGCGCACTGGCGCCGCAGGGGCGGCGGCGCCTATCAACAGGGCGGCGCCTATCAACAGGGCGGCGCCTATGAATACACTGCCAGCAACAACAAAGCCGGGTCCCTTGGGGACCCGGCTTTGGAAGTTGCGACCAACACCACTATCCGTTGCTCTTCGAAGCGGACTTTGTTTTCTTCTCAGCTCGCTTCTCTTTCAGAGACTTAGACGCAGCGGTCTTGGCGCTGTTCTTCTTCGGCGATTTGTCTGCCATAGGGCATCCCTCCCTCGGAAGCACGGACGGCTTCGGTACCGAAACTTTACTCTGCCAATGTTTCCGTTGGGCTGTGGGATTCCGAAGATTACGGGATGGTTCCGATCCAGAGGCCGTCGCGGGCACGGGTCATGGCCACGTAGAGTTCGCGTTTCTGCAGTTCGGTGTGTTCGGCTGCCGCGCCCTCTTCCGTGGCGACGAGGTCGTGCTCGCCAGGGAGCAGGTTCGCTGGTACCTGCACCAGGAGCACCTGGTTGAATTCGAGGCCCTTGGCGCGCTTGATTGTGCCCACCTTGACGGCGTCGACCGGGTTGCCGTCGAAGTGGGTGAGCTCGAGAACAGGGATGTTGGCCTTCTGCAGCGACGCAATGGCCGCTCGAACGCCAAATGTGGTCAGGGCGAGGATACCGATGTCGCCGTATTGCACGCCGGTGTCGACGAGCGCGCGGATTCGGCGGGGGATCTCGATGTCGTGCGCCGCGCGATTGCTGAACCGAACCAGCAGGGGTGCAGGTCCAGATCGCGCGACGACGACGTTATCAACCGCACTCTTGCGGGCGCCCTCGATGTCGACGAAGT
>JAUZFP010000124.1 GCA_030838475.1 Actinomycetota bacterium
CCTACTGGGCCGGGCTCGAGGCGAGCCCCGAGTTCACGGTCGCGTTCATCCCGAGCGAACCCCTGCTCGCAACCGCACTCGAGAGCGACCCGACCCTGCTCGAGTACGCGTTCAGCAAGAAGATTGCGCTCGCATCCCCGGTCAACCTGTGGGCGGTGCTGAAGACGGTCGCGTTCACGTGGCAACAGGATGTGCTCACCGAGGATGCGAAGCGCCTGTTCGACCTGAGCAAGGAACTCTACGGACGGCTCGGAACACTTGCGGAGCACGCCGAGAAACTGCGCCGCTCCATCGACAGCACCGTCTCCAGCTACAACCAGTTCGCGAGCTCACTCGAGAACCGGGTTCTGGTTACGGCGCGAAAACTGGATGCCCTGGACGAGTCGAAGGTCATCGGAACTCCGTTGATGGTCGATCAGCAGCCGAAGCAACTCACGGCAATCGAACTCGATCTCCCCGTCACCGACTCCGAGTAATCGAGCGGAAGCTGTTCAGTCCGGATGTCGATTTCCGGGTTCCCAATTCGTCGTCTCAGCGAGGAAGATCGAAACTACGAAACAAAGGGAGCACGAGATGGTAGCCATCACCGGATTGTTCAGCGGGATCGCGGTCAAAGACCTCGACGCAGCACGTACCTTCTACAGGGACACACTCGGCCTGTCGGTCACGGACAACGCCATGAGCGCCCTCGATATCGCCCTGCCGCAGGGCGGCATCATCTTTGTGTATCCGAAAGCCGACCACGAGCCCGCCACCTACACCGTGCTCAACCTCGAGGTCGCCGACATCGACGCCGCCGTCGACGAGCTGAAGTCGAAGGGCGTGAGGTTCGAGGTCTACGACGGCTCACACCAGGACGACAAGGCGATCGCCCGCGGCAAGGCCGCCAACTTCGGACCCGACATCGCCTGGTTCCTTGACCCGTCCGGCAACATCCTGTCGGTGCTCAGCAACTAGCTGACCTTGAGGACCGCGCCCCACGGGGTTGTCACCGTGTTGCCAACTCTGTCGGTGACCACAAGCTCAAATTGGTAGCAGTTCCTCGTCGTGACGCTCGGGTTGGCAGTTGACGAGGAGGTCACAGCTATGCCCGCACTCGCCTGCTGTGTGTAGGTTCCACCACAGTTGCCGAGAAAATTCATCGCTGTGCTCTCGTACACGAGCTGGGCGCTCAGTATGCCTGAGCCCGTGTCCGCGATGGCGCCGATGGTGACCGCAACCGTTCCCGACCCGGTCTTTGTCGCGGCGTAGGTCGGCGTGCTCGCGGTCGGGTCGACCGAGTCGACCGTCAGCGTGAAGTTCGTCGCGGCGCTGGAAGTCGCATTGTTCGACACGGTCAGCGTTTGCAAACCGGCGCTTGAGGCCGCCGCAGTGAACGAGTAGTTGCGCGTATTCCCGGTACCAGTCAGCGGGTTCCACCCCGTGCCGAAGGTCGGGAACACATAGCTGGCGGCCGGAATTCCCGAGGTCGTGTCCGAAGACGTTACCGTCAGCGTGAACGATCCGGAGGCGCCCCCCTGGTAATAGAGGATTCCGCCGGAGTAGTAGGAGTTCACGAGGGCCGAGAGGCCGAGCGATGGAGTGGTCGGCGGGGTTGTGTCGACTTTGACCATTCCGCTGGCGTAGGTCGAGTAGTTGCCGAGGACATCCGGTACGGAGTACCGGTACGCGTAGCACGTGTTGTCGGCAACCGTGTCGGCGTAAGAGGCTGCCGGGTCGGAGGCGACAAGCGTGAATGGACCGAAAGCTCCGCAGAGGCCGTCGGCGTTCGCCGCTGACGTTAGGGTCGCGGTCGCGCGGTACAGGTAGGCGGCCGAACCGGAGACGCCGGAGCCGTCGGTGCCCTTGGCGAGCGCCAGGTTCAGGGTGGTCGAGGTGGAGTAGAGCGGGCCGGTGCCGACGAGGCCGGTTACCGTCACCGAACCACCAACGGGTCCGGTCGAATCCGTGCCCTGGTTTGCGCCGAGCTGGAAGTGGTTGGTCACGTCCGTCTGCGTGAGCGCGGTGGTGTAGATGGAGAACTCGTCGAGTGAACCGTCGAACGGGAATCCCGAGTTGATGTCGGTGGCGTCATTGACATCACCGATCTGGAGACCTGCAGCATTGATCACGGTGTTGCGCGTCTGGGCCTGCGTGCCCAGCAGCTGGCCGTCCACGTAGAGGGAGATCGCGGTCCCGTTGTAGGTCTCGACGACCTGGTGCCACTTGCCGTCATCCACTGTGGTTGTCGACGTGAAGCTCGGGTCGTCGCCGCCGCCCCAGCCCCACGCGGTGAGAGACGTTCCGGCCGGGTCGATCCAGAGGCCGAACTCTTCGTTGTTTGCGTAGGTGCCGTAGGTGAACAGGCTCTGGTGCACGGTCGATGTGGTCTTGAACCACAGCTCGACAGAGCGGGATGACGCCCCGACCGGCAGTCCGGTCGGCGAGGTGTCCTGAAGCCAACCGGTGGTCCCATTGAGCGTCACGCCGGTGTTGGGGTCATTCTGCGGGTCGCCGTTCGCGCCCAGTGTGACACCGCCCGTGTAGGTCGGATTGAGGCTGCCGACGCTGTCGACCGCGGTGGTGTTGCCGTTGATCCCGGAGTCGCCGAGGCGAAGCTGGCTGAGGATGCCCGTGGTCTGGAATCGCACCGCGCCGGCGTAGTCGACCCACGCCGTATTTGCGCTCGTCGCGGTGAGGCTGTTACCGACGAGGTCGGTCAGCACGTAGCGGTAGTTGTAGCACTTCGAGTTCGTTACGGTGCTGTCGGTGTACGGCGAGACCGGGTTCACCGCGCCCAGGTCGGTAAAGGCGCCGAACGTGGCGCATCCACCGTTCCTGAAGTTGGCCGACTGGCGCTGGAGCTGTGCCGAAAGCAGACCGGAACCGCTGTCCGCACCGGTGAAGCTCACCGTCACGAAGCGACCGGCCTGATAGCCGTTCGAGTAACTGATGGTGCCGGTGGGTGCCGTGGAGTCGTTGACGAACAACTCCGTCGTGATGGCCGCATTGTTCGCCAGGTCGCGACCGGTCACTGCCTCGCTTGGGCCGCTGGTGGTACCCGCCGTCCAGCTGAACGAGTTCGAGACGTAGGGACCGGCGGTCGGCGTGGACACGGTGGACGCGCTGTGCGTCCATCCGGTTGTTATTCCCGTGAGTGCGGCGGTGGTGCTGGATGCCGGCCCCGAGCCAGCATCCGTCAGAGCGTTGGTGATCGTGAAGCTGCCGGCCGCGCTCCCACGGTAGTAGGTGGTCGCACCGGTAATTGCCGCACCGCCGACGATGTTCGACAGCGACAGGTTGTTCACGGGCGGCGTCGGGTCCGTGTACACCACCGGGCTGAGCACGCTTTCGACGCCCCTCCAGTTGGTGGCGAACACGGGAGTGATCGAGTATCGCCACTGGCCGGACGGCACGGCGGACTCCGTGCAACTCGTGGATGCCACGGTGCCGGTGCATGAGCTCAGGATGGTCTGGAGTGCCAGGGTCGTCGCGTTGTAGCGCTTCACGATGTAGCCGGAGACGGCGGTGCCGCTCGCGAGAGTGGAGGGGGCCCAGCCGAGGTTGACGGTCGTACCGGCCGAGACCGCGGTCGGCGTTGCGCCGGCGCCCACGGTCGTCGCGGAGGCGGCACCGTTTCCGCCGATGCCCGATCCGGCCGACCAGTAGGCCCACACGCCGGAACCGGCAAGCGAGAAGACCACGAGCGCAGCAAGAAACGCGATTCCACGCCATGGGCGGAATCGTCGAAGTGCTGCGCGGGTCTTCATCAGGCCCCCAGTAGATAGACGGTGAAGGTCGCGCCCTGGCAGGCATCGGCCGCGGACAGGGACATCGCGAGCGCGTTGGTGAGGGTGGTGGTGAGCGTGCCGTTCGTGGCGCCGACCTTGCCGGGGACGCTCCAGCCGGCTCCGCCATTGGTCTGGGTGACAAACGACAGGGTGGACAGCGTGCAGCCGGAGTGGCCGGCGTCAACCGCGAATCCGCTCGCGCCCTGCGTGGTGTCGAGCGCGAGGGACGAGATCTTCACCGTCGCCGCGTTCGCGTTGGTCATTGTGAGCACGACGCCGGTCTGGCCGCCGGGAAGCAGCGACGCTGTCGGGGTTCCCGCGCTGAGGGTGATCGGCACGGTTGTGCCCGCCGCGCCGAATCCCGTGCCCGCACCGCCCGCGGTCCAGTAGGCGTAGGCGACGCCGGCTCCCCCGATCGTCACGACGACGATCGCGATAACCATTGCGACGATGGCGAGGATGCGCCGATTCATTTGGTCCACCAGGTGCCGGCGGCCGAGTAGGCGAGGTTGATTGTTGCGCCCTGGCAGCCATCGTCGAGCTGAGCCTGATTGGTGGTCAGATGCAGGGATGGCCATTCCTTCGTCGATGACGAGATGTTCTTCATCGTGACGGTCGAGTTGGCGTCGAGGCGGATCGTGAAGTTGTGAGCCTGGGTCAGGGTGAAGTTGCTGGACTTGCAGGTTGCACCCCTGTGTCCGGGGGTAATGCTCGCAATCCGTACGGTCAGCTCGCTGACGACGATCGGATAGAAATGCGGATTCGAGATCCGGATGTTGATGGGCGCGCTGGATCCCGGAAGCAGCGCGCGGGAGGTGCCGCCGGCAATTCCAAACGTCGAGCCCCACAGGGCGACGACAAGGAAGACGGCGAAGCTCAGAAGCGCTGCGCACAACGCGACATAACGCCTTTTCATGGTGGCCCTTCGGGATTGGACACAGCACTTGGGATGCCGTTTGCGCGACCGTGAACGCGCGGGGTTGGATGGGCGCGGCGCGAGCCGCGCCCATCCTTACTCGAGTTGAGTGTTAGGAGATGGCGTACGCGAGGTTAACCGTCGCGCCCTTGCATGCATCCTGGTTGGCGGCGGTGCTGTTGAACGCGATCGTCGCGCCAGTCCAAGCACCCACGTTGGTTCCCGAGGGCACATTCTGGTTGGCAAGCGCCTGGGTCATGACAGCACCGGTAAGCGTGTAGTCCGCTGAGGTGCAACCGACAACCGGGACACCCAGCTTCGTTACGCTCGCGATGCTCGCGGTGACGCTCGTCACGAAGACCGAGCCAGCGTTCGAGTTGGTGAAGTTTCCGCTCAGGGTCTGAGCCGCGCTTCCCGGTGTGATGTTCGTGATGACGGACGTCTGGTTTGCGGTGATGCCAGTTGACGTTCCGGTTGTGGCCGAACCTGAACCGGTTCCGCCCGACGACCAGTATGCGATGGCAGCCGCGCCGCCACCACCAACGAGAATTGCGGTGATTGCGATCGTTGCCGCAATCCTACGTTTGCTGTTTTTGCGCACGACAGTGCCCCCTTGTATCGGATGTTAAGGTGAGGCGAATTTCCAGCCGCGCCCCTAGGTAAGGTGCGGTCTCGGACGGTCTAGGGAAGGTCCGAGTGGTGCTTCGCCGTTCGCGATCGTAACAGCGGATTTCCGGCGAATTTGGGGTTTGACTCGAATTGGGGGCACAAAAACCTACCCCCTATTCGAGCCACTTCGAGGCAAGGTGATCGGCCAAAACTCGGCGAATTGTGCCGGATTTCGACCGCAAAATGATGCTTTCCGTGCGAATGACAGGACCCAGACGACGGACCCCCTTAACCAGGCCTCCGTCGGTGACCCCGGTGGCGACGAAGTAGGTGTTTTCGCTCTTCACGAGCTCATCGGCGTCGTACACGTGGTCGAATTTGAGGCCGGCGTCCAGCCCGCGCTGCTTCTGTTCGTCATCCGTCGGATGCAAAATCGTCTGGATGACCCCGCCGAGGGCCTTCATCGCGCAGGCCGTGACGACGCCCTCCGGGCTCCCGCCGATGCCCGCACACATGTCGATTCGCGTGCCATACATTGCGGCATTGATGCTGCCGGCAACATCCCCGTCGAGCATGAGGCGGGTACCCGCGCCCGCTGCCCGAATCTCGTCGATGAGTTCGGCGTGACGGGGACGGTCGAGCACCGCGACCGTGATGTCGGAGACCGCCTTGCCTTTCGCCTTGGCGAGCGCGCGGATGTTGTCACCGATCGGTTTGCGGATGTCGATCACTCCGACGCCCTCCGAGCCGGCAGCGATCTTGCGCATGTAGAAGACGGTGGATGCGTCGAGCATGCTCCCGCGGTCCGCGACGGCAATCATCGAGAGAGCGTTCTGGCGGCCGGCGGCGGTCAGTGAGGTCCCGTCGATCGGATCGACCGCAATGTCGCAGGCGGGACCCTCGCCATTGCCCACGTGCTCGCCGTTGAACAGCATCGGAGCGTGGTCTTTCTCGCCCTCGCCGATCACGACGACCCCGTCGAAGTTGACGGTACCGAGGAACGTGCGCATCGCATCCACGGCCGCCCCGTCGGCCGCGAGCTTGTCGCCCCTGCCGATGAAGGGCACCGCGCGAATGGCGGCCGCCTCGGTCGCACGCACCAGCTCCATGGCGAGGTTGCGATCGGGATTGAGATAGTGCGTTGCCGGATCCGGGTTCACCACGTACGTCCTTAGAACTTTGTCGGCGATGGTGGTGGGATCCCGTTCGGAATCAACGCATGGGTCAAGAGTACCGAAATCGGGATCGGTAGACTTTGAGTGATCACCGCCACGCACCCCCAAGGAGTCGTCATGCCTGTCGCAACCCCCGAGCAGTACGCAGAGATGCTCGATAAGGCCAAGACGAAGGGCTTCGCCTACCCCGCGGTCAACGTGTCGTCGTCCTCGACCATCAACGCGGTTCTTCAGGGCCTCAGCGAGGCCCAGTCCGACGGCATCATCCAGGTCACCACCGGCGGTGCAGACTACTTCGCCGGCCAGACCGTCAAGAACCGGGCATCCGGTGCGCTCGCATTCGCCGCCTTCGTCACGGAGGTCGCCAAGAACTACCCGGTGACCGTCGCACTGCACACGGACCACTGCCCGAAGGACGCCCTGGACGGATTCGTGCTTCCGCTGATCGCAGCCTCCGAGGCGGAGGTGAAGGCGGGACGCAATCCGATCTTCCAGTCCCACATGTGGGACGGATCCGCCGTCCCGCTCGATGAGAACATCGAAATCGCCAAGATGCTGCTACCTCGGATGAAGGCGATCAATGCCATCCTCGAGGTGGAGATCGGCGTCGTCGGCGGCGAAGAGGATGGCGTTCAGCACGAGGGCACCAACGACGCGCTGTACACGACCCTCGGCGATGTCGAGCGGGTTGTTGCCGCACTCGGAATGGGCGAACAGGGTCGCTACATTGCCGCCCTCACCTTCGGCAATGTGCACGGCGTCTACAAGCCCGGCAACGTGAAGTTGCGACCGGAGCTGCTCGGCGAAATCCAGGCCGGAATCGCCAGCGAGTACAAGACGGGCCCCAACCCGCTCGACCTGGTGTTCCATGGCGGTTCCGGATCGACGGATGACGAGATCACCGAGGCCGTCAAGAACGGCGTGATCAAGATGAACATCGACACCGACACTCAGTACGCGTTCAGTCGCTCGGTCGCCGACACGGTTCTCAGAAACTACGACGGCTTCCTCAAGGTGGATGGCGAGGTCGGCAACAAGAAGATCTACGACCCGCGGGCGTGGGGCAAACTCGCCGAGACAGCGATGGCCGCTCGCGTCGCCGAGGCGACCAGGCAGCTCGGCAGCGCGGGACACTCGGGCACCTAACCCGAGCGTCGAGGCGCTAGCCGAACGTGACCGTCTGAAGCATCTTCTGGAAGGTGCTGAAGAAGCCCGCGGTTGGTGCGTGGGCGTCGGTGCGAGCCCAAATGAGCACCACCTTGTTCCTCACCTCGAAGACAGCCATCCGCAACGACAGGTCCGATGCGACGCCGAACGAGTTCTGGTCCGCACAGCCGTCCCCCTGAGACTGTCCAATCGAGCCCTGGATGTCCGTGGATCCGCCGAGAGTCAGCTCCGTTCCCGAAACACCGTCAATCGAGATGGAATCCTCGTTCGTGATCGTCGCTCCGAGCGGTGTCAGGCTGTGCAGGTACGCGACGAAGTCTCCGGGCGTTGCCGAGGGTGTCGCACTCCCTGCCACACAGACCGTTAACGGAACGAGCAGCCGAACGAAGTCATTGGAGTTGGCGGTCGACTGGAATGACAGAAAGTTCGCGGACCTGTCGTTCGGCTTCGCCGCCAGCAGAGCGGGGCGAAGAAGCGTAACGGGCACTCCGGCGAGGGTCGCCGAGTACGGCGCACCCGTGCGGGCCGGCACCGGTTTCACAGCGGGGGCCGACGCGGAACCGGTCGCGGCGCATCCCGCCAGCATCACCGCGAGAGCGATGACAAGGACGAACGGCGCGGCACGACGGGGAGGGATCACGCGGGCCGCCCTTCCTGAGGTGCGCTCAAGGTACCGCGCCACCCGAGCGTCGGGCAAGTGCCTCCCCGGCGTCAGTGCCGGATCTCGTCATCCTGGCCGCCCACGATCCGTGCGCGGCCGGTCGGCTGCGTGCGTCCCTTGAGCCGGCTACTTCGGCGGGATCTTAAAGCGCATCAGCAGGTTCCGCCCGTCGTCCCACGACAGGTCATCGACGGTGGTCTTGAGCGTCAGGTAGTACGGCGCGAGGAGCACGAGACGCCTTCCCTCGGGCAGGTCGACATCGATGCTGAGCGCGACCGCCGTCGAGCCGTCGGGTTGGGCGCGAAGCTCGATGAGCACCGTCCGCTGATCCACCATTGGACTTCCCATGGCCGCGACAACGA
>JAUZFP010000128.1 GCA_030838475.1 Actinomycetota bacterium
TACTGGCATCCGAGCGGTTGTGACCCCAACCGGATTCGAACCGGTGTTACCGCCGTGAGAGGGCAGCGTACTAGGCCGCTATACGATGGGGCCGTCACGACAACTTTACGAGTATGCCATATGGCGAGAAGACCCGCCAAACAGCGCTACTTCGCGGCGGCCGTCGTCTTTGCGGTTGGCTCGGCAGCAACGACCGGTGGGGCGAAAACCTTCAGGGCACCGGGCTTGACCTCGATATCGATCGGCAGCCCTGCGAATCGCTCGCCGTCCGTGTAGGCGACCACACCATCCGCTTCGATGCGGATCTTCTTGGCCTTGATAATTCGCACTCGTGGATCCTCGATGTGGGTGCCCGCGAAGACCTTCGGGAAGATGCGGAGGAACTGGATGCGCGTCAACGGCCCGACGACGAGGATGTCGAGCAGGCCGTCATCAAGCAGAGCAGTGGGCGTAACCTTCATGCCGCCACCGAGAGAAATCCCGTTGCCGACGGACATCATCATTCCGCCCGATTCGAACGTCTCGCCGTCGTGGGTGATCTTGTACTGGATCGGCTTCAGAGTTACAAGCTCGAGGAGCATCGCGATCGTGTAGCGGCTAGCGCCCTTCGGATGCTGCATCCGGTTGGCACGCTCGTTGACGATGGAGTCGAAGCCCGCGGAAAGCATGCAGCCGAACCAGCGGGTCTCGCCCGCGGAATCCGTCACGAGGCCGGCGTCGATGACGCGCGCCGGATGATTCAGCGCCTCGATAAGTACATCGAGTGCGGCCGTCTGATCCTCGTGCGGAATACCGAGCGAACGAGCCATGTCGTTTCCGGTGCCGGCCGGGATCAGACCGAGCGGAACCCCGGTGCCGGCCACCAGGTTGACGCCGAGGTTGACCATGCCGTCGCCGCCGACGACGATCAGCGCATCCGGCTTCTTCGCGATCTCCCGCGTCGCCGATGCGATGAGCTCCTTGTAGGTGGGCTCGACCAGGTCGACAACATCGTGACCGAGGGCGCGAAGCCGCTCCACCATGGTGTCGCCGACGCCCTTGTTGGCGCCAAACCGGGCGGACTGGTTGATCGCCACAACGAGGCGTTTCGGGCTGCACGTCGGTGTCATGACCAAATTATGACCGGGAATCCCCCGCACCGCTGCACTTTGTTGACCATGCGGTCCCTGTAACTACCGCGTGCTCAACAAAGTGCAGCAGTACTAGGACCCTAGGCGGAGGCGACGCAGGAGTTGGGCGTTGAGGGCGACGACGATCGTGGAGGCGGACATCAGGATCGCGCCGACCGCCGGGGCCAGCAGGATGCCCGCGCCGAAGAGCACGCCCGCCGCAAGCGGAATGCCCACAACGTTATAGCCGGCACCCCAGAGCAGGTTCTGCACCATCTTGCGGTACGTGGCGCGGCTGAGCTTCAGGATGTCCGCCACACCTCGCGGGTCGCTGGACGCCAGGATGATGCCGGCCGATTCGATCGCAACATTCGTGCCCGCACCGATGGCGATGCCGACATCCGCGCGGGCGAGCGCGGGGGCGTCGTTCACTCCGTCACCGACCATCGCCACCTTCGCGCCGCCGGCCTGCAACCGCTCGACGACCTGCGACTTCTCGGCGGGGAGCACCTCGGAGAAGATCTCGTCGATGCCCAGACGGGCACCGACCCAGTTGGCAACCTCATGCGAGTCCCCGGTGAGCATCGCGACGCGGACTCCGCGCGCGCGGAGCTTCGCGACCGCCTCGACCGACTCCGGTCGAAACACATCGACTAGAGCGATCAGCCCCAGCACGGCATCGTCGCGGAGTACGTACACGACCGTCTTGCCATCGATGGCCGCATCCCTCGTGGCGTGCACCAGCAGCGGATCCATCTGGATCCCCCGCTCGGTCAACACCCGCGGAGCCGCCACCGTGATCGCCTCGCCCTCGACGATTGCTTCGACCCCACGCCCCGCGAGGGATGTGAACTTCGCGACGCGCAACTTGCGCAGCTTTCGCGTCCCGCTCTCGTCGACGATGGCACGGGCGATCGGATGCTCGGACTTGGTCTCAGCAGCCGCAGCGAGCTGCAGAAGCTCGTCTTCCGTCGTGCCGCCGACGGTCACCACCGAGTCGACGCCCTGGCGCCCCTCGGTGAGGGTGCCGGTCTTGTCGAAGAGGACAATCGATACGAGCCGGGCATCCTCGAGGGCGGCACGACTGCGAACCAGGATGCCGTGTCGGGCACCCAGCGAGGTCGAGATCTGCGCCACGAGGGGAATGGCGAGGCCGAGCGCGTGCGGGCACGCGATGACGAGTACCGTGACGACCCGCTCGAGCACGAAGTTGGGGTCGCCCGGCATGATCAGATACCAGACACCGCCGGTGATGATGGCTGCCCCAACCGCGATGTAGAACAGCCAGCCCGCGGCGCGATCGGCCAGCAGCTGCGCGCCCGACTTGCTCGCCTGGGCTTCGGCCACCAGCTTCATGACGCCGGCGAGTGCCGTGTCGTCGCCGACCCGCGTCACCCGAATCGTCAGCGCGCCCGAGCCGTTGACGCTTCCCGCGACGACCTCAGACCCGACTGACTTCGCAACGGCCGCGCTCTCCCCCGTGAGCAACGACTCGTTCACATCGGAGTCGCCGTCCGTGACTTCGCCGTCGACCGGAACGCTGCCGCCCGGCCGCACCAGCACGACATCATCGACCGCGATCCGAGACACAGGCATGCTCATCGTGTGGTCGCCGTGAACGACGTCCGCGACATCCGGGATCAGGGTCGCGAGCTCGCCCAGCGCATCTCCCGCACTCATCACGGCCGCCATCTCGATCCAGTGACCGAGCAACATGATCGTGATGAGGGTTGCGAGCTCCCACCAGAAGTCCATGCCGTGCAGGCCGAGCGTGACAGCAGCGCTGTACGCGAACGCGACCACGATCGCGAGCGAAATCAGGAGCATCATGCCGGGCTGGCGATGCCGCAGCTCCCACCAGCCATCGATCAGGAACGTGCGCCCGCCGTAGACGAAGATCGCGAGACCGAAGACGGCGGGAATCCATTCGCTGCCGGGGAACCGCGGCCCGCTCAGATTCAGGATGTCCTGAAGCCCGGTGCTGAAGACCAGCGTGGGGATCGTGAGGATGAGGCTCACCCAGAAGCGTCGCCGGAACATTGCGACATGGTCCATGTGGCCGTGCTCGTGCCCTTCGACAAGCTCAGGGACCGAACTGGCGTCGGTCGCTGAGCCTGTCGAACCGCCGTGATCCATCTGCGAGTGATCCATTACTGGCCCCTGTTGTTGGTGAGCTCAAACACGGTCAACAATTCGGTGACGGCTCTCTCTCGTTCGTCTCCGCCCGCTTCGAACATATCGGTCACGTGGGTGCGCAGGTGATTTTCCACGATCAGTTTGTTGAGGCTTCGCAGCGACTTCTGCACGGCGAGGGACTGCGTGATGATGTCGACGCAGTACTCCTCGTTGTCGATCATTTTCTCGAGCCCCCGGAGCTGGCCCTGCAGGATACGGCTGCGGTGCAGCGCGCGCTTCTTGATATCCTCGATCATCTGGCAAGCATACCCCAGGGGGGTATACCTCTGTTTGGGCTGGCGTAGGCTCGAATCATGAGGATTACCAAGTACGAACACGCCTGTTTTGTCGCTTCGATCGCCGATAAGAAGCTCATCGTCGACCCGGGCTCGTTCACCGTTCCACTCCCCGATACCAACAACGTGGTCGCCGTCGTCGTGACTCACGAACACGCTGACCACTGGACGCCCGAGCACCTGCAGCGCATCCTGACGAACAGCCCCGATGTGAAGTTCTTTGGGCCGGCAGGCGTTGCCGCCGCGGCCACCGACTTCGAATTCACCGTTGTCACGGATGGTCAAAAGGTCGTTCTCGACCCGTTCACCCTCGAGTTTTTCGGCGAGAACCACGCGGTGATCCACTCCTCATTCCCGGTTGTCGACAACGTCGGCGTTCTCATCAACGACACCGTGTTCTACCCGGGCGACTCGTTCACGCAGGGTCCGCCGAGTGTCGAGCTGCTTGCCGTTCCCGCCAGCGCGCCGTGGCTCAAGATCGGCGAGGTCATGGACTACGTGCTTGAGGCCAAGCCCAAGCGCAGCTTCCCGGTGCACGAGATGGTCAACTCCGTCATCGGCAACGGGATGGCTAACGCTCGCATCCAGGCCACGACCGAGCAGGGCGGCGGGGAGTTCTTCCCGCTCGCGCCGGGAGAATCGATCGAGGTCTAGGGCGGCTACTCGCCCGTGAACTCGGCAGGGCGGCGTTCCGCGAATGCGGCGAACGCCTCGCCGAGGTCGTGACTCGGCAGGAATGCCGCGTTCCAGGTCGCGACGTACCTGAGGCCCGCCTCGACGCGGGGCGCGCGCTCGACGTCGAGCACATCCTTGACGCCACGCACGACCAGTGGCGGATTTGCCGCGATCGCCGCGGCCATCGACAGGGCGGCATCCCGTAGCGTCGTGGCGTCCGGATACACGGTGTTGACCAGGCCGATGCGCTCGGCGCGCGTGCTGTCGATGTCACCGCCGGTGAGGGCGAGCTCCCGCAGGTGACCGTCGCCGATGATGCCGACGAGGCGTTGGAGGCTGCCGAGGTCCGCCACTATCGCGACCTTCGTCTCGCGGATGCTGAATCTGGCGTCCGCCGTGGCCAGCCGGATGTCGGTGGCGACGATCAGGTCGATCCCGCCGCCAACACACCAGCCATCGATCGCGGAGATGATGGGTGTTCGGCAATCGGCGACCGCCGTGATGGATGCCTGCCACTCGCGCACCTGGCCGAGCAGCGCCGTCCGAGCACGTGCGCCAACGTCGTCCGTGGTCAGCGCCGTGAACATCGGGGCCACGTCTGCCAGGTCGAGTCCGTAGGAGAAGTTCGTCCCGCTCCCGCCAAGCACGATCGCACGCACGGCCGGATCGGAGTCCAGTTCCCGGAACAGCTGCGGCAGTTCGACGAAGAACTCGCGGCCCATTGCCGAACCGAGCATGGTGACGAGGGCGACACTGCCCTCGCGTTCGACGGAGAAAGCGTTCATGAGACGAACCTAGGCCGTGCGCAGCGCCGCAATGACATCGCGGTACCAGTGGAAGGAGTCCTTCGGGATCCGTTCCTGCGTTTCGTAGTCGACGTAGACGAGTCCGAATCGCTGCGAGTAGCCCACCGCCCACTCGAAGTTGTCGAGCAGCGACCAGTGGAAGTAGCCGCGCACGTCGACACCTGCGGCGACCGCGTCACCCACTGCGGCGAGGTGCGCAGCCGTGTAGTCGATGCGTCGGGTGTCCGCTACGCGACCGGACGCATCCGGACCATCGTTGATCGCGCATCCATTTTCCGTGATGTAAATCGGCGGCAGGCGCTCGCCGTAGCGTTCCTTGAAGTCGACGAGCAGGGCGGTGAACGCCTCCGGCACGACCGGCCAGTCGAAGTCGGTGCGCGGGTAGCCCTCGATGTCGACGAGTGAGAACGGGAGGCTCGAGTCGAGCTCGTGCCCGTCGATCAACGCGCCCGCTTCTTCGCTCGGCGCGGCCACCTTAACGGGGTTGTAGTAGTTGACCCCGTACCAGTCGATCGGAACAGAGATCTTCGCGAGATCGTCGGCGAAACCCTCGGGAAGCAGTGGCTCCATGACCTCGGGATACCGTCCGAGCAGGATCGGGTCGGAGAACAGCCAGTTGGCGAGATTGTCGTAGAGGCCGGCCGCCTGCAGGTCCTCGGGGTTGTTGCTCGCCGGCCAGGTCGGCGCATGGTTGTTGGCAATTCCGATGTTGGTCGCACCAGCAGCGCGCAGCGCCGTGACGGCTTTGCCATGGCCGAGGAGCAGGTGATGCGCCGCGGGGAACGCCCCGAAGCCGAGCTGCAGCCCCGGCGCCTGGATGCCGGCGCCGTAACCGAGCATGGTGAGAACCACGGGCTCATTGATAGTGATCCAGCGCTTCACGCGATCGGCGAAATGCTCAGCGACGATTCCGGCATAGTCCGCGAACCGATCGGCGGTGTCTCGGTTCAGCCAACCCCCGCGCTCCTCGAGCGGGAGCGGAGTGTCCCAGTGGAACAGTGTCGGGCTCGGCGCGATCCCGGCCTCGAGTAGACCGTCGACCAGTCGGTCGTAGAAGTCGAGACCGGCCGCGTTGGTCGCTCCATCGCCGGTGGGCTGGATGCGCGACCACGAGAAGGAGAAACGATAGGCGTCCACCCCGAGCTGCTTCATCAGGGCGATGTCCTGCGGGTAGCGGTGGTAGTGGTCGGTCGCGACGTCGCCGTTGCTGCCGTCAAGGATGCGGCCGGCTTCGTGACTGAACGCGTCCCAGCTCGACGGGCCGCGACCATCCTCGTTCGCTGCGCCCTCGACCTGGTACGCGGCGGTGGACACCCCAAAAAGAAAACCGTCCGGCAGCCCCCACAATCGGGCATTGGACGCATCGCGAAAATCTGACGGGGGCAGATTTTCAAATGGCACTGCATCTGACGGGGGCAGATTTTCAATAGACACAGTGCTGGGGTACCAGGATTCGAACCTAGAACAAAAGAATCAGAATCTTCCGTGTTGCCAGTTACACCATACCCCACCGTCTCAAGCCGAAGCCGAGCCGACTAGCTACTCTAACGTACGCCCGAGGGTCCGTCCCAAACGGGCGCTACGGAGCCGTTCGAAGCAGGTCGAGGGTCGGCCCGTAGATGGTTCGTTTGATCGCCTGGATGGTCGCGGGGTCCTTGCCGACGAGAGTCTCCGCATACGCAATCGCGCCGGACACGAGCTCGGGTTCTGGGAGCGTTGCATCGAGGATGCCCGCAGTCGCAGCCTCCGGCGCCGTGAAGCGCCGCCCCAGTACCATCGCCTGGTGGGCCGTCTGCGCGGAGAGCTTGGCCGTCAACAGGCTGCTCATCCCGACTGTGAAGTTCATCTTGATGTCGACCTCGGGAAAGCAGAGGAAGCCACGGTCCTCGCGCATGAACCGTGCGTCGTGCGCGAGCGCGAGCATCCCGCCGGCCGCGTAGCAGTGGCCCTGGATGGCCGCGACGGTTGGATAGGGCGCCTCGAGCACACGAGCAAAGAGCTCCTGCACGGCGACCACGAGATCGGCGAGGTCGATCTTGTTCGCGATCATCCACTCGAGGTCGAGTCCGTTCGACCAGAACTTGCCCTCGGCCACAGTCACGAGCGCTTTTTCTCCTGGCGCGGCATCCACCTGGTCGAGGAGGGACATGAGCCGGGCAATGGAGTCAAAGTTGAACCGGTTCTCGGTCTCGCCGAGGCCCAACACAAACACGGGGCCGCGCTGCTCGAGGGATGCTGTTTCACTCACCCTGAAGAGCCTAGCCAGCCGGATGGTTACTTCGTGCGCAGCGTGGTCTTCGTCGAGACGGTGCACCCGTTCGGTCCGGCGCACGAGACGGTAACGGCGGTCGGAACCCCCAGGGCGTTCCCGGTGCCGAACGGGA
Organism: Actinomycetota bacterium; assembly: GCA_030838475.1. GTDB lineage: Bacteria > Actinomycetota > Actinomycetes > Actinomycetales > Microbacteriaceae > Galbitalea. The sequence goes on from JAUZFP010000128.1 coordinate 7,446, forward strand.
GCGTGAAACGCGAGTGCTCGTCACCGGCGCCGCTCGGCATCGCGTTCTGGAAGTCGGCCATCTGCTTCGTGGTGAGGCCAAGAACGTTCAGCGACGCGAGCTGCGTACGAATGAAGAGGTAACCGAAGTCGTGAGTCGACGTGGAGATCGACGTCACCAAGCCATCGCGGGTGACGACGTGCATGGAGTCGACGAAGATGTGCTTCTCGCCGGAGGTGCCGATCAGGTCAACCTCGAGGGCGATGCCGTTGAAGGGTCCGAATGTCCTGCTGGAGTTCGCGGGCAAACCAACCGACCTGGCCGCGAGCGGCGTGCGTACGTCGATCTGGGCGTCCGCTGAGCCGTTGATGACTCGCAGTCCGGCAATGTTGAATTTGGAATTGCCGGGCGGCGGGCTGATCAGTTTTCCCGCGCCCGTCACCTGAAGCACCACGGCGACGACGATTGCCGCCGCGATCACGCCGGCGATGATGAAGGTGGGGATCCAGGCCCGGCGCTGCCTACGTCGGCGACGCTCTGCAGGAGTGAGCGGCGGCTTCTCGGGCGCGGGTGACTCGGAGCTCACAGCCGCGATCGCAGTCGTGCAATACGGACGAGGGTCGAATCCTTTCCGAGCAGTTCCATCGACTCGAACAGCGGCGGGCTGATCCGTTTGCCCGAGATCGCGGTGCGGAGCGCGCCGAACGCGGTCCGGGGCTTCAACTCGAGGCCCTCGATCAGTACGACGCGAAGGACCTCCTCGATCGTGTCGTGGGTCCAGGATTCGAGTCCGTCGATCGCGGTGGATGCAGCGTCTAAGATCAGCGCCGCATCCGCGCCGGGAAGGGCGTCGGCGTCGAATTCGATGTCCTCGTCCGGGGTGAACAGGAACGCCAACAGGGTCGGCGCCTCCCCCAGAAGCTGCATGCGCTCCTGCACGAGCGGGGCGGCGCGCTCGAGCAGGTCTCGATCGATCTCGGACGCGACAAGGTTGCCCATGTAGGGTTCGAGCCGTTTCGCCAGCTCGTTGCTCGACAGCATCCTGATGTGGTCCCCGTTGATCGACTCGGCCTTCTTCAGGTCGAATCGCGCCGGGTTCGGATTCACGTCGACGACGTCGAACGCCGCGACCATCTCCTCGATCGAGAAGACGTCGCGGTCGTGCGCGAGCGACCAGCCGAGCAGAGAAAGGTAGTTGACCAGGCCCTCGGGAATGAACCCGCGGTCACGGTGGTGGAACAGGTTGGACTCCGGGTCGCGCTTGGACAACTTCTTGTTGCCCTCCCCCATCACGTAGGGCAGGTGGCCGAAGCGCGGGATGAACGTCGTGACGCCGATCTCGATGAGGGCGTAGTACAGCGCGATCTGCCGAGGCGTCGACGACAGGAGGTCCTCGCCGCGGAGCACATGCGTGACGCCCATGAGTGCATCATCGACCGGGTTCACGAACGTGTACAGCGGCGCGCCATTGGGGCGGACGACGACGAAGTCGGTGAACGAGCCCGCGGGGAACGTGATCTCGCCGCGAACCAGATCGTCGAAGCTCAGCTCGGTGTCCGGGACCCTCAGTCGAAGCGCGGGCTCGCGGCCCTCCGCCCGATACGCGAGGCGCTGCTCCTCGGTGAGGTCGCGTTCGAAGTTGTCGTAACCCTGCTTCGGGTCGCGGCCGGCTGCCAGATTCCTGGCCTCGATCTCCTCGCCGGTCGCGTAGCTCTCGTACAGGTGACCGGCGGCCTTCAGCTTCCCGATCAGGTCCGCGTAGATCGAGCCGCGCTGGGACTGGCGATACGGAGCCTGCGGGCCTCCAACTTCGACGCCCTCGTCCCAGTCGATGCGCAGCCAGCGCATGGCGTCGATCAGCTGGAGCAGGCTCTCCTCCGAGTCGCGTGCCGCGTCGGTGTCTTCGATCCGAAAGATGAGCTTGCCGCCGGTATGCCGCGCGTACGCCCAGTTGAACAGTGCCGTTCGGATCAGGCCGACGTGGGGAGTTCCGGTGGGTGAGGGGCAAAACCGAACGCGAACGTCGGTTCCGGTGGCAGTTGAGAAGGGAGCAGACATGGCAGATGCAATGCTACTGGCCCGCGATCCACACGATCCCGAGCCCGAGGCCAAGTAGCACCACCCACGACACCAGGCCGGCTCCGAGCGCGCGAATCCCAGAGCGAGCGAGTTGCTCGAGTCGAAGGGAGGCCCCGATACCGAAGAGCGCCATGGCCAGGAGGATCGACTGCAGGATGCCCGCAACAGTCAGCACCACCTCCGGCAGGGGGACGAAGGTGCGCACCAAGACCAGCGCGAGGAACCCGACGATGAAGAGCGGCACGATCGCCGGGCGCACACCAGTCGCCGTCCCCCGGCGACGCGTGAGAACCGAGGTGATCGCGACCATCGGCGCGAGCATCAGCACCCGAGTGAGCTTGACGACGACCGCGGCGGCGAGTGCGACGGTACCGAGCGTCTGCGCCGTCGCGACCACCTGCCCGACATCGTGGACGCTGGCTCCGACCCAGTGTCCGAACTGCACGTGGGTCAGCCCGAGCAATCCGGCGAGCGCGGGCAACACCACGATCGCGAGCGTCCCGTACAGCGTCACGAGCGCAACGGGCGTGCCGGTGTCTTTCGGGTCGGTACCCCGTGCCGCACTCATGGCTCCCACGGCTGACACACCACAGATCGAGAACCCGGCGGCGAACAGCACCGGCTGGTCGCCCTCGAGGCGGAACGCGCGCGCGATGAGCCAGGTCAGCACGAAACTGAGGCCGACGACAACCACGATCGCGACGATCGTCAGCCAGCCGAGCGCCAGAATGTTGGAAAGACTCAGCTGGAGCCCAAGCACCACGATCCCGAGGCGCAGCAGGCGGCGGGACGCGAACGCGAGACCTGGTTTGAACAGGCCGTCGAGGGGCGTGCGCAGGGGCGGAATGCTCCCCACGATCACGCCGAGGACGAGCGACGCCGTGAGCCACGGGAACCACGGCCAGAGGGCGTGGATGCCATAGCCGGCGGCGGCGCCAGCCGCCGCAAGCGCTAATCCGGGCAGCGGTCTCGACAAGCTCGACCCGAGATCACACTTCGACGCGGTTGCGGGCGGGATTGCTGAGGGTGCCTATTCCGTCGATGGTGATATCGACAGTCTGGCCATCCACGAATCCGCCCAGTCCCGCCGGCGTGCCGGTGAGGATGAGGTCACCGGGCAACAGCGTCCAGATATCCGACGCGAACGCCATGATCTCGGGGATGCCGTGGATCATGTCCTTGGTGTTGCCGTGTCGGCGTGGTTCCCCGTCGACGTAGGTCTGGATCTCAAGCGAGGTGGTGTCGAGCTCCGTCTCGATGTACGGACCGATCGGGCAGAACGTGTCGTAGCCCTTCGCTCGCGCCCACTGGCCGTCCGAGAACATCACGTCGCGGGCGGAGACATCGTTCGCGATCGTGTAACCGAAGATGTAGTCGGCGTAGTTCTCCGCCTTGATCTGCTTCGCGATTTTTCCAATCACGATCGCCAGCTCGCCCTCGTGCACGATCCTGCCCTCGACCGGCGGGATTTGGATGGCGTCGCCCGGGCCAATGATCGCCGTGTTGGGCTTCAGGAAGAGCAGCGGCGTTTCTGGACTGTCGATGTGCAGGTCATCCTTGTGATCCGCGTAGTTGAGGCCGACACAGACCACCTTCGAGCGCGGGATGACCGGAGCGAGCAGTTTCACCTCGTCGAGCGGAATCCGCTCGTCGGTCGGCTGGAAGCCGCTAAACATCGGGTCGCCCGCGAGCACCACGACATCGTCGCCATCGATGATTCCAAATCGAGGGTCACCGTCGGTACTGAATCGCGCGATCTTCACGTAAGGAGACTACCGGTCGGGGTCAGGCGTCGAGTCGTGTGAGCCAGCCGTGCGGGTCTGGGCGACGGCCGTACTGGATGTCAAGAAGTTCCTCGCGGAGCGACATCGTGAGCTCACCGGCGGACGCGTCGGGCGAACCGATGGTGAAGTTCGCCGCCTTGAGCTGGGCGATGGGTGCAACCACTGCAGCGGTGCCGCACGCGAACGCTTCGGTGATGTTGCCGCTGGCGGCCTCATCCCGCCACTCGTGAATCGATACCCGGCGCATCTCGGTCGCGAGGCCGCGATCCCGCGCCAGGTGCAGGATCGAGTCGAGCGTGATGCCCTCGAGGATGCTGGAGGACTCCGGGGTGATGAGCGTGCCGTCCTTGTGCACGAGGACGACGTTCATCCCACCGAGTTCCTCGAGATACTGGCCCTCCTCGGAGTCGAGGAACAGCACCTGGGCGCAACCGTTCTCGTAGGCCTCCTGCTGCGCGACGAGCGAGGACGCGTAGTTGCCACCCGTCTTAGCGGCACCGGTTCCACCCTTGCCTGCGCGCGCATAGTCGCTCGACAGCCAGATCGAGACCGGAGCGACGCCGCCGGGGAAATACGCACCGGCGGGGCTGGCGATCACGTAGTAGTTGACCTTGTTGGCGGGACGAACGCCGAGGAAGGCTTCCTTCGCAAACATGAACGGGCGCAGGTAGAGGCTGGTCTCACCGCTCTCGGGCACCCAGTCGACGTCGTTCTGGACGAGCTGCTTGATCGAATCGATGAAGTAGTCGACCGGCAGCTCCGGAAGCGCGAGGCGGCGAGCGGATCGCTGCATCCGGTAGGCGTTCGCCTCAGGGCGGAACGACCACACGCTGCCGTCGGCGTGCCGGTAGGCCTTCAGCCCCTCGAAGACCTCCTGGCTGTAGTGGAGCACCGCAGCTGCGGGGTCCATCGAAATCGGACCATAGGGCTGGACGCGAGGACGGTGCCATCCGCCGCTCTCCGACCAGCAGATATCGACCATGTGGTCGGTGAAAAACTTGCCAAATCCGGGGTCGGCGAGGATCGCGTCGCGCTCCTCCTTTGACCGTGCATTCTCGTTACGGAACGTCTGGAAGTGGAGATCCTGCGGAGCCATCTGAAGTTGGATTGCCATGGGCTGCTCTTTCTAACGAAGTGATCTAATTCTGCGCCAGCCTTGCGACGATTGCGTCGCCAATGGCTGAAGTCGTTCTCTGACCGGCACCGGGGGCCTCCGCGAGGTTCGCGGTGACGGCCGCGCTGACACGAGCCGACGCATCCGCGAATCCCAGGTGGTCGAGCAGGAGCGCGACCGACAGGATGGCCGCGGTGGGGTCGGCCTTCTGCTGCCCGGCAATGTCCGGCGCGGACCCGTGGACCGGCTCGAACATGCTGGGAAAGGTGCCATCCGGATTGATGTTGCCCGAGGCGGCCAGTCCGATGCCCCCGCTGATAGCGGCGGCCAAATCGGTGAGGATGT
>JAUZFP010000132.1 GCA_030838475.1 Actinomycetota bacterium
GGTTACCGTGCCCTCGGTGACACTCTCACCGAGTGCCGGGAGGTTGACGGATTCGCTCATCAGTGATGCTCCTTATTACCGAATGCTGCGGGTCTAGCTTAGTTCTGGGTGGGTGCGCAGACGCCTATATGGCGTGCAGCGGCTTCCCGGCGAGTGCGAGGAAGGCTTCACCCAGCGCCTCGTTCTGCGTCGGGTGGGCGTGGATGAACGGCGCGATGTCTTCGGGGTAGGCCTCCCAGTTGACCGCGAGCTGGGCTTCACCGATGAGTTCTCCGACGCGAGCGCCGATCATGTGCACGCCAACCACGGGACCGTCGTTGACGCGCACGACCTTGATCGATCCGGAAGTTCCGATGATGTGGCTCTTGCCGTTGCCGGCAAGGTTGTAGTCGTAGGCGGTGATCTTGTCGGCGCCGAACTTCTCCGCAGCCTTCGCTTCCGAATATCCGATCGAGGCGACCTCCGGGTCGCTGTAGGTGACCTTCGGGATGTTGATGTCGTCGACCACTATCGGGTTGAGGCCGGCAATCTCCTCCGCGACGAAAATGCCCTGCTGGAATCCGCGATGCGCCAGTTGAAGCCCGGGAACGATGTCTCCGACGGCATAAACACCGGGGACCGAGGTCGCGAGACGCTCGTTGGTGATGACGAATCCGCGATCCATGGTGACACCGGCCTCCTCGTAACCGAGGTTGGCGGTGCGCGGCCCGCGGCCCACAGCGACAAGAAGCAGCTCGCCGTCGAAGGTCTGCCCGTCCTCAAGCGTCACGACGACACCCTTGTCATCCTGGGTGACGCTCTGAAAGCGCACACCGAGGCTGAAGTTGATGCCGCGCTTGCGGAATGCGCGCTCGAACTGCTTGCTGACCGACTCGTCCTCGTTCGGCACAAGGTGCGGGAGGGCCTCGATGATCTGGACGTCTGCTCCCCACGACTTCCAGACGCTGGAGAACTCGACGCCGATGACGCCACCGCCAAGGACGAGTACCTTCTTCGGCACGAAGTCGAGTTCGAGCGCCTGCTCCGAGGTGATGACCCGGCCGCCAATTTCGAGCCCCGGGAGGGAACGGGAGTACGAACCGGTCGCGAGGATGATGCTCTTGCCGGTGAGGGTGTCGTCGCCAACCTGGACCGTCGTCGGGGAGGTCAGCTTGCCCTCGCCCTCGATGACCGTGATGCCGCGGCTCTTGATGAGACCCTGCAGGCCCTTGTATTTGCTCGCGACGATTCCCTCGCGATAGGCGGTCACCGCGGCGATGTCGATCCCACCGAAGGTCGTGGTCACGCCGTACTTCGCGGACTCGCGTGACACATCCGCAACCTCGGCCGAGTGCAACAGCGCCTTGGTCGGGATGCACCCGACATGGAGGCAGGTGCCGCCGACCTTGTCCTTCTCAACGAGGGCTACCGAGAAGCCCAACTCGCTCGCGCGCAGTGCGGCGGCGTAGCCACCACTGCCTGCGCCGAGTACCACGATGTCAAAGTTCTGCTCAGACACGGAAAAAGCTCCTTGGTGCGCTCTCGAGTGCTCGCGGCCTACTGACAGGATGCGTCTGCGGCCGAATGGGCGGGTCTGCCCGCCTCAAAAACCTTACTACGCGACAGAAAATTCCCGGGCCAGCGCGAGCAGGGCGCGCACGGTGACACCCGTGGGTCCCTTGCCGACAAATCCGTAGCCGCCGCCCTTGTTGTCGGCGGGTCCGGCGATGTCGATGTGCGCCCACGGGATGGTGTGCCTGTCGTCTCCCTCGCCGTTCGTCCCGACGAACTCGGCGAGGAACACGCCGCCGGCGAGCATCCCCGCAGCCGTATTTCCCGGCTTCGAGTTCGCAATATCGGCGACGTCTGACGACAGGATGGTGCGAACCTCCGCGGGCAGCGGCATTGGCCAGAAGGTCTCCCCGACTCGCTTGGCCGTGCCCACGAGCTGGTCGACAAGCGCGTCGTCGCCCATGACGCCGGCGTACCGGTTTCCGAGTGCAACGACCTGCGCGCCGGTCAGAGTGGCCACGTCGATGATGGCGTCGGGATGCTCGTCGCTGGCCGCCACGATGCCGTCGGCCATCACGAGCCGACCCTCGGCGTCGGTGTTCAACACCTCGACGGTCTTACCGCCCTTCATGTGCAGGACGTCGTTCGGCTTGATCGCGCTGCCGCCCGGCATGTTCTCCGCGATGCACAGCCAGGCGGTCATCCTGAGCGGGATGCCCATCCGAGAGGCCGCCAGCGTGACGGCGAGCACGGTTGCGGCACCCGTCATGTCGAACTTCATACCCACCATGGAGGCGGGAGGCTTCAGGGAGATTCCACCGGAGTCGAAGGTGATGCCCTTGCCAACGAGGGCCAGATGCCTGGTCGCCCCGGCGGGGGAGTAGCTCACCTTGACCAGTCGCGGTCCGTGTGATGAGCCCTTGCCGACGCCGATGATGCCGCCGAAGTCGCCCGCGAGGAGTTCCTTCTCTCCCAGCACCTCGACCACCACCTGCGCTTCCGCGGCCAGCTCGACCGCCTCCTGCGCAAACGACTCGGGGAAGAGGTGAGACGCCGGCGCGTTGACGAGATCGCGGACGGTATGGATCGCGGTGGCGAGGATGGTCGCCTGCTCGGCTAGCTTCTTCCCATCCTTCGCTGCCCCAACGACCACGATCTTCGTCGCCGGGGTCTTCGCCGGCTCCGCTCCGGGAGATCGGAAGACCAGGTAGCTGTACGCGCCGATGGCGGCACCCTCGAGGATCGCGAGCAGGTCATCCGGCGTCTCGGCGGGGAGCGCGAGACCGAGCGATGTCGCACCGCGCACCTGACGCGCCGCCGAACCGGCCGCGTAGCGCAGCTCATTCGCGCCGAGAGTCGCGCCAACACCGACGAGCGCGAGCGACCGGGCTGCGACGCCCGGCATGGCTGGCAGCCTGCGTACCTCGTCCTGTCCGCCGCCGATTCCGATGCTCACGAGTGAGTCGGCCAGAGCCGCGAAACGCTCGTCATCGCTCAGCAGCAGGGGACCCGAGTCGGTCTTCCGGACGCCGATCACGAGTACGTCGACATCGAGGTCGGCGGGGGAACGTGAACTGACGCTGAGAGCGGGCACTGTCATTAGGCAATGGTATCCGGGCGTCGTAGCGGGCTCACTGGCCGTGTTCGCTGTGGGCATGCCTACACCGCCGGGTCCCTCGTGTGGGCCGCGATTAGAGTTGGAACGTGCACAACCCAGACCGTCTCTACGAGCTCATCACCGACCTCGTCGACGTGCCTGAGGGCCTGCCGCTGGTGGGCGCCCTGACCGGATTTGCGGATGCCGGCGGGGCCGTATCGCAGTTGAGCGAACACCTCCTCGACACTCTCGATTACTCCACCATCGCGGAGTTCGACAACGACGCGCTGCTCGACTATCGCGCGCGCCGCCCGACGATTTACTTCGATCAGGATCACCTCGCCGACTACACACCGCTGCGACTCGGCCTCTATCTGGCGCACGACGAGATCGGTCAACCGTTCCTGCTTCTGACCGGCTACGAGCCCGACTTCAAGTGGGACGGATTTACCGCGGCGATCATCAAGTTCGTCGAGGACCTCAAGGTCAAGTCGACGACGTGGGTGCACGCCATCCCGATGCCCGTTCCGCACACGCGGCCGATCAGCGTCACCGTGAGCGGCAACCGCGCGGAACTCATCGAGACCATGTCGATCTGGAAGCCGCGCACGCAGGCGCCGGCGAACGCGCTTCACCTCGTCGAGTATCGGCTTCAGGAGCTCGGTCATCCCATCGCCGGGTTTGTGCTGCTCATCCCGCACTACCTCTCCGACACGGAGTTCCCGCTGGCGGCCGTTACCGCGCTCGAGAGCGTTAGCGCGGCAACCGGCCTGATCTTCCCGACCGACACGCTGCGCGAGTCCGGTCGCGACTTCCTCACCAAGATCGAGAGCCAGGTCGAGAGCAATCCGGAACTGGCGAAGCTGGTCGCGTCGCTCGAGGAGCGGCACGACAGCTACCTGCAGGACAACCCGCTGCGTTCGCCCCTCACGGACATCGACGGCGAACTGCCGTCCGCCGATGCAATCGCGGCCGAGCTGCAGAACTTCCTCGCCATGCGCAGAGAAGACGACAACCCAGGCATCTAGTTCCGTCCCCTACTTGGCCGCCGAAATATCGCTGCGCGACATTTCGGACTGCCCAGCGGGGGCCCAGATAAACTGCGCTCGTGAATACCCGTCGGGCGTGGGTTGTCTTCGGCTTCGCCGTGTTCGACTACATCGTCGCCGTGCTCCAGCGGTCGTCGCTCGGGGTGGCGGGCGTCGACGCCACGGATCGCTTTCACGTGTCGGCCGCGCTGCTCTCCAGCCTGGCGGTCATCCAGCTCATCGTCTACGCGGGGCTACAGATCCCCGTCGGCGTCCTGCTCGATCGCGTCGGTTCTCGTCTGCTGCTTGCCCTCGGAGCCGCGCTGATGGTCGTCGGACAGGTGACCCTGGCGCTCGCGCCATCCATCGGCATCGCGATTGTGGGGCGTGTCCTCCTCGGCGCCGGTGACGCCATGACGTTCATCTCCGTGCTGCGCCTGCTGCCGAACTGGTTCTCGGGTCGGCGACTTCCGATCGTCTCGCAGTGGGTGGGCACCCTGGGCCAGTTTGGGCAGATTCTGTCGGCCGTGCCGCTCACGCTCCTGCTCGGCGCGGTGGCGTGGACTCCAACCTTTCTGATCCTGGCCGGAGCATCCGCGCTCGGCCTGGTCGGGGTTTTGTTGTTCGTCGAGAACGGGACCACGCCGATCACCCGCTCGATGCCCACCGTCGCGGGCGCACCGGTGTCCGCACTTCGGCACATCCGGGATGCTCTCGCGCGCCCGGGCACTCGGCTCGGGTTTTGGTCGCACTTCGTGACCCAGTCCTCGGGGACGATGTTCGCACTCCTCTGGGGTTTTCCGTTTCTCTCCGTCGCGCTCGGATACGGTCCCTCGAACGCCTCCCTGCTGCTGACCCTCATGGTGGTCGTTGCGATCGTCGTGGGGCCCGTCCTGGGGCTGCTCACCGCCAGGTTCCCGCTGCGGCGCAGCAGCATCGTCCTCGGGATCGTCGTCGGAATGGCGATCGCGTGGGGAATCGTGCTCGCCTGGCCGGGGCGCCCACCGGTCTGGAGCGTGATCCTCCTGATCGTCGTGATTGCGATCGGCGGTCCGGGCTCGCTGATCGGATTTGACTTCGCCCGCACATTCAACCCGCTACGCAGTCTCGGTTCGGCCAACGGCATCGTGAATGTGGGTGGCTTTCTCGCCGCCTTCGTGATGATGTTCATCATCGGTTTCGTGCTGGACCTGGTGAGCCGAGCCGCCGGAGCATCCGCGAATCCGGCGGGCCTCTACTCACTCGCCGGCTTCAGGATTGCCTTCCTCATCCAATACGTCGTGGTCGGCATCGGGGTCGTCTTTCTGATCGTTGCGCGCCGCCAGACTCGGCGTCGACTGCACGAGCAGGAGGGAATAGAAGTAGCTCCCCTCTGGGTTGCACTAATGAGGACGTGGCGCCGAAAGGGCCCTCGCGCAGCGCGTTAGCTGATCGATAGACACGATGGCAAGAGTCGCGTGCGAAACGTGCAATAATTGACGCCATAGACCCTGTTAGGGCCTGTACGCGGTATCCGCCTTGTGGTGGGCAGCACTTTCGAGGTGCGTCGTGTCAGGACTTGACAAGGGTCTTAGTTGTGCCGCCGTGCTATTTCAATTTCGATGTCCTCGCCATCGAAATTAACTGAATTACGGCAATCAACCGAAAAATTTGCGCCGCGACGCGCGGCGACTACGAACTACAAGCAACAGCAACAAGTACCCCTAAAGACGAAGGATGGGTGTTCGCATGGCAACCCGGACCAAGAGCGCAACGACGATCGAACCAGAAGAGGCGACCGCCGCGACGAAGCGCGCGCCGCGCGCCCGCGCTGCGGCGAAGGACGCTCCCGCAGCCGCCGTAGCTGAGGTCGTGGCGCCGACCAAGTCGCGCGCCAAGGCCGCTCCCACCGAAAAGTCGGCTCCCGCCGCGAAGGCTGCGCCCGCAAAGGCGTCCCGTCGGGGCGCAAAGGCCGCGGCAGGCGAGGACGGCGCCGATGACGACGCCGAACTCGTGGTAGTTGACGAGGACGATGAGGTAGAGATCGACGAAGAGGCCCTGGTTGCGGTCGTCGAGGTCGCCGAAGTAGTCGTCGTCGATGGCGACGAGGTCGCCGCGGATGACGACGATGATGACGACGACGAGAAAGAGAAGTCGGACGAGGAGCTGCCGCAGGGCGCGCTCGTACTGTCGCTCGTCGACGACGAGGACGAGGTCCCGGTCTACTCGAGTGCCATCACCGGTGCGACGGCCGACCCGGTCAAGGACTACCTGAAGCAGATCGGCAAGGTCGCGCTTCTGAACGCGGCCGAAGAGGTCGAGCTGGCAATGCGCATCGAGGCCGGCCTGTTCGCCGAAGACAAGCTCTCGCAGATGAGCGACGCTGAGCGTCGCTCGACCCTAGGCCGCGAACTGCTGTGGGTGGCCAAGGATGGCCAGCGCGCGAAGAGCCACCTTCTTGGCGCCAACCTGCGACTCGTTGTCTCGCTCGCGAAGCGTTACACCGGTCGCGGAATGCAGTTCCTCGACCTGATCCAGGAAGGAAACCTGGGCCTCATCCGTGCCGTCGAGAAGTTCGACTACACGAAGGGGTTTAAGTTTTCGACCTATGCGACGTGGTGGATTCGCCAGGCGATCACCCGCGCGATGGCCGACCAGGCCCGCACCATTCGTATCCCGGTGCACATGGTCGAGGTCATCAACAAGCTTGCCCGTGTCCAGCGCCAGATGCTCCAGGATCTCGGTCGCGAACCAACTCCGGAGGAGTTGAGCCGCGAGCTCGACATGACGCCGGAGAAGGTCATCGAGGTGCAGAAGTACGGCCGCGAGCCGATTTCCCTGCACACCCCCCTTGGTGAAGATGGCGATAGCGAATTTGGTGACCTCATCGAGGACACCGAGGCCGTCGTTCCAGCGGATGCCGTCGGCTTCACGATGTTGCAGAAGCAGCTCGAGAGCCTGCTCGACTCACTCTCGGAGCGCGAGGCCGGCGTGATTCGCATGCGCTTCGGCCTCGGCGACGGAATGCCGAAGACTCTCGACCAGATTGGTGACACGTTTGGCGTGACGCGCGAGCGCATCCGCCAGATCGAGTCGAAGACGATGGCGAAGCTTCGCCACCCGTCCCGCTCGCAGTCGCTGCGCGATTACCTCGAGTAGGCCGTGCGCCAACTGCGTCTGCTGCTCACACTGCGCCTGCTGACAGCGGTGTGGGCGGCGAAGCTCGCTGGCGTCGCCATCCGCGCGCTCGGCCGGCAGGGTACGCACACGCCGGGACTCATCGCGCGCAAGTTGTATCCCGGGATCATCGGGGCGGTCCAGCATCCGGCGCAAGTGGTCGTCGTTACGGGCACCAACGGCAAGACCACGGTGTCGAACCTGTTGACGGAGGCGCTCCTCGGCGAGGGCCTCCGAGTGGCGAGCAATCGCATCGGATCCAATCTCGCGGCCGGAATCGCGACGACCCTGATCGGTGCGGTCACCTGGACGGGTAAGTCGCGGGCGGACATCGCTGTACTGGAGATGGATGAGCGGTCCGCGAAGCTGGTCCTGCCAGACCTGCTTCCCGACGTCCTCGTCTGCATGAACCTGACGCGTGACTCAATCAAGCGCAACGCACACCCCGCATATATCGCATGGATTCTCTCCTCGGCGATCCCCGCATCCACCACGCTCGTACTCAACGCCGACGACCTGATCGCGTCCTCGCTCGGCGCGGAGTCGAATCCGAGGCTCTATTTCTCGGTCGACAGGCTGCCGACCGACGAGAACAGCCCACGCGGTGCAGCGGTGGATGTCGCGATCTGCCCGGTCTGCGACCACGCGCTCGACTGGGACTACTGGCGGTTCAACCACATCGGCAAGGTGTACTGCCCGGCCTGCGGGTTTCGCGCTCCGGACGCCGGCTACCGCGCGCGTGACGTTGATGTCGCGAGCGGGCGACTCACGCTGGAACTGGACGGAGAGAGCCGCTCAGCGCACCTGATCAATGACAGCATCGTGAACATCTACAACGAGGTCGCGGTTGCTGCCGTCCTAGACCGGCTCGCGATCCCACGGGATCGAATCGTGGCGGCCTTCGAGCATCTGGCCCCGCCGACGACTCGCTTCGCACTCGAGGTCATTGGCGCGGTCGAACTGGTGCGCATCCTGACTAAGGGACTTGTCGGCGTTGCCTGCTCTCGAGCATTCGAGTACCTGTCGGGTTTTGTGGGTCGGAAGGCGATCGTCCTCAACATCGATGAGGTGAGCGAGCGCGTCACCGAGGTCGAGAACACCGCGTGGACCTACGACGCGGACTACGAGTATCTCGCCGGCGACTCACTGGCCCAGGTGGTGGTCGGCGGCGTTCGCCGGTACGACCAGGCGCTCCGGCTTGCGATCGCTGGTGTTGATCCGGCTCGCATCCTTACGGTCGAGTCCGAGGTCGCCGGCGCGGACCGCGTGGACCTCGATGGCATCGACGACGTCTTCAACCTGCACAGCGTCCACAACGCCGTGATCACCGGTACGCCCGTGCAGAAGCGGTTGCGCGAACGTCTCGAGGAGAGAAAGTGAGCCGCGTGCTGACGATCGAGATGCTGTTTCCCGAGGTCGCGAACCTGCACGGGGACAACTTCAACATCACCTACCTTGGCCAGTGTCGCCCCGATGCTCGCATCGTTCGCACGAGGCTCACCGAGACGCCGGCGTTCGTCACGGGTGCGGTGGACCTGGTCTACCTCGGACCGCTTACCGAGCACGGACAGCTCAAGGCAATCGAGCGTCTCCTGCCGCACAAGGATCGGATCGAAGCCCTGATCGAGGCAGGCACAACGTTCCTCTTCACCCACAACGCGCTCGAAGTGCTCGGCGCGCGCATCCGCAACGACGAGATGGACTACGACGTCGCCGGTGTCGGTGTATTCGAACTCGAGTCCACCCTGCGGATGTTCGGCCGCTACAACGGCAAGGTGATGGGCACGGTGCCGACGGTCGACGCTGCCCATCCCGTGCTGGGCTACAAGTCGCAGTTCTCGATGGTTACCGCACCGGAGTCACTGCCCGGGTTCCTGACCGCAGATCGGGGCATTGGTCGCAATACGACCACGGCAGTGGAAGGCGTGCGCAGGGGCAACTTCATCGGCACATCCCTCATCGGCCCGCTGTTGGTCGTCAACCCGCACTTTACGCGCGCACTGCTCGCGCAACTGGATCCGGACTCCGAGCCGACGCTCGCGCACGAGAGTTTCGCGTTGAATGCCTACGAGGCGCGCCTGGCCGACTTCCACGACAACCGCCGCTGGCATCCCTTCGAGCGCGTCCAGCATGAATCAAAACAGCCGAACCACCCATAGGTGATTCGGCTGTTTGAGAGAGTCGTAAAGGCTAGGCGTTCAGCTCGTCGAGCAGGCGGTAGGACTCGTCGTGCCACTCCAGCGCGGTGGCCGAAAGCTTGTCCTTGAACTGGGCCGCGTGGTGTGCGCAGAAGAACAGCTCGCCGGTGCTCATGGTCGCCCGCACGTATGCCTGCGCACCACAGCTGTCACAACGGTCCAGGCCGGACAGCTGGTAGGCAGAGTGCAGCTCGACATCGTTCTCGGTGATCTGCGACATTGGCTGCTCCTTCGGGTTCCGTTCGTATCGTTCCGTGTCTCTATACAAACATGCTCGTGTTACAGACGTGGGTCATTCGCGTGGTATTTCCCTGCTATTTCGCTCTGCGCGCAAAGTAGAGGGCCGAAGTACCCCAGTCCGGGTGTCGATCACGCCCGGGTCGGACCCAGTTATTACGCTTGGAGTGTTCCACGCCCAAGTTCATAAGGAGTCCTCGTGGCAAGTTCCGACTACTCCGCGAGGCACCTCTCGGTGCTCGAGGGGCTGGAGGCCGTTCGCAAGCGGCCCGGCATGTACATCGGGTCGACTGATGCGCGCGGCCTCATGCACTGCCTGTGGGAGATCATCGACAACTCGGTCGACGAGGCGCTCGCCGGTCATGGCTCGACGATCGAGGTCATTCTGCATGCCGACGATTCAGTTGAGGTGCGGGACCGCGCCCGTGGCATTCCCGTCGACATCGAGCCCAAGACCGGCCTGACCGGTGTCGAGGTCGTCTTCACCAAGTTGCACGCCGGCGGCAAGTTCGGTTCGGGCTCGTACGCGGCGTCCGGCGGGCTGCACGGTGTCGGCGCATCCGTCGTCAATGCCCTGTCCGAGCGTCTGGATGTCGAGGTCGATCGCGATGGCAAGACCTACGCCATGTCGTTCCATCGTGGCGAGCCCGGAACCTTCGCGGATTCCGACCCGGCGAGTCCGACGCCCGACGCCACCTTCTCGCCTTTCCTTTCGGGGAGCGAACTTCGCATCGTCGGCAAGGTGGCCAAAAACGTCACCGGCACCCGCATCCGCTACTGGGCTGACCCGCAGATCTTCACTCGGGGCGCCGACTTCCAGACCGACGAACTGATGTCGCGAGCACGGCAGACCGCGTTCCTCGTCCCAGGGATAATCCTGGAGATCGCGGATCAACGCGGGGTCGAGCCGGTTTCCACGTCGTTCAGCTTTGCGGGCGGTATCTCGGAGTTCGTCGAATACCTTGCCCCGGATGCGCCGTTGACCGACACCTGGCGGATGCAGGGGTCCGGTACGTTCACGGAGACCGTGCCGGTGCTCCAGCCGACCGGCGCGATGATGCCTACGGAGCTCACCCGCACCTGCGAGGTCGACATCGCGCTGCGTTGGGGAGTCGGCTACGACACCGTGTTCAAGAGCTTCGTCAACATCATCGCGACGCCGAAGGGCGGAACCCACCAGGCCGGCTTCGAGCAGGGCATGATGAAGTTCCTGCGATCGCAGGTCGAGCTGAATGCCCGCCGACTCAAGGTCGGCACGGACAAGCTCGAGAAAGACGACATCCTCGCAGGCCTCACCGCGGTGCTGACCGTTCGGCTGCCCGAACCGCAATTTGAAGGCCAGACCAAAGAGGTGCTGGGCACCCCCGCGGTTCGCAACATTGTCGCGACGGTGATCGCTAACACGATGTCGGCGCGATTCGCTTCCCCAAAAAGAGACGACAAGGCGCAGACCTCGCTCGTCCTCGACAAGATCGTCGCCGAGATGAAGTCGCGCATTTCTGCGCGAGCCCACAAGGAGACCCAGCGGCGCAAGAATGCGCTGGAGAGTTCATCCCTGCCGGCGAAGCTCGTCGACTGTCGCTCGACCGACGTTCTGAACACCGAGCTGATGATCGTCGAAGGCGATTCCGCGCTGGGAACGGCCAAGCTCGCACGCGACAGCGAGTACCAGGCGCTGCTGCCGATTCGCGGCAAGATCCTCAATGTGCAGAAGGCATCGGTCGCGGACATGCTCTCCAATGCCGAGTGTGCCTCGATCATCCAGGTCGTCGGCGCGGGCTCGGGTCGTACCTTCGACATCAGTCAGGCTCGCTACGGCAAGATCATCATGATGAGCGACGCGGATGTCGACGGCGCTCACATTCGCACGCTGCTCCTGACACTGTTCTTCCGCTACATGCGGCCGATGATCGAGGAGGGTCGTGTGTTCGCGGCGGTTCCGCCGCTCCATCGCGTGATTGTCATGAACCCCGGTTCGAAGCCGAACGAGACGATCTATACGTACTCCGAGGCGGAATTGAACGGCGTACTCGCGGGCCTCAAGCGTGCGAACAAGCGCTACCAGGACCCGATCCAGCGCTACAAGGGGCTCGGCGAGATGGATGCCGACCAGCTCGCCACCACGACCATGGATCGCCGCCACCGGACCCTTCGACGCGTCACCGTCAAGGACGCCGCCGCGGCCGAGGAGGCCACTCGGGTATTCGAACTACTGATGGGCAACGAGGTGGCCCCTCGCAAGGAATTCATCGTCGCCGGTGACGGCTTCGATCGGTCACGGATCGACTCCTAGCTAAACTCGCGAGATGGCTCGTCGGCTGCTGTGGATCGCGCTTGCGACGATCCTGGTCGCGGCCATCACCGGGCTAATCTTCCTCATCCGGGCTGGCGATCCCGGTGCGTCGAACTGGCCGATCCGATTCGACCTTGGCTCGAGCGACAACGGCGTGCTGTTCCAGTTCGCGCAGGACGTGTTCCGTGGACGCCCACTCGACTGGAGTTTTTCGCCGCAGGTCTTCGTCTTCCCCGAGATCCCCATCAGCCTCGTGGCCTACGTTCTGGCCGGCGGCACGGCGCAGGGCTATTTTCTGGTCGTCGCGATGATCAACAATGCGCTGCTCTTTCTGGGGTTGTTCGCCGTTGTGCGGTACCTCTATCCGGCCGAGTCGCTCGCCCGGCGAATTCTTCGTGCCGCCGTCGCGATGTTTCCCCTGCTACTTCTGCCCCTACTCGGCAGCACCTGGCTATTCGAATACCAGCTCGCCCCGACCTACTACTTCGGGA
This sequence comes from Actinomycetota bacterium, assembly GCA_030838475.1. Lineage (GTDB taxonomy): Bacteria > Actinomycetota > Actinomycetes > Actinomycetales > Microbacteriaceae > Galbitalea. Next base: position 12,492 of record JAUZFP010000132.1, read on the forward strand.
TGTACCTGCTGATACTTGTGGCGCCGATCCTGTTCCTCGGCTGCGCGCGCTGGGTCAAGATCGCGCTGGGAGTCGGGATCGCGCTGACCGCGGCATCCAACCCGCTCGCGCTCGTCTTTACGGTTCCGGCGCTGCTGTGTGTGCTGATCGTTCGGGGGGCGACCGGGGGATTCCGAAGCGTGCTTCGACCAGGAGTGTGGGTGGGCGGCTCGATCCTTCTCGCTGGGCTGATCCGGGTGGTCTTCTTCGGTCGGCTCCAGGGCGCGTCGCCGTTCGCTTACGTGTCGACCTCGATCTTCTCTGGCCGGCTGCAGGTCGTCGTCGCGTACGCGCGATCGCTTCTGGGACAACCCGTCACAGCGGTCGTCACGGTTCTTGGCGCGCTATTGGTGCTGGCTGGGCTCGGCGTCGCGATCGTTTTCGCGGTGAGGATGATTCGTCGGCGGGTTCGGAACCGGGCCGTCCCGGCGGTGGTTCTCTACTACGCGCTGGTTCCGATGACCGGACTGGCGGGAACCCTCGTACTCCTCATCACGGACTACCTCTACCTCTGGCCGGTCCTTGTCCTGCCCTTCGTGCTCGTCCTGTTGCCGCTGCCGCGGCGCTGGGTCCCGTGGGCGGCCGTCGTCGCCTCGGCGGGCCTGCTGGCGACGGGGTCGATCACGGGTGGCGCGGAGAACCTGGCTCGCGCATCCGACTTTTTCAGTTACCGAAGCGCGGAGACCCGGTGTCTCGACGCCAAGCTGCCGCGCGGGATGACCGTGGGCTACGCGACATTCTCGGACGCACGCAGGATCGAGCTCACCTCGAAACGCGACATCCGGCTCGTTCAGCTCAAGAGCAGTGGAGTCCGCGCGTACTGGCTCACGAATCGGGACTACGCGCGTGACGAGGTCGGGCGATTCTTCTACATCAACGAGCACGGAGACGAACCGGCAATTAATGTCAGCTATCTGGAGAGCCGGTTCGGCACGCCGGATAGCTCATTCAGCTGCGCACCCGGGCAGACCGTCCTGATCTACACCGAGCCGTCTAAGCTCGCCGCCATCAAGGCGCGGTACTCGACGCTGCCGGCGCCGTAGCGAGGCCCGGTCAGGGGAGCGGGCGCGACCAGGCGGTCTGGTAGGCCAGCTGGCTGGACGCGGCCAGCGATCGAACCGGATGGGTGGAGGCCAGTGCCTCCTCGAGGTCGGCGATGTGCGCCAGCTCAAATCCGAGATCCTGCCAGAGCGCACCGGCGCGTCGACCCAACAGCCACGCTCGAGTGGCGCCGATCGACGTCGCACGGTCGAGAGCGAATCGCGCGAGTTGGATGCGGCGATCCGACTCGGTGAGGCTCGAATGCACCGCGATGCCGCGCAGCAGCGCATCCCGCCCGTCGAGCTCGAAACCGGTGCTGCCGACGATGCGGCCGTCCGGATCGAGGTCGACCCAGAGGTGCACGCCGGGCTCACCGATGCCGTCGACGCTGAGGTCCGCCGCCAGGAGGAATTCGGTGAGTTCGAACGCGTCGCCGCGTGAGACGGGCAACGGTGGTCGCATCTACAGCGCGATCCCGATCGATCCCACGACAGCGTCGAGCGGTGAGCCGGACGCGTCCCGCTTGGCGCCCGACTCCGGCAGGGTTCTCGCGGACCCGTCAGCCCCGACTGCGGTCGCGGGTGCGACTCCGACCCAGGCGACGGTGAGAGCGTCTTCACCCTTGAGAAAGCTGTGCGCGCGGACGCCGCCCGTCGCTCGTCCCTTGCCGGGGAACTCGGACAGCGCGGAAACCTTGGCGCGTCCGGGATCTGTGCCGGGCAGTACCTCGGAGGATCCCGAGATCGTGACGACGACGATGTCGTCCGTCGGGTGAACGGCGCCGAAGAAGATCGCCGAAGACTTCGCGGCGACGTTCATGCCCGCCATGCCGGCCGCGGAGACACCCTGCGGCCTGACGGCGGATGCCGGGAAGTGGAGGAGCTGGGCATCCGCGGTCACGAAGACGAGGTCGTCGCTCTCGGGTCCCTGCGCGACGCCGATGACCTCGTCGCCGGGCTTGAGCGATATGACCTCGAAGTCTGGTTTGGACGGGAACCCGGGGGAGACCCGCTTCACGATGCCCTGCGCCGTGCCGAGCGCGATCGGCTCCTCGGATGCCAGCGACACGAAGCCGAGCACCCGCTCCTTCTTGTCCGCGAGGGCAAGGTAGTCGGCGATCCGCGCGCCGGCGGCCAGCTGCATGGAATTCGCCGGTACGGATGGCAGGTCGACGGCGGTAAACCGCACCAGGCGTCCCCGAGATGTGATGGCCCCGATCTCGGCCCGACTCGTGGTGTCGATGGTCGACCGGATCGCGTCGTGCTTGCTGCGGCGCTTGGCGGCGGGAAGATCCGTGCCGTCGTCCGGCAGATCGACGCGAATCGCGCGGCCCGTCGTGGACAGGTAGACGCGGCACGGTGCATCCGCGATCTCGAGGTCGGGTGCTGCGGCACGGGCGGAGCGCGAGGTGGTCGTCGCGATGGATGCGCGCGCCTCGGTGAGGAGGGTGCGTCTGGGTGTGCCAAATCGCTCCGCGGTCGCCTCAAGCTCGTCGGAGACGACCCGGCGGATGCGCGCCGGGTCGGAGAGGATCGCCTCGAGCTCCTCGATCTCGCGGTGCAGCTGGTCGCGCTCGGTCTCAAGCTCGATCCGGCTGAAGCGGGTGAGCCGGCGAAGTCGAAGCTCAAGGATGTACTCGGCCTGGACGACGCTCAGGTCGAACACCTCGACCAGTCGGGCGCGTGCGGCTTCGCTGTCGTCCGACGTGCGGATGACCTGGATGACCTCATCGATATCGAGGATCGCCACCAGGAGTCCCTCGACCAGGTGCAGGCGCTCCCTGCGCCTCTCGAGACGGTACTGGCTGCGCCGGGTAACGACCGAGAGCCGGTGGTCGACGTAGACCTGCAGGAGTTCCTTGAGGCCGAGGGTGCGTGGCCCGCCGTCGACGAGCGCGACATTGTTGATATTGAAGCTGTCCTCGAGCGGGGTAAGGCGGTACAGCTGCTCGAGCACGGCGTCCGGGCTGAAGCCGGTCTTGATGCCGATGACGAGCCGGAGGCCGTGCTTGCGGTCGGTGAGATCCGTGACATCCGAGATGCCGTTGATCTTCTTCGAGTTGACGCCGTCCTTGATCTTCTCGATCACCCGTTCCGGGCCGACCAGGTACGGCAGCTCGGTCACCACCAGCCCGGTCTTGCGGGCGGAGATGGCCTCGACCGCGACCTTTGCTCGCGTCTTGAACGCTCCACGGCCCGTGGCGTAGGCGTCGCGGATGCCGGCGAGGCCAATGATCGTGCCACCGGTCGGCAGGTCCGGTCCGGGCACGAACTCCATCAGGTCATCGAGCGACGCGTCGGGGTTATCGAGCAGGTGCCTGGCGGCGCCGATGACCTCGATGAGGTTGTGCGGCGCCATGTTGGTCGCCATTCCGACGGCGATTCCGCTTGCGCCGTTGACGAGCAGGTTGGGAAACGCCGACGGCAGAACCTCGGGCTGGGTGAACTGGTTGTCGTAGTTGGGAACGAAGTTCACGACGTCTTCGTCGAGACCGTCCGTCATGGCGAGGGCGGCGCCATCCAGCCTCACCTCGGTGTATCGGGGAGCGGCGGGTCCGTCGTCGAGCGAACCGAAGTTGCCGTGGCCGTCGATGAGCGGCACTCGAAGCATGAAGTCCTGGGTGAGTCGGACCATCGCGTCGTAGATGGATGCGTCGCCGTGCGGATGCAGCTTGCCCATCACGTCACCGACGACCCGGCTCGACTTCACGTGGCCGCGATCAGGCCGAAGACCCATCTCCGTCATTTGGTAGAGGATGCGACGCTGGACCGGTTTCAGGCCGTCGCGGGCATCCGGAAGCGCGCGCGAATAGATGACCGAATACGCATATTCGAGGAACGAGCCCTGCATCTCGGCCGAGACATCGACGTCTTCGATGCGCTCGCCCGGGGCCTCTGCTGTCGCGTCGCCAGAAACGGGGGGAGGAGGAGTAGCCATAAGATTGCCCCCATGTTACCGGGGCCAACACGCGACCGGATGAGCCTTGCCGAGGTTTTGCCGAGTTGCCTCGCGAGCCTGCGTGCTGAGGACAATCGGCTCGGTCTCGGTGCGGCCCATCGCATTGTGATCGTGCTCGTCGACGGGCTGGGGGCGGCCGCGCTCCGGGCGCGAGCCGGCCACGCACGGTCGCTGAGCGCGGCATCCGGAGCCTCGATCGATACGGTGTTTCCGACCACGACGGCGGCCGCCCTGGCGTCGCTCGCGACAGGCGAGCTGCCCGGGCAGCACGGCCTCGTCGGCTATTCGGTGCTCGACGCGGGCAACGACCGAGTGATCAACCAGCTCAGTGGTTGGGATGATCGGCTCGATCCGGCGACCTGGCAGCGCAGGCCGACACTGTTCCAGCGGGCGGTGTCCGAGAGCTTCTCGGCCGTGGTGGTGGGCCCGGCGCGGTACTCCGACAGTGGCTTCACGCGGGCGGTGCTGCGCGGCGCCGAGTACCGGGCGGCCGCATCGATCGCCGATCGGTTCGAGGTCGCGGCGGCATGGCTGCGGGAACCGGGTCCGGCGGGCCTGCTCTACCTCTATGTTCCCGAACTCGACTCGATCGCGCACGCATCCGGCTGGGAGTCGCCGGAGTGGACGGAGCGGCTCGAGTCCATCGACGCCGAGGTCCGAAGGCTGGCCGGATTACTTGGGACGAGGGACGGGATGCTGGTCACCGCCGACCACGGCATCATCGATATCCCGGTGAGCGCGCACCTGCTGATCGATACGGCGCCCGAGCTGTTGGTCGGGATCCGCCATGTCGCGGGGGAGCCACGCTGCCTCCAACTCCATTTCGAGCTCGACCTCGCAGAAGAAGCCAAGACCGCTGTCGTTGAGCGCTGGCGCGACGCCGAGTCCGATCGCGCGTGGGTCGCCACGCGCGACGAGGCGATCGCCGCCAACTGGTTCGGCGAGGTGGCTACCGAGGTCGAGCCGCGAATCGGCGACCTGCTGATCGCGGCACGCAAGAACGTGGCGTATTACGACGGGCGCACGGCCGACAAGCACTCGCTCGCCATGATCGGCCAGCACGGCTCGTGGTCGCCCGCGGAAGTCCAGATTCCCCTGGCCCGCTTCGGAGCCTTCGAACGCTAGGCCAGGTCGTCGTCGGGGCGCGCGCCGAAGACGATCTCGTCCCAGGTGGGCATCGACGGGCGGCCCTTCCGGGTGCGCGGCTGTCCGCCGGTATTGCGAGCCGAGGGCTGCGAACCGGTGTTTCGCGCGGCCGGAGCCTCGGCAACCGGAGTCTCGGCAGGCTCCTCCACGATGCGCATGGGAACAGCGGCCGGGTTACCGGAAACGGGCGGAGCGTACGGCGAAACGGTCTCGTCGAACGGATCGTCCTCATACGACGCGGCTTCGCGCTCGCCACGCCGGCGGCGCAGCGCGTCGAGCAGATCGGCGGTCTGGTTCAACTCGGACGGGGCATCCGGGAGCGGCTTGGTCACGTTGCGGGTCGCTGCCTCGAGTCGCGCACGAGCCTCGGGGGCATCCGGCTCACCCAGGTCGAAGGCACCACTGTCGAAACGGCTCGCATCCTGCGGGCGTTCCTCCTGGTGCACCGCGCGAAGCCGGGGGATCAGGCTGCCGGTGGCGGCGCCCTGCTGCGAGAGCGTGATCGCCTCGTTGTTCAACGGGTCGAGCGCCTGCTTCTTCGGATCGAAGCGCCAGCGTGCGTCGTGATCGATCTGTTCGGCGGCAAACGACAGCTTGACGATCCAGCCGGTCGCGGCATCCTTCCAACTCGCCCAGCGCTCGCCGGTCGCGCCCAGGTCCTGAAGTCGAGATCTGATGGCCATCCCGAACGTGACGCCCTGCGCGAGCGGGTCCGTCTCGAGAGCGGTGTGGACGGGAACATTCAGCGCACTCGTGACCACGAATTCGCGCTCGGCCAGCACCGGGCCCTCGAATTTCTGGATGTGGTCGAGCGGCGCACCGGTGATTGTTGCGACATCCTCTGCGGACATCCCGGAACGGATGTACGCCTGGATGTCGCGCGGCGCCAGTCGAGCACCAATGCTCGGATCCGGCGTGATCTGACGCAACTTGAGTTGCAGCACGTCGTCGACCGGCAGGCGGTATCTGGTGCCGTCGTCATCAGAGACGAGCAGCGCGCCGTCTTCTGTCCCGATTACGCGTAGGTCCTGCATGGTGAAAGCCCTCCGGCCTTACGATTCCGGTCAAGAATGACACGCAATGGGGGCGAATCCGGGGAATAGACCGGGCGTGCCGCAAGTTACATCAGCGCACAGACCGCAACCCCCGGCTCGCGGTTTGCTATTCGGCTCCCATTCATGCAAACTGTGGCCGCCGATTGGGAACATTTAGGCACAAAAAAGAAGTGGATGGGCATGGCAACCGATTACGACGCACCTCGCAAGACCGACGATG
>JAUZFP010000134.1 GCA_030838475.1 Actinomycetota bacterium
CGCGGCCCAGGTCACGGTGTTCACCCCCATCGGAACGGTCATCGTCACGGGCGCGGCCGCCTGCGTCATCTCGGCGTCGAGTCGATTGACCCGCTCGAGCAGCGAACGAATCGGAACCACGGCATCCGCCGGCGTCGTATCGGTCAAGGCAAACGTTCGCAGCCCGAGCACGGTGGGAACCTCATCCAACAGTCCAGCGGGGTAGATGACCGCCACATACACGGCAAGGATGCCGCCACCGGCGATCAGGCGCACCGAGCCTTCCTCGATCCGACTCGCGCGGGAAAGGTAAACTTGGAGGTCGCGCAGGGCGAGGCCGTCAACGAGGGTCAGTGTTGGGCTCATCGGAGTTCTAAACTACAGGCCAACCGCGGTCCGGCAGAGTCGCGCCGCTTCCGAAGTAAACTTGCGGACATGAGCGACCCACTGTCGGGACTTCTGGCCACTCTCGACCTGACCGACACGGGGGCGAGAACCACAGAAGACATTTTCACCGGTCCGAGCGAATGGCAGCCTCACGGGCGCGTCTTCGGCGGCCAGGTTCTGGCCCAGTCGGTGGTCGCCGCGACGCGGACGGTTCCCGAAGATCGGCCCATCCATTCGATGCACGGCTACTTCCTGCGGCCCGGCGATATCGCCCTTCCGATTACGTTCTCAGTCGACCGCATCCACGACGGACGCTCGTTCACGACCCGTCGAACGCAGGCCTATCAGGAGGGCGTGCCCATCCTGTCGATGATCGCCTCCTTCCAGACCGAGGACGAGGGACTCGAGCACCAGGAACCGTTCCCGGACGGCATCCCCGACCCGGAGACGCTACCGACCGCGGCCGAAACCCTCGAGGGCATCGACCATCCCATCGCGAAGGTCTGGGCGTGGGGACGGCCATTCGACATCCGCCACGTCGAGGAACCGATCTGGATGACCGTTTCGGGCGACTCCGAACCGCACCAGGCGGTCTGGATGAAGTCCGTCGGCCCGATGCCGGACGACCCCAATCTGCATCGCGCCGCTCTCGCCTACCTCAGCGACTTCACCCTGCTCGAATCGGTGCTGCGCGGCCACGGACTCCCCTGGGCGACCCCCGGATTGAAGATCGCGAGCCTCGACCATGCCATGTGGTGGCACCGATTCGGCCGCGTCGACGAGTGGCTTCTTTATGTGCAGGAGTCGCCCAACGCGATCGGCGGACGCGGTCTCGCGTTCGGCCGCATCTACAGTCGCGACGGCCGCCTGCTCGCCAGCGTTGCCCAGGAGGGCACCATTAGGGCCCCCAAACCCAAGCCTTAGCCCGCCGCTTCCGCCGCCGCGATGTAGTGCGGCAGCACCCCGGTCCAACCACCGATGTTGCGCGTTCGCCAATCCGGGCCGTCCGCTCCGAGTCGCTCCCAGCCAGTGTGCACGATCTCTACTCGTGTCTCGTCAGCATCCACCTCGATGAAGTTGATCTCGACGTCGGTTCCGTCCTCGCGCTGTTTGCGCAGCCGCCACAGGTAGCCGAATCTCACCGGCGGATCCCAGACGGCGACCTCGCCCCACTCGTGCTCTGTGCCGTCGGCCGTGCGTTCGTAGATGCGACCCCCGATGTGCCGCTCCAAAAACACGCTGGCATCGGGCTCGCCGGAGTAGGTGTGATTCGCCGGCCACCACGCGTCGATCTTCGAGGTCCAGACCTCGAACGCGTGACGAGCGCTGCACGCCACGTCAAATGTGTAGGTGAGGGGTTCGATCACGTGCCGTCCTTCTCGGTGTTCTCGGCCATCAGTCGAAACCGGATCGCGACGTCACCCCAGACGCGCTCGAGATAGTCCTGCACCGCCTGGACGCCCTCCTCCTGCAGCTGGTAGACCTGCCGCGTTCCCCGTCGATCGCTCGACACCAGACCGGCGCCGGCGAGCAACTTGAGGTGACGAGACACCGCCGGCCGGCTGATCGGGAACTCCCCCGCGATCTCCTGAACGGACTTCTCGCCGAGCCCGAGCAGGCGCAGGATCTCCCGGCGATTCGCGTCTCCGAGCGCCTCGAAGGGTCCGCTCGACTCCTGTGCCTGCACCATCGACTAGCTGCTCGACTCCACACGCGCCTTGAGTCCGCTCGCGAACTGCCGGAACGACGGGTTCAGGTCGGGAATCGACTTCCCGATCGATCCGGCCAGCGGGCCGGTGTACTCCTCGCGCATGGTGAACAGTGTGCCACCGGATTTGTCCGCGGTGAGCGTGTACGTGCGGACGCCCTTGAAGAGGCCAAGTGGCATCCCGCCGGTGAACTCGAGGGTTCCGGGCCCGGCGAACCTCGTCACCTTCACCGGGAACGTGCGACCGGGCGCCACCTTGGACTGGATCTTGAGCTTCCTGCCCGGCGCGATCGTGCCGTCGACGAATGCGACGCCGGAGTCCCAGTTCGGCCACTCCGCACCCTGCACGAGGATGCCCCAGACCTTCTCCGGAGTTGCCGCGATGGTTGAATTTGCTTCGAACGCGAGCATCGATACTCACCCTTCTACTCTTTGTACCCCAGACGCTACCGTAACTTGAGGGTTACGGTAACCCCGTGGTTACCAAAGAATCAGTGCCGCATTGTGAATGCGACCGGTGCCTCGATGTACGGCTTCCACGCGTCTCGAAGCTCGGCGGGTACGCGGGTCGGTGCGTTCGTGGCGGCGGAAACCATCACGACCGTGGTCGCGGCCCGCGTATAAAGAACGCGCGGCGTGACACCCACCGGGGAGAACACCTCGTAGCACACCTCGACGCTCGCTCCCCCGATCGCACCCGCCCACATCTCGATGTCGAGCGGTGCGGGCATGTACGGGATGGGCGCGAGGTACTCGATCTCCTGCCGCGCAATGAGAGCGAGCGTGTCGGCGCCTGGGCGAACATCCATCACCGCGGTTGGCGCATCCGAGACCGAGCCGTCGTCCGGACGCCACATCGCCTGGATGCGCGCCTCCTCGAGCACGCGCAGCATCTCGGCGTTGTTGACGTGCGCGTAGGCGTCAAAGTCCGACCAGCGGAGCGGGATCTGGACGTGGATGCGCATTGTCTCTTCCCTTCGAGAGCCTCGGGGACCGCAAATGGTTCAGTCGCGGGTCAGCTTCCGGTACGCGCTGCGGTGCGGCTTCGCGGCATCCGGTCCGAGCCGCTCAATCTTGTTCTCCTCGTACGACTCGAAGTTGCCCTCGAACCAGTACCAGTTGGCCGGGTTATCGTCGGTTCCCTCATACGCGAGGATGTGTGTCGCGATCCGGTCGAGGAACCACCGATCGTGGGTGATGACCACCGCGCAGCCGGGGAACTCGAGCAGCGCGTTCTCGAGGCTGCCGAGCGTTTCGACGTCCAGGTCGTTGGTCGGTTCGTCGAGCAGGAGCAGATTGCCACCCTGCTTCAGCGTCAGCGCGAGGTTCAGGCGGTTGCGCTCACCACCGGAGAGCACGCCGGCCTTCTTCTGCTGGTCCGGTCCCTTGAAACCGAACTGCGAGACGTACCCACGTGACGGGATCTCGGTCCTGCCAACCTGGATGTAGTCCTGGCCGTCTGAGACGACCTCCCAGAGGGTCTTGGTCGGGTCAATGCCGCCACGATCCTGGTCGACGTAGGAGATGTCGACGGTCTCGCCGATCTTCAGGTCGCCGCCATCCAGTGGTTCGAGCCCGGTGATCGTCTTGAACAGGGTCGTTTTGCCGACACCGTTCGGGCCGATGACACCGACGATGCCGTTGCGCGGCAGGGTGAAGCTCAGTCCGTCGATGAGCACGCGCCCGTCGAATCCCTTGTTCAGGTTCTTCGCGTCGATGACCTGCGCACCAAGGCGCGGACCGACCGGGATGACCAGCTCCTCGAAGTCGAGCTTGCGAGTCTTCTCGGCCTCGGTCACCATCTCCTCGTAGCGAGCCAGACGCGCCTTCGACTTGACCTGGCGTCCCTTGGCATTGCTGCGCACCCAGTCGAGCTCGCTCGACAGGCGCTTGGCGAGCTTCGCGTCCTTCTTGCCTTGCACCTGGAGGCGCTCGCCTTTCTTCTCCAGGTAGGTCGAGTAGTTGCCCTCATACGGGTAGAGGTGGCCGCGGTCGACCTCGGCGATCCACTCGGCGACGTGGTCGAGGAAGTACCGATCGTGGGTGACGGCGAGGACGGCGCCGTGGTACTTGGCGAGGTGCTGCTCGAGCCAGAGAACACTTTCGGCGTCGAGGTGGTTGGTGGGCTCGTCGAGAAGCAGCAGGTCCGGCTTCTGAAGCAGGAGCTTGGTCAGCGCGACACGGCGCTTCTCTCCACCGGAGAGGTTGCTCACGCTCGCGTCGCCGGGTGGGGTGCGCAGCGCATCCATCGCCTGTTCGAGTTGGGAGTCGAGGTCCCACGCGTCCGCCGCGTCGATCTCTTCCTGCAGCGTGCCCATCTCGGCGAGCAGGGTGTCGAAGTCGGCATCCGGGTCGGCCATCGCCATCGAGATCTCGTTGAACCGGTCGACCTTGGCCTTGATCGGGCCGACGCCCTCCTGCACGTTCTCGAGCACGGTCTTGGACTCGTCGAGTTCGGGCTCCTGCATGAGGATGCCGACGGAGTACCCGGGACTCAGCCGGGCCTCGCCGTTGCTAGGGGTGTCGAGACCCGCCATGATCTTCAGGATCGTGGACTTGCCGGCGCCGTTCGGGCCGACCACGCCGATCTTTGCCCCGGGGTAAAACGACATCGTGACGTCATCGAGGATGAGCTTGTCGCCGACCGCTTTTCGGGCGCGGACCATCGTGTAAATGAATTCGGCCA
>JAUZFP010000141.1 GCA_030838475.1 Actinomycetota bacterium
ACACCACCGCAATCCTGCGCAAACCGCCAGCCATGGTGCCACTGTATTGGGCAAAGTACCGGACTCCGGCGCAGGAAGAGACAGGCGATTCCCCGACCGGCGAAAACTTACTGGCCTATCCTTGAAACCATGTCTGGTCTCTCGATTGCACTCCGGTGCGCCGTTGGCGCCCTCGCGATCGCGACGCTGGCGGCGCTCGCTGGGTGTTCGCCGACCTCGTCCGCTCCCCCGTCGGCGGCACCCACCAAGACGACGGCCGCGGGAAAACCAACGCCGACTCCAACGCCAACGCCAACGTTTGCGGCATTGAAGTACACCTGCAGCACAATCCTTCCGCCGGCGACTCTGGCGGTCTTCAAGTCGAAGAAGTCGGACGGGTTCACGCTCCAGTCCGACTACCTCGAGCGCATGCAGAACATCGGGTCCAACCTGGTCTCCTTTTCGACCTACGGCGGAATCCTCTGCCAGTGGTCGTATCCGGACTCGTCGAGCAACGTCGACTACGCGTTCTCGGCGATCACGGATGAGCAGGTCAAAACACAGCAACAAACTCTCACTTCGACCGGCTACGTCGGTGCAGAGAAGGACCACGGCATGCTGTTCGCCAACACCGACACGGCCGACTACCCGGACGAGTACCTGTTCATCGATGGGTACTGGTTTCAGGCGTCGAGCGACGCGGTGATGCAGCTGCTCGTCGACAACGTCTTCGTCATACCGAACTAGTCGAGCGCGCGACGACTACCAGGCCGCCGGATGCCGCCGGTGCCAGCCGATGCGGCGCTCGAGCTGCGCGCCAATTGACAGCAGAGTCGCCTCTCCGCCGGGCCGCCCGACCAGCTGGACGCCCATGGGAATCCCGTCCACCGTTTGGAACACCGGAAGGGTGAGTGCGGGCAACCCGGTGACGTTCGCAAACGAGGTGAACGGCGTGTACTGGACCTGCTGCGCAAAATTCAGTTCCGGATCGTCGGCCGAGTACCAGCCGACGGGACGCGGCGTCAGCGCCATCGCGGGAGTGAGCACAGCGTCAAAGCTCTCAAACTGCCGGATGATCGAACGCTCGAACTCCGACAGCGCCGACAGGGCGTCGACGAGTTGGCGCGCCGACAACGCCCGGCCGCGCTCAACCAGCCATCGGGTGAGTGGTTCGAGCAGCTCGAGCTGGACGCCCTCGGCCGGGATATCGGATGCGCCCGCCTGCCAGACGGTCCGGAACGCGGGCGCGTAGCTGCCGTCCGGCTCGAGCGCGAACTCCTCGACGCCATGACCAATCGCCGCGAGTTCGACCAGGGCAAAGTCGAGGGCGGCGCGGGCTCCCGGCGACAACGTGATCTCGTACGCGTCATCCCACGGCGAGGTCGTCATCACTCCCAGCTGGAAGCGCCCCTCCCCCCGCGTCGCCGCGCTCAGGAGGGGCCCGCCTTGCCAGCCCGGCGAGCGCACCGAGAAGCGATAGGCGGAGCCTGCGATCATCGCATCGAGCAGCATGGCGGCATCCGCCACACTGCGAGCGATCGGCCCGCTGGTGACCAGCCCACCCAACGTCGTCAGGCCGGAACCGGCAGGAACAAGACCGCGACCCGGCTTCACGCCGACGAGGCCCGTGGCCGCGGCCGGAATCCGGATGGAGCCGCCGCCATCCGACCCCGGCGCGAAGGGCAGCAGCCCGGCCGAGACGGCCACGGCCGCTCCGCCACTGCTGCCGCCTGCGCCGAGTTCGAGATTCCAGGGGTTGCGGGCGGGAGGCGCCACAAGTGACTCGGTGTAGCTCGGCATGCCAAATTCGGGCGCGTTCGTCTTGCCAAGGCTGATGGCCCCGGCCGCATCGAGCACCTCGACCAACTCGTCGGAGCGGTCGGGCACAAAGTCGGCGAACAGGCGCGAGCCGAAGGTGGTTCGCACGCCGGCCCGGCGTACGAGGTCCTTGTCGCCGAAGGGAACTCCCCACAGCGGAGCCGTGGCGGGGACGAGACCGGCGAGCGCAGCCGACCGCTCGAGTGCTGCCTCCGCGGTGACGGTGGTGAACGCGCCGAGTTCCCCATTCAGCCGATGGATGCGCTCGAGATAATGCGCCACCAGTTCGGTCGGAGTGATCTCGCCGCGATGAAGCCAGTCCCACTGCTCCTGGGCCGAGAGGTGATGCAACTCAAACATGACCTCACACTACTTCCGCCGAAAATTCGTCTTGACAGAATGACTCAAGGCTGGTTGGTTAGTTACATGAGTAATGAACCAGCGAGGCCCGGAGCCGGCCATGGATGACTCGCGTCCGATCTTCCTGCAAATCGCGGAAGCCATCGAGAACGACATCCTCGCCGGAAATCTCCACGAGGAGACCCAGGTCCCCTCGACCAACGAATTCGCCGCGTTCTACCGCATCAACCCCGCCACGGCGGGCAAGGGCGTCAACCTCCTGGTCGACGACGGAATTCTCTACAAGAAGAGGGGCATCGGAATGTTTGTCGCGACCGGATCTCAGGCTCGCCTGGTTAAGAAGCGCCGCGAGCAGTTCGAGGCCGAATTCGTTCGACCACTCATTGCGGAGGCCACAAAGATCGGCCTCAGCCAGGCACAACTCGTCAGCATGATCCAGGCAGCACCAATACATGAAGGGGACACGGTATGACCACCGTCGTCGAGGTCAACGGCCTCACCAAGAGATTCGGAAAATTCACCGCGGTGGATGACGTCAGCTTCCGAGTCGAAGAGAACACCATCTACGGACTGCTCGGCCGCAATGGCGCCGGCAAGACCACCATGATGCAACTACTCACCGGGCAACAGTTCGCGAGCGATGGCAGCATCCGCGTGTTCGGCCAGTCGCCGGTGGAGAACGCCGCGGTACTCGGCAACATCTGCTTCATCAAGGAGAGCCAGGCGTATCCGGACGACTTCAAGCCGCGGCACGTCTTCGAGAGCGCGCCCTGGTTCTTCCAGAACTGGGATGCGGAGTTCGCCAACCGTCTGATCTCCGAGTTCCGGGTACCGGTCAACCGGCGCATAAAGAAGCTGTCCCGCGGCCAACTCTCCGCCGTCGGCGTCATCGTTGGCCTGGCCTCCCGCGCCCCCCTCACGTTCTTCGACGAGCCGTACCTCGGGCTCGACGCGGTGGCGCGCCAGATCTTCTACGATCGCCTGCTCGAGGATTTTGGCGAACACCCGCGAACGGTGATCCTTTCGACCCATCTGATCGACGAGGTCAGCGCGCTTCTCGAGCACGTTCTCGTGATCGACGACGGCAAGCTCATCATCGACGAGAACGCCGACACACTGCGCGGTTCCGCGACGACGATCTCCGGAACGAAGTCCACCGTCGAGGCATTCGTGGGGAAGCGCACCGTTCTTCATCGCGAGGGGATCGGCGGACTCAGTTCAATCACGGTCGAGAAGCTGGACTCCGCCGATCGCACGGCCGCGGCCTCAGCCGGCCTTGAGCTCGGCCCGGTGTCCCTTCAACAACTCATCGTTCGCAAGACCAGTATTCCCGAAGCAGAATTTGGAGCCCAGTCATGACCGCCCTCGCCCCGGCGCTTCCCGCGTCCCGCTCCAACGAGTCCGCGCGGCGTGTTTTCGCCGTCATCAAACTGCATTTCGTGAACCGGTTCCAGATCCTGTACATGCCGCTGATCGTGCTGGGAGCCATCTTCCTGCTCAATCTGGCGATCTGGTGGATCATCGTCGCGGCCAGCAACGGCGCGGTCTCCGGCATCCACCTCGGCTACTCGGGTGCCGTCTCGTATATCTACGTGTACGGGATCGTGATCGCGGTGCAGGCGATTTCGCGAACGTTCCCCTTCTCTCTCGGCTTCGGAGTCACCCGGCGTGATTTCTATCTCGGCTCGACACTCGCGTTTGTCGCGCTGTCGTTCGGCTTCGCCGTGGTGCTCACGATCATGAGCGTGATTGAGATCGCGACCAACGGCTGGGGTGTTGGCGGTCGGATGTTCGCTCCGCTGTGGTTCACCAACAGCTTCTGGCTGCTGAGGTTCGTGATGTACTTCTGCGCATTCCTGTTCCTGCTCTTCATCGGCACGGCGGGCGCGGCGTTCTACGTTCGATGGCGGGCGACGGGGCTCACCGCTTTCTTCGCCATCATCGCGGTGATAATTCTCGCCTCCGTCGCCTACTTCACGCTCGGCCACCACTGGGATGTCGTCGGTCGATGGATCGACCAGTCCGGCCCGGTCGGCATCACGGTCTGGCTGCTGCTCCCAGCCGCCATTTCCGCGATCGCCGGATTCTTTGTCCTCCGTCGCGCAACCCCGAAGAACTAGTCGCGAAAACGGCGGCGAGGTAGTTGGTAGCTTGGGCGTTATGGGCTACCTCTACCTCGCCGCAGCAATCATCAGCGAGGTCATCGCGACCAGCTTCCTCAAGTTCGCGAGCGGACCGAAGAGCGCCTGGTGGGCCTACATCATCGTCGGCGTCGGCTACGTCCTCTCGTTCGTCCTCTTGTCGTTCACCCTTCGCGCCGGCGTTCCGCTCGGTATCGCGTACGCGATCTGGGCCGGAGCCGGCGTTGTCGTCGTTGCCGTAATCAGCTGGCTGGTCTTCCACGAGTCGCTGACCTGGCAGCAGATCGTCGGGATGGTCCTCGTGATTGCCGGGGTCGGACTGCTGGAACTCGGTGCCGCAAAGCAGCACTGAGTGATCCTTACCTGAGCTTCTTCTGGAGCATCACGGTTCCCAGCCAGCGATCGAACTTGTAGCCGACCTTCCCCATCCGTCCGATCTCCTTAAAGCCGAACTTCTTGTGCATCTGGATGGACGCCTCGGCGCCCCTGTCGGCGATGACCGCGATGACCTCGCGGATGCCGGCGGTCTTCGCATCGGCGAGCAGGCGCTCGAGCAACACCTTTCCGAGGCCCTTTCCCGTCGCCGCGGGACCGAGGTAGATCGACACCTCAACAACCTTTCGCGAGGCCGTGTCGCCCTGCCACGGAAACACCCACGCGACACCGAGCAAATTTCCGCGCGGATTCTCTGCGACGAGGTACGGCATCGCCAGCTTCGTGGCGACGGCGAATTTCTTGCGAAGCGCAACGAGGGTCAGCGGCTTCTCGTCGAACGTCACCGACGAGTTGAGAACGTAGTGGTTGTAGATCTCGCGGACGTTCGGAAGGTCTTCCGCAGTCGCGGGGCGGATCTCGTATTCGAAACCGGGCTCAGCAGGGGGCGCGGGTCTGAGGTGAGGCGGCAGTTGCCTGCGCTGGTCGTATTCCTCTTCAAGCACGGGGGAATCCTAGCTTTGTAGCGACCAGTCGACGGGAGCCGCTCCCTGCTCGACGAGTAGCTCGTTTGCGCGACTGAATGGTCGCGAGCCGAAAAACCCGCCACTTGCCGAGAGTGGGCTCGGATGTGCGGACGCGATGATCGGGGTCGACCCCAGTAGCGGGCGAAGCGTGCCCGCGTCGCGGCCCCAGAGGATCGCAACGAGGGGTGTGCCGCGGGACACGAGCGCCCGAATCGCCAGCTCGGTGACCGCCTCCCACCCGACGCCCCGATGCGAACCGGATGCCCCGGGCCGCACCGTGAGCACGCGGTTGAGCAAGAGCACGCCGTGCGCCGCCCACGGCGTCAGGTCGCCATTCGCAGGCACGGCGAGGCCGAGATCGTCGTGCAGCTCCTTGTAGATGTTCTGGAGGCTCCGCGGAACCGGACGAACGCTCGGCTCGACCGAGAACGAGAGACCGACCGGGTGCCCGGGGGTCGGGTACGGGTCCTGGCCGACGATCAGAACGCGCACGTCCGCGAAGGGATAGGTAAAGGCGCGCAGCACATAGGGACCGCTCGGCAGGTAGCCGCGACCGGCCGCCGTCTCGGCGCGCAGGAAGTCGCCGAGGCGGGTCACTTCGGCCTGGGCGGGCGCGAGCGCTTCCGCCCAACCCGGATCAATGAGTTCGCTGAGAGGCTGAGGGCTCACAGTCAAGAAAGCTACTAGCATCCGAGAATGACCAGCACTCACAACCCGACGGAATCCGCAAAGGCGCGGCCCGGCAGCATCACCTTCGGCCTCATCGGCTTCCTGTTCCTCCTCGAACTGACCAGCGGAATTCTGCAGGGGTACTACATCCCGCTGATCCCCACGCTGATCAAGCACCTGCACATCGAGACCGCCGAATACAACTGGTTCGAGGCCGCCCAGCTGCTGCTGTCGGCGATCGTGGTGCCGTTCCTCGCGAAGCTCGGCGACATGTTCGGGCATAAGCGCATCCTGCTGATTTCTACCATCCTGACCGGACTCGCGACCTGGGCACTTCCCTTCGCCGACAGCTTCTGGCCCTACCTCATCGCGTTCGCTCTGCAGGGCTTCTACGTCGTGTGGCTGCCCCTCGAAGTCGCGCTCATCTTCGACAAGGGTCGCCGCAGCGGACGCAGCGCGTCCCAGACCCGTCGGGCTGCGGGCTTCCTGGTTGTGGCGCTCGAACTAGGGGCGATCATCGGCGATGTCGCCGGGGGTAACCTCATCGACGTCTTCGGCGGCAACGTCACTCTGACCCTGCTGGTCCCTGCGATCGCCGTCACTCTCGTGTTCTTCGCGATCCTGTTCGGTGTGCCAGAGTCCCAGCCGCTCCCTGGCCGCAGTCTCGACGCAATGGGATTCGTGTTGCTGACCATCGGCCTTCTGCTGATCACCGGCGGGCTCGCCTTCCTTCGCATCGTTGGGCCCGGCCAGCTGTGGGTGTACGCGATGATGGCGGTGGGAGTGCTGGTCTTCATTCCGTGGACCCTGTTCGAGCTGAGGCAGAAGGATCCCGCCGTCGACATCCGCGTGTTCCGCCAGCCGAACATGTGGCCGATTCAGATCACCGCCGGTCTCGTGGGCATCAGCCTCCTCGGCGCGCAGACGCCACTCGCGACGTTCGCGGGGGCAGACCCGAAGTCGGGCGCGGGCCTCGGGCTCAGCTCCGGCGGCATCACCGTCGTGGTCGGCATCTACCTGATTTCACTCATCATCGGCGCCCTGTTATTCCCGATCCTGGCGAACCGGACCTCTCCGCGAATCGCCCTCATCATCGCGACCTTCTTCGTCGCCGCGGGATAT
>JAUZFP010000002.1 GCA_030838475.1 Actinomycetota bacterium
GGATGCTCGACTTCCTACTGTGGCAGGGTGAGGTCGCGATCGTTGGCCGGGAGGGCAGGCAGCGTCGCTGGGACCTCGCCGAACGCGTGTACCCGAAGGACATACCCGAATACGAGTTCGAAGACGCGCAGGTGCTGCTCGGCGAGCGCCGATTGCATTCCATTGGAATCGCCAAGCAGAAGTCGCCTTGGTCTGGTGTCGGAATGGCGGGCGAGCTCGCGACCGTGGAGGGCAGTGCGTGGAAGTATCGGGTCGACCCAGAGGCGATCGCCGCGCTCGAGAACGACGAGGGTGGCCGGGTCGCATTTCTCAGCCCGTACGACGGGATGCTTTTCGATCGTCCCCGCCTGCAGGAGGTGTTCGACTTTCACTACGTGCTCGAGCAGTTCAAGCCGAAGGCGCAGCGCAAGTACGGTTTCTTCGCGCATCCCATCCTGATGGGCGACCGTTTCGTCGGCCTCCTCGACGCCGAGGTCAACAAGGAACGGGAGGCACTCCTGGTGACCGCGGTGCATGAGCTGCTGCCGTTCGAGCCCGAGGAAGACGAGATGGTGCGCGCGGAGATTGACGCCCTCGCCGCGTGGTTGGGCGTCGGCCTCAACGCCTGGTGACGCCGGTGCGACGGGCAGTCACAGCCGTCCCGCGGCCGCCTTCGCCATCGCGAGCGCCAGGGGATCGGGAGACGACGCCTGGGCACCATCCGCCGTTACCATCGTGACCGAGACATACGCGTCGCCCTGGTAGAAGAAGACGTCCGCGCCCCCGTTGTTCGGCCCGGTGTCTTTGAACGCCTCGGTTCCAAGCCCCTGGATCGTGACCGCGTCGTTGTTGCTTCCCCGAAGTGCCTTGGTGGCGTCGTACGTCGTTTTGCCATCCGTCGGTGTGGACGCAATCAGGACGCTTCTCGGGTAGGTGCCGTAGGTGCAGTAATTCGCCGAACCCTGCGTTGAGCTGATGCCCGCGCCGGGATCTGCCCCAAGGGCCGTCGTGGCTTCGGCTTCGGTGACCAGCGCGCACGGATCGGAAGCGTCGACCTTGCTGACCGGAGCGGCGGACGAGCCCGATCCGGATTTAGCCGACGAACTCGGGGCAGCACCGGGCACCGTGGCGGCCGCGCATCCAACCAGTCCTAGGCAGATCGCGAGGGCCCCGGCCGTTGCCGCTAGCACGATGGATGTTTGATGTGACTGGTTCACCGGATTCCCGTCTCTAATTCATGTGAGTATCAATTAACATGAATTGAAGACAGGAGTCAATAGCATGACTCGATTCGACGCCGATTGTCCGTGCCCGCGGGTATAACGGAAAACGAGGGAGGCAATCATGGTTGAACGCGTCGTCGGCACACAGTTCCATGAGGCGGAGGGTGTGGAGGACTGGCGGGTCGTCTACAACGGCGCCAAGACCTTTTTCGCGACCGGGTCCTTCGAGAAGGGTGTCGCGCTGGTCGACGCGATCGCGAAGATCGCGATTGCAGCGGGTCATCACCCCGACATCGACCTCCGGTACAACGGCGTCATCGTGCGGGTCTGGACGTACAGCATCGGGCGGCTCACCGATCTCGACATCGCACTGGCGAGACAGATCTCCGCGGCTGCACGCGAGCTGGACATCCCGGCCGACCCGTCGAAGGTACAAACCATCCAGATCGCGATCGACGCGATGGCCATCCCCGAAGTTCTCCCGTTCTGGAAGGCCGTTCTCGGCTACAGCCAGTCCGGCGATGAAGACATCGAGGATCCGCTGTGGCACTCCCCGAACGTGTGGTTCCAGCAGATGGATGCGCCGAGACCGCAGCGCAACCGGTTTCACATCGACATCTCCCTGCCCCGCGACCAGGCGGACGAGCGCATCGCCGCTGCGCTCGCGGCCGGCGGGCACATCGTGAGCGACGCCCACGCTCCCGACTGGTGGACCCTCGCCGACTCCGAGGGCAACGAGGTGGACATCGCGCCGTGGATGGATGACCTCATTCCGAATCGCAAATGGGACTGACGCCGCGATAGCGTGAGGCGTGATCTCCGTCAGCACGCTGCTCGCGTTCATCCTCGCGAGCGCCATCATCATCGTCATTCCGGGGCCGAGCGTCCTGTTTGTGATTGGACGATCGCTTGCGCTTGGCCGCCGTGCCGGCATGCTGAGTGTGCTCGGGAATGAGGCCGGCGTCGTCCCCGTCGTGTTCGCTGTCGCGTTCGGAGTCGGCGCGATCGTCTCGGCCTCCATCGTCGTGTTCACGATCATCAAGATCGTGGGTGCGTGCTATCTCGCCTACCTCGGAATCCAGGCCATCCGGCACCGCAACGACAACCTGGCCAAGGCGACCGAGGAGCGCCCGAGGTCGACCTCTCCGGGTCGGGTGTTCCTGCAGGGCTTCATCGTGGGCGTGACCAACCCCAAGTCGCTCGTGTTCTTCGTCGCGGTTCTCCCGCAGTTCGTGAACCGGAGCGCTGGCGCGATCCAGTGGCAGTTCGTCATTCTCGGCATGATCTTCGTATTCATCGCCCTGCTGAGCGACTCGGTCTGGGCGATTCTCGCGGGTTCGGCGCGAAACTGGTTCGCCACCAACCCGAAGCGCATCTCCCGCATGTCTGCGGTCGGCGGCGGCATGATGATCGGACTGAGCGGCGTTCTGCTCCTCACCGGGAACAAGCGCTAGGCCCGTTCGCTAGACGATCGCGGTGATGGAGAAGGCGTTGCCGTCCGGGTCGCGGAACGCGAACATGGCCGGGATGCCGGGCCAGCGCAGGATCTCGTCGGCCTCCACCTTGCGATCGGTGAGGGCGGCATGCGCCGCGTCGATGTCGACGGTGGTGAAGCGGATGCCGATGGCGCCGCGGGTGATGCCCGCGGCCGCGGGCTCGAGGGTGAGGATGATGCCGTCGTCGCCCGGAGCGAGTTCAATCCAGCGACCGTTCGGCGTCGGCGCATCGCGCAACAGCCGGAAGCCAAGCGTCTCGACGTAGAACCGGAGGGCCTCATCCTGGCTCTCGACGGGAATGCTGACGGTGCGGACTCCGGTGATGTGGGTCGTGGTTGTCGTCATGGTCGTTCCTTCGTTATTCGTGCGCCGTCTGGCGCTACACGAGGGTGACGAGTGAGCGCTTGCCCAATCGACAGTACGGTAACCGGGTCGGGTGGTTACAGCGACTCGAGGTGTGAGGACAGCGCCGCCGAGATTTCGGCGACGGCGTCGAGCTGCTCGGGGCTGAGGGCGCTCACGAACAGTTCCTGCACCGCGTGCAGATGGGGGGCGGATGCGCGGCGAAAGGCATCGGCGCCGGCCGCGGTGAGGCAGGCCTCCGCGCCTCGGTTGTCGGTTAGGCATTCCTCCCGGCGGATGAGCCCGCGCTGCTCCATCCGGCCGAGGTGGTGGGACAGGCGGCTGCGCTCCCAGCCGACCTTCGTCGCGAGCTCAGATGAGCGCACGCGGTTATCCGGCGACTCGGTGAGGCTGAGCAGCACCGAGTAGTCGCCGGTCGACAGTCCAGAGTCCGTCTGGAGCCTGGAGCCCATGATCACGCGCATCCGCTCGGAGGCCTCGATGAACCCTCGCCACGCGCTGAGCTCGCCGGGCGTGGGCGACCGCCGCGCCCGGGGCGTCGTCGATTCGTTCACGCTGACCTCCGTAAATTGACATGTCAATCATATCGACGCATAATTGACATGTCAATATGTTCAGAAGGAGCAACCTGTGGCAACCGCAACATTCGAACTTGGGCTCAACTCGTTCGGAGACGTACCGACAGAGGGTGGCCGCGTACTGAGCGACGCCGAGACTCTTCGGCTCCTGGTCAGGGAGGCGAAGCTGGCCGAGTCCGTCGGCCTCGATGTGTTCAGCGTGGGCGAGCACTACCGCGAAGGCTTCGTCGACTCGGCGACCCCGGTTCTCCTCGCCGCGATCGCGACCGCCACCGAGCGCATCAAGCTCGGCACGTCCGTAACGGTCCTGAGCACCAACGATCCGGTGCGCATCTACAACGAGTTTTCGACGCTGGATGCGGTGTCCAATGGCCGCGCACAACTGGTGCTGGGCCGCGCATCCGCGACCGAGTCCTTCCCTCTGTTCGGTTACAACCTGGCCGACTACGAGGAACTCTTCGAGGAGAAGCTCGAACTGTTTATGAAGCTGCAGCGCGAGGAGTCCGTGACCTGGTCGGGCACGGTACGCGCACCACTGGTCGACCAGACCCTGCATCCCCGGATGCAACCGGGCGGCATCCCGACCTGGATTGGCGTCGGTGGCAGCCCGAACTCGGTAATCCGCGCCGCCCAGTACGGATTGCCGCTCATGCTGGCGATCATCGGTGGGCAGCCGGAGCGATTCGCGGGTCACGTCGACCTCTACTTCCGCGCGCTCGAGCAGTTCGGGCTGCCGGTGCAGCCAGTCGGGCAGCACTCCCTCGGCCTGATCGCCCCGACGGACGAGGAGGCCGCCGACATGTGGTGGACCTACTGGAAGCCGGTCGTCGAGACCCTGGGCAAGGAGCGCGGGTTCTATGCGCCCACCCGCCAGCGCTACGACGCTGAGCTGTCGACCGGTGCTCTCTTCGTCGGGTCGCCGGAAACCGTCGCGCAGAAGATCGCGAGCGTCGCGCGTAGCCTGCACCTGAGCCGGTTCGACCTGAAGTACGACATCAGCGGGCTCCCCGTCGAGGCTCGCGCGCAAACCATCGAGCTGCTGGGTAACGAGGTGCGTCCGCGCGTCGCCGAGCTGCTGGAGAGGGAGTCCGTCAATGCCTAAGGCTCCGCTTACCCTCGGAATCCTCGGTGCGGGCAAGGTCGGCACCGTGCTCGCCCGCCTCGCGCTCTCGGCCGGCTACCGAGTGCTCATTGCCGGCTCCGGCGATCCGGCGAGAATCGCGCTCACCGCAGAGGTGCTGGCACCGGGCGCCGTTGCCGTTACCGCGGCGGCCGCCGCCGGCGGGGCGGATGTCGTCGTGCTGGCCCTGCCGCTCGGCAAGTACCGCACTCTTCCGGTTGAAGAACTGCGGGGCAAGCTAGTCATCGACACCATGAACTACTGGTGGGAGATCGACGGCATCCGGGACGACCTCACCGACCTCCGAACGTCGTCGAGCGAAATCGTTCAGGGATTCCTGCCCGAGTCGCGGGTCGTCAAGGCGTTCAATCACATGGGCTACCACGACCTCGACGAGGGATCGCGACCAACGGGAGATCCCGAGCGCAAGGCAATTGCGATCGTCGGCGACAGCCCGGACGACCTCGCGGTGGTCGCATCCATCGTGGATGCGCTGGGCTTCGACCCGGTGATCGCCGGTCGCCTCGCGGACGGGATCCGACTCGAGCCGGGGAGCGAGCTCTTCGGCGCCAATCTGGATGCCGCCCAGGTCCGTGCGGCATTCGAGCGATTCCCCGAATCGGAGCGTGGCCTCGCGGTCGCGGAGGCGCGCGGACTCAGCGAGTTGTCAGGAGCACCTCAAACGGCGCAGTAGTAACGATCCCCTCGACGTCGCGGGCAAGCCGATCATCGACCGTGACGAATACGTCGGCCTGCAGCATGGCGATCGCGACATACTCGGCGTTCGCGGTGTCGTCCCAGTCGAGTTGCTCAGCGATGCGCCACGCACGACCCCGGGACACGCGGTCGCCCAGCAGTCGGATGCGCATCGTCGTGATGCCGTCCAGGACGGCGCGCGCGTCGTCCTCGCTCAGGGCGCCGGCGCGCACCTCGCGATACAGCTGCGACATCGCCTGGGTCTGCAGCGACTTCGGAGCAACGAGCTGGTGCTCGTCGGGCACGGTCAGCCCTTCGCGCACGAGCCGGATTGCCGTGATGGCGTCGATCGCGTAGCGGGTCATGGTGTCACTCTCTTTCTATGCTCAGACGCAGCCAGGATGCGAAGAAGTCGATCTGTTGGTCGACAGCCGCCCGCACCGATGCGGTGAATGGCACGTCCTCGTGCACCCGGTGAACGACGAACCGGCCGGTGTCGTAGTCGGAACGGGCATCCAGCTTTCCGATGAGGGCGTCGCCGTGGAGGATCGGGAGGGCGAACTGGCCCCACACTCTTGTGACCGCGGGCTTGTACATCTCGAGCGTGTAGTCGAATTCGAACAGCCTGGCCACGCGGTGCGGGTCGGTCATCAGCCGGTCGAACGGCGACAGGATCGAGGTGCGGCCCTCGAACGGTCGACCGAGTTGCTCTGGGTCGACCCGCCACTTGCCTGGGACGCCCTCGATCGTCACCGGCACTCCGACCGGAACGACGCCGTGCAACTCGGTCGGCGAGACAGCGATGCTGTCGCGCATGACCCCGCATGCTGTGAGCAGGCGCTCGCTGCGGACGCGCCGAGACTCGTCGGCCGGAACCTCGTCCACCTGCGGGAACACTCGCTCGGCGAGATCCCAGATGCGGAGTCGACCGGCGCGACCGACGACCGCCAGCTCGCCGGACATATGCAGGCACTCGAGCATCTGGGTGACGTTTCGATTGTTGGTCCAGCCCGTCGACGGCCACGGCACGAATGCCTCGTCGGGAATGTCGCGCGAGGTCAGGGGGCCGAGATCCGCGATGCGATCGAGGATGCCCTGGGCAAAGTCCGCGTTGGCGTCCATCCAGCCTCGAGCGTTCGCGCGGTCGGCCCAGGTGCGCATGCCGGCGAGGTACAGCCCGAGGTCGGACATCGGCCGCAGCATCCACCCGCGTTCGAAGAGCAGGCCGACGCCCTGTGTCTGCGTCAGGTCCTCGGGGCGGTAGGACTGGCCAAGCCGGGACCACGCGATGTGGTCGGCGGCGGGAGCGACCGTCGTAGTCAGTTCAACGCGCAGCATCGCGATGCCACGGACCATGCTCAGAACGTCGTCGGGCCGGGCGGCGTCCAGCAGGGCGGCGCGCACCGCGATCTGGCGCGCTTCCCGGCGACTGATGCTCTGCATGGCCACCCTCTCACCGTATTGCGGGCCACCCTCATTCGGCTGCTCGGCCGAAGCGGATATCTCGCCATCGCGAGATACTGGGCGGGTGCCAGAACTGCCCGAAGTCACCGCGCTGGTTGCCGATCTCGGCACCAGGCTGATCGGGCGCGAGATCAAGCGACTGGACATCCTGTCGTTCTCGGCGCTCAAGACATTCGAGATCTCGGTGGACGCGCTGGTCGGCCGGACCATCGATGGCGCCTCGCGACACGGCAAGTTCCTCGACTTCCAGATCGGCGACATCCATCTGGTCATGCATCTTGCTCGCGCGGGATGGATTCGCTGGCGCGATTCGGCACCGCAGCCGTCGAAGGCGCTCGGCCGCGGGCCGCTGACGGCGCGTCTGATTCTCGACGACGGGTCTGGCTTCGACGTGACGGAGTACGGAACGAAGAAGAGTCTCGCGATCTACCTCGTGCACGACCCACTCGAGGTATCCGGGATCGCAAAGCTCGGCCCGGAGCCGCTCGACCCGACCTTCACCGAGGAGGCGTTCGCGGGCATCCTCGGTCGTTCCGGCCGTGCGCAGATCAAGGGCGTACTCCGCAACCAGTCGGTGATCGCCGGCATCGGCAACGCCTACTCGGATGAGATCCTGCACGTCGCCAGGATGTCGCCGTTCAAACCCGCCTCGATGGCGCCCGAGGATGTCGCGCACCTCTACGACGCGATGCAGACGACTCTCCGCGAGGCCATCGCACGAGCGGACGGGCTCGCCGCATCCGAGCTCAAGGCGGAGAAGAAATCCAACATGCGCGTGCACGGACGCAACGGGCTGCCCTGCCCGGTCTGCGGCGACACCGTGCGCCAGGTGATCTTTGCCGACTCGACGCTCCAGTACTGCCCGACGTGCCAGACCGGCGGCAAGCCGTTGGCCGACCGAGTGCTCTCCCGGCTGCTCAAGTAGGAACGAAACGTCGCGGACTTTTTTGGCAGGTAAGTTAGGCGCAGCATGAGTACTCACCTATTGGTCTCCGACGCGGTCGCTGCCGCTCTCGCAGACAATCGTCCCGTCGTCGCCCTCGAATCCACCATCATCAGCCATGGGCTGCCGCGGCCACGCAATCATGCGGCCGCCGTGGAGTTCGAGCAGATCCTGCTCGATGCCGGCGTCACGCCTGCGACCATCGCGGTGCTCGATGGCGTCCCCCAAATCGGGCTGGACGCCGAGGGCATCCGCCGGATCGCCGATGAGGACCTCGCCAAGGCCAGCGTGCGCGACCTCCCGATCCTTGCCGCACGCGGCGCGAGCGGCGCGACGACGGTGGCCGCAACGGCGCACCTCGCCGCAATGGCGGGCATCAGGGTCTTCGCGACGGGCGGCCTCGGCGGCGTGCACCGGGGAGCCTCGACCACCTTTGATGAGTCCGCCGATCTCTCGACCCTCGCCGTGACACCGATCACGGTGGTCAGTGCGGGAGTGAAGTCGGTACTCGACATCGCCGCGACGCTCGAACGTCTCGAGTCGCTCAGCGTCCCGGTCATCGGGTATGGCACGAAGATTTTCCCGAGTTTCTGGTTGACGGAGTCGGCACATGTGCTCGACTGGTCGGTCGACACCGCAGCCGAGGTTGCCGCGATCATGCGATCCCAGGACGAGCTCGGCCACGGGCAGGGGATCGTCGTCGCGAATGCGATTCCGAAGGAACAACAGTGGGATCCGGCGGAGCACGACCGGGTACTCGAAGAGGCATTTGTCGCCGCCGAGGAGGCCGGAGTGCGCGGAAAGGCCGTCACCCCGTTTCTGCTGAGCTACATCGTTCAGGCCTCCGAGGGGCGGAGTCTCGAGGTCAATTTGGATCTCGCGCGCAATAATGTGCGTGTGGCGGGCAAAATAGCGACCGAGTGGTCGCAGCTCAATGGCTGACGGTGACACTCGCATCGTCGTATTCGGCGATGTGATCGATGACGTCATTGCGACACCGAGCGGCCCCATTCGTGCCGACACGGACACGCCCTCGACGATCGAACGCCGTGGCGGCGGATCAGCGGCGAACACTGCGACCTGGCTTGCGACGCTGGGCACCGCAGTCGACTTCGTCGGTCGGGTCGGCGTTCTCGACCTCGATCGTCACACCCGCGTGCTTCGTGAGGCCGGGGTACGGCCGATGCTGGCCGGAGACCACGAACTGCCCACGGGTACCATCGTCATCCTCGTCGATGGCGACACGCGAAGCATGCTCACCGAGCGCGGAGCTAACGCGGCACTCGATCCCGAGTCGGTATCGGATGCGATCCTCGACGGAGCGGCCGCGTTGCACTTCACCGGATACAGCCTCTTCGGCAGAACCGAAACCGTCGGCTTCACCCGGCTCATCAAGCGAGCGAAGTCACGCGGAGTGCACGTGTCGGTGGATGCGGCATCCGCCGGGTTCATGGCCGACTTCGGCGCGAAGAGATTCCTCGGAGCGATCGCCGGTGCCGACTTGCTGTTCCCCAGCCTCGACGAGGGCAGGGAACTCACCGGCCTCGACGACCCTGAGGCGATCGCGCAGAAGCTCGCGAAGAGCTTCCCCCTTGTGGCCCTCACTCTCGGTTCGGCCGGCATCATCGTCGCCAGCAGGAGCGGCACGATGCTCGTGGAGGTCGTTCCCGCGAAGACCGTCGACCCGACCGGCGCGGGCGACGCGTTCTGCGCGGGATTCCTGAGCGAGTGGATAGCGTCGCACGATTCGCGGGCCGCCGCGGAGGCCGGCGCGAGGCTCGCTGCACGCGCGGTGGGCATCGTCGGGGGCCGTCCTCCCGCCTGATTTGGGGGCGCGGGTTCCGCATCGGGTTGGCATCCGGATGATTACGCTTGGCACTGTGGAGCGATCATGACCACCCCTGACGCCACATCCTCGAAAGCGCGGGATGCGCTCATTCGCGAGAGCAAAGACCACATCGCGATCAGTGTCATCGAGCTGTGCAAGGAGTTACACATCCGGGCGATGCTCGGTGGTGGCCCTGTGCTCAACGCTCACGGGCTGCTCACGCCGGGAATTTCGCGTTTTGCGTCGATCGTCGTCGACCCGGCATCCATCCGGCATCTCCGGAAGGCACTGCTGGCACGGGGATGGCAGGATGCGAATTCTTCGCCAAGGTTTCGAATCCTTCCCTCGGCCAGATTGGCGCTCAGGCACCCCGATGAGCCGGCCGGCCTCATCCTCTACGCGGTCATCCCGGGATTCTTCGCCGATCCGGAGACGACATTCGACCTGATCTGGGAGCGTCACAAGGAGGTGCCGCTGCGCGGTCACACCGTGCGAACCCTCGGCCGCATCAACTCGGCGATTCTTGCCAGCCACGACGGCCTTGACGGTCGGGCGTCGCGAGCCCGCAGCAATTTCGACTACTTCGTCGACCAGTTCTCGCGGCTGCTGAACGCTCGCGAGATCGGCATAACTGTGAAGCTGATCCGCGAGATGGGCGGGTGCGCCGAAATGAACCGGCTCATCATCGCGCTCGGCGAGCAGCCCTGCGAGTTCACGCTTCCGTCGATGGGGTATTCGCAGTGGCGCCTGCAAATCGCCGAGCCCACCGACCAGATGCGGCGAGCACTGGCAATTCTCGAGTTGGGACCGAGCGGCCGCAGGTTCCTGCGCGCCAGCAAATCCGGATGGCCGAGGTCGACACGTGAGGTTGTCGTCGGCCTCGTGCGCCTACCCAAAACCATCGCGGCCATCTTCGGCGCACGCCGACGCTGGGCTCAGAGTCTGGACTGACCGTTCGTCGCCTCGACGCTGCTGCTGATGCGTTCGGTGAGCGCCTGCAGGGCGTGCAACTCGTCCGCGTCGAGCGCACCGCCGACGTGCCGTTCGATGGACTTGGCGTGCGAGACCGCGACTCGGCGGTAGAGCGAGTAGCCGGAATCGGTGAGGCAGACGAACGTGCCGCGCCGGTCGCCGTCGGCCTTCTCCTTGCGCACGAGGCCCTTTGCGACCAGTCGATCGACCATCCGGCTCACGGACGGCTGGGTCAGCAGCAGGTGCCGACTGAGATCCCGGATGCGCAGCCGTCGCCCGTCCTGCCGTGACAGGTTGAAGAGAACGTCGTACTCGTTGAACGAGATATCACCGGTCGGAAACTCTCGCCCCAACTCGCGAATGACCGCAACCTGCGCGCGGAACAGCGCCTCCCAGGCCGCGACGGCGGCGCTACTGCGTTCGCTCATCGTCTAACTCTATTGAGTGAGCGCCGCTCGCATTGATGCGTGCTTTCGACGGCGGATGCTGCCTGCTCAACAGGATGATTCGGGGTCCACCCGTCGCCAACAGGAGAAAGTGGTGCGTTTCGGGCGCCGCTTCCTGTTAGACGGACGCCTTCGGGAGGACAAATGGCCCGAAAGGCACGAACGGAGGAGTTCCTCCGTCGCGCCCTGCGTCATCTCCTCCCGACGGTATATCGCCGAGCGGCGCCCTTAAACGGGGGCGCCCTTAAACAGGATTGAGGGCCGGTTTCAGAGGCTAGAAACCGACCCTCTCCCTTGCACCAAGAGTGTCCTGCAATCACATTCCGCAGATGTTGCCACAGCAAACAACTTCCGCTGAAATGAATATATAACGGTCAGGTAACGGAGCGCTAGTTACCTAAACGTTATTTTCCTGCGAATTTTCTATGAACGATCGGCAGCCGCTCGAGTGCGGGCATGCCGATCGCCATTCCCGTCGGTTAGAAGAAGTCCGGACTCGGCGTCGAGGCGTGCCGAACCGAGACATCCGCGTGGTGGTCGAACCGGTATCCGACGCCGCGCACCGTGCGCACGATGTCCTCGTACGCACCGAGCTTCGAGCGGAGTCGCCGCACGTGCACGTCGATGGTGCGCTCGTTCGGGATGTCGTCGTCGTCCCCGTCAGCCCAGAGCGAGCTGATGAGTTCGGTGCGCTCGATCGTGCGACCCTCGCGCAGCACCAGGTACTGCAGCAGCTCGAACTCCTTGTAGGTGAGCGCGGCCGTCTCCCCATCCAGCACGAGGCGCTTGCGCGAGACATCCACGATCACGCCGCTGTGGACCTTCTCCGGTGGCTCCTCGGCGTGACGATGCTTCGCGAGGGCGGCGGGATCCTGGAGAGCGAGGCGCACGACATCCACATCGCGGCCGCCGGCCCCGCGTGGGGCGAGTGCAACCGCCGCGTAGGTCTCGACGGTGGGGGCGAGCTGAGCGGCCAGCTGTTTGAGCTGCTCAACGATGGAGCCGAGGTCGGTGCCCGCCTCGGCGGCCTTCGCCTCGCCGAGGCCGACGTAGAGCACGAAGCCGCGCGCCTCGGTGCCCGGTGGCACCGCGCGAAGTCGTGGAGAGGTTTCGGGGTTGCCGCCCGGAACGGTTCCGGTGGTGAGTCGATTGGATGGGACGTCGAGAGTTGCAAGTGACATGGGATCAAGTCCTTGAGTGTCTGGAAGGTCGGCCACGGGGGTCGGTCCTTCCGGTAGAAAGTCGTTCGAAGGTGGTGTGGATGTCCCCGCCGACGGCGGGGCAGCATCCTGGAGTCCGGGGAGCGTTGGCTCTGAGGGATTGTTCATCTCAGACCTGTCCGGCCGGGCTCGGCACGCTGTGCTTATTGGGCACTGGGCCGATTAGGCACACATTCGACAACACATGTCAGCGCTGCGCGGCACCATGGTGCCCGCAGTCCCACGGGCCTCAAGGGAGGTCAGGGCGTGCGCGTTGACAGTCATGGCGCAAGTATCTTGCACCGACGCAGGAAATGTCAACTCACCACTTTGGTCCAGAGGGGGTTAAACCGTTCCGTACAGCCGGTCACCGGCATCCCCGAGACCGGGCACGATGTAGCCGACCTCGTTGAGCTTCTCGTCCTTCGCGCCCACCACGATGGTGACCTCGCGGCCGACGGTCGCCGCCTCGACGGCGGCCAGACCCTCCGGTGCGGCGATCAGGCAGATGCACGTGACATCCACCGCGCCGCGGTCGAACAGGTAGTTGATCGCCGCGATCAGCGAGCCGCCGGTGGCCAGCATCGGGTCGAGCACGAAGCACTGGCGGTTGGACAGGTCATCCGGGAGTCGCTCGGCGTAGATGTCCGGCTGGAGGGTCTCCTCGTTGCGTACCATCCCGAGAAAGCCGACCTCGGCGGTGGGGACCAGCTTGACCATGCCCTCGAGCATCCCGAGCCCCGCGCGCAGGATCGGGACCACCAGCGGGCGCGGTTCACTCAGCGCGAGACCCTTCGCCTCGCCGACCGGAGTGGTGACCGTCACGGTCTGGACGCGGACCCCGCGGGTTGCCTCGTACGCGAGCAGGGTCACGAGCTCCTCCGCGAGCGCGCGAAAGGTCGGCGAGGGGGTCGTCTTGTCACGGAGAACCGTGAGCTTGTGGGTGATCAGGGGATGGTCGGCTACATGCACTCGCATAGGCTCAATCTAGCGAACGGAGGCGCGGTGCCCACCCATGTCCTAGCGAACGGAGGCGCGGTGCCCACCCACCAGAATTGGATGCGCGAGGCAATCGTCGAGGCACGCCTCGCGCTCGCCACCGGCGACGTTCCGGTTGCGGCACTCGTGTTCGACTCGTCCGGACAGCTCATTGCGTCGGGGCGCAACGAACGCGAGAAGACGCAGGACCCGACCGCGCACGCCGAACTTGTCGCGATTCGAGCCGCGGCCGCGGCGACGGGGGACTGGCACCTCACCGACACCACGCTGGTTGTGACGCTCGAGCCGTGCGTCATGTGTGCGGGGGCGATCCTGGCGGCGCGCATCCCGCGTGTGGTGTTCGGCGCCTGGGACGACAAGGCGGGCGCGGTCGGCAGCGTCTACGACCTGCTGCGCGATCGTCGCCTCAACCACACGGTCGAGGTCACGGCCGGCGTCGAGGCGGAGGCCTGCTCAGCGCTGCTGCTCGACTTCTTCGACTCCCGCCGCTGACCTCACCTCACGGGGTCACCCGGTGATGAATACCGCGTGGCTCACCCATGCGGGCGTGGTCAGCGCGTCGACCGCGGCGCGACCGACGGTGTCGAATCTCGTGTTGTAGTGCCACCAGACGGCCCGGTCGATAGCTGCGCGATACGGCTTCGCGGTCTCGCCTGGGACCAGACGGGATGGTCGAAGTACGGTCCACTGCCTGTCGCTCGTGCGAATGAGGGATTCCATCGCCCTGGTGTCCTCGAAGGCTGCGCCGAACAGGCGCGCCACGATCGGCTTCGCGAGGTAGCGGGACAGGGGATCGTCGCCCTCGACGTAGGCGCCCGCCGCCGAGATCGCGACCAGGCGCGGCACCTTCGCGGACGCCATCGCCGTCAGCAATGCCTCCGCACCGTCGCGCAGGATCGTCGGGTCGTCCGCGCCGGGGACGTGTCCGAGGCAGGACACGACGGCGTCGCAGCCATCGAGCGCCGCCGCGAGTGCGGCACCGTCACGGGCATCCGCGACTCGCACGGTCGCGCCCTCGGGCGCACGGCTGGCGTCGCGGACCACGGCCACGACCTCGTGTCCCGCCGCGAGGGCGTGCGCCACGGTAGTTCTGCCCGTTCGGCCGGATGCGCCGATAACTGCAACTCGCATGGAAACGCCTCTCAGAATCGTAGGTTAGTGAACACTCACTAACTAGGATAGTAAACATGCCAGCATCCTCCGAAGTCAAGCCAGCCCGGGAACGGATCCTGGATGCGGCGGCGACAGTGATGCGCGAAAAGGGCGTCGCGAATACGACCACGAAGGCGATTGCGGCCGCAGCCGGGTATTCCGAGGCGATGCTGTACAAGCACTTCGCCGACAAGCAGGAACTCTTTCTCCTGCTCCTGAAGGAGCGGCTGCCGATGGTTCGGCCGCGTCTGGCCGCCCCGGGCTGGGGCGACCTCGCCACGAACCTGGCCGAGATCGTCGAGCAGCTCATGAACTACTACGCGGAGCTGTTCCCCATGTCGGTGTCGATCTTCAGTGCGCCGGACCTGCTCGCCCAACATCGCGAGGGTATCGAGCGCCACGGCGGCTGGGGGCCGGTCGGCCCGGTACGGATGCTCACCAACTATCTCGACGCGGAGCGCGATGCCGGTCGGATTCGCGCCGACGCCGACACGACCGCTGCGGCGCAACTCCTCGTCGGAGTCGCCTTCCATCAGGGGTTCCTGGCGGCCTACGAGAGCAAGACCTCGGTCGAGGGTTCCGCCGCCCTCGCAACCGCCGCCGTCGAGACGGTGCTGCCCGGTTTGACCAACTCGTGAGGTGAGGCAAATCGACCCTCGCGGACGCGAGGAAGGTCGATTTGCCTCACCTCACGGAAGAGAGTTAGTCGGCGCCCTTGATGATGATCGACTCGGTGAGGGTCGATCCGTCGGCCGCCGGACGGTAGACGTCGGGCTCGAGATAGATCACCCGCGCGATGGGAACGACCTCGCGGATGCTCACCTCGACCGCGTCGATCGCGGCAGCGACATCCACCAGCTTCTTCTTGCTCGCGAAGGCGATCTTCGCGCCGACGAGGAGCTCGTCCGGCCCGAGGTAGAGGGTCTTGATGTGGATGAGAGCCTCGACGTCGGGGTGGGCGTTGATGGCGTCGCGAATCGCGGTGAGGTCCGCGGGCGATGCTCCCTCGCCGACGAGGAGGCTCTTGGTCTCGATTCCGAGCACGATCGCGACCAGGACGAGCAGCACGCCGATGCACAGGGTGCTGATTCCGTCGAAGACCCCGTTGCCGGTGATGATCGTGAGACCCACGCCGAGAAACGCCAGCGTGAGGCCGATGAGGGCCGCGAAGTCCTCAAGGATGACGATGGGGAGTTCCGGGGCTTTCGCGTGACGAATGAACTTCGGCAGCGACTCCATGCCGCGAACGTGGCGCGACTCCCGGATGGCGGTGCGGAAGGAGAATGCCTCGAGCACGATGGACAGCACCAGCACGATGACCGGAACCCACGGGTTCTCCAGCGGGTGCGGGGTTGCAAGTTTCTGGATTCCCTCCCAGATCGAGAAGACCCCGCCGACCGAGAACAGGATGATCGAGACGATAAACGCGAACACGAAGCGTTCGCGGCCGTAGCCAAACGGATGCGCGACATCCGCCTGTTTGCGCGACCGGCGTCCGCCGAGCAGCAGCAGTCCCTGGTTGCCGGTGTCGGCCAGCGAGTGCACGCTCTCGGCGAGCATGGAGCTCGAACCAGAGAGCAGGAACGCCACAAACTTGATGATGGCGATACCGACATTTGCCAGGAGCGCCGCGACGATTGCCCGGTTGCCGCCCGATGTGCTCACTGTCCCATCCTAGGCGGGGCCCCAATCCTAGGATGGGGCACATGGAACGCCTTCCCCCAATCACGATCCTCGGTACCGGTTCGATGGGCGGCGCCATTCTCGCCGGCCTCACGCAACCCTCCGTCTCCGTTGACGGCCGCATCCGCGTCACCAATCGGACCGTCGAGAAAGCTCGACCCTTGAGCTCCGCTGCGGTCGAGTCATTCGCGCTCGCGGAGACGCCGGACGCGAACCGTCTCGCGGTCAGGGATTCCCGCATCGTGCTCATCGGAGTCAAGCCCGCGATGGTGCCGGACCTGCTTCGCGAGATTGCGGATGACCTCGAGCCGAACGCCATCGTGCTGAGCGTCGCCGCCGCGGTGACGACCAACACGATGGAGGCGATCGTGGCGGGATCGGTGCTGCGGGCGATGCCAAACACACCGGCCGTGGTCGGCCGCGCCGTGACGGGTCTCGCCGCGGGGAGTCGCGCTACGGCAGACGACGTGGCGCTCGGGCGGAGTCTCTTCGAGACCATCGGCACGGTGCTCGAGGTGCCGGAGGACAAGATCGACGCGCTCAGCACGATCAGCGGCTCCGGGCCGGCGTACGTCTTCTACTTCATCGAGGAACTCACCCGCACGGCGATCGACCTCGGGTTCACGCCCGAGGAGGCCGCGATCATGGTGAACGGAACCTTCCTCGGGGCGGCCGAGCTGCTCGTGCGCAGCGGCGTCGCCCCCGACGAGCTGCGCCGACGAGTCACCAGCCCGAAGGGCACGACGGAACGCGCGATCGAGGTGCTGCAGTCGGCGGACCTTAAGACCCTGTTCGACCGCGCCACGGCCGCCGCCCTGGCGCGCGCGAAGGAGATGGCTGCCGGCTAGAGCCAGTGTCGCCGCTTGAAGTTGATGAACATCACGACGTCGAGAATGATCACCGCGGCGGCCACCGATTCCCAACCGAACGTCCAGTTGACGCCCGGAAGGTTCTTGAAGTTCATGCCGTAGAGACCGGCGATGACTGTCGGCACCGAGAGCAGGGCGGCAAAGGCGGAGATCTTGCGGGTGTCGTCGTTCTGCTGGCTGGCGACATTGTTCTCGTGACTGGACACCACGCCATCCAGTGCTGAACCCTGGTCGCTGACCAGCTGGGCCGTACCGGCAAGGTCGTCCAAAAGGTCCCTGAGGTACGGCTCGAGGGCCTTGTTGCCGATCGCGAGTTTGTCGAGTCGGTCGCGACTGGTCTCGAGCGCCTTGGCAAAACTCGATACGGCTCGCTGGAGCTTGCCCAGCTCCTGTCGCAGCCGATAGATCATGGCGCCGTCGTCCTTTTCGTTCTGGTCGAAGACCTGGTGTTCGAGGTGCTCGAGGTCCTTTTCGACGTCGCTCGCGAGATCGGAGTACGTGTTGGCGATGTTGGCCATGACGCCATAGAGTGCGCCGACCGATCCGGCGTGGAGGCTCGTCTCCGTTGCCTCCAGGATCTGTGGCACGTCGACCGGATGGCCCCGCATATCGCGCTGCACGGTGACGAGGAGTCCGTCACGGATAAACATGAACAGCTCACCGACCCGCAGCCTGCTTTGGGGCGACCTGTGGAGCAACCACATCACCACGAACAGGTGCTGGTCGTAGCTCTGAATCTTCGGTTGCTGCTTGCCGGTCGTAGCGTCGAGGGTGGGGAGGGGGTGTAACTCAAGCCGCTCGGCGAGGTCGGCCATCTCCTTCTCGTCTGGGTCCTCGAGTCCGATCCAGACGAAGCCACCCGCCTTCTTCGCCGTTGCAATCGCGCTCTTGGGCGCACTGGCGGCGGTGTCGTGTAGGGGACGCCCCTTGCCGTTCGGGGAGTATGCGAGCGCATTGCGGGTCAATCGGGAATCCTTTCGTGGAAGTTAGTTACACCCGAGCACAGCCGCGGACCCGTGTCGAGCCCTTGCCACCCCTGTTCCGGGCCCTAGACGAGCAGTCACTTCTGCCCCTATATTTACGATTTAGCACTCCAGTAACATGGCGCGGAATCGAATTTGACGTACAACGAGGGGCAAACGCAATGGCTGACCTGTCCGGCGTTCGCTTTCTCACGGTCGGCGAGGTCGCGGAGATGATGCGCGTCTCGAACATGACCGTCTATCGCCTCGTGCACTCCGGTGAACTTCCGGCCGTTCGATTCGGTCGATCGTTTCGCATCCCGGAGTCTGCGGTCGAGGCGGCCATTGAAACGCCCGACTCCCGCGTGGGGTAAAGTGCAGTGTTGGCTTCGCGCCAATTTGTGTCTTCCGCGGTTCTGATCGGACCGGTGGGTCCGTTTCAGCATTCAGCGAGGTGATTTATGGGTTCCGTCATCAAGAAGCGCCGCAAGCGCATGGCTAAGAAGAAGCATCGCAAGCTGCTCCGCAAGACGCGTCACCAACGTCGCAACAAGAAGTAGCGACGTTGAGGGGGCGTAAGTGTTCCCGAAGAACTAGGCGCTGGGCCTGTCGGCCCGGCGCCCTTTCTTTTTAAGCGGAGTCTTCAACGGCACCGACTCGGAGGCCGTCGTCTGCTTTGCCTCGCGCCGGACCCGCTTGCGCGCCTCTTTGATACTGGCCCGCTTCAGCTCGAGGATGGGCCAGCTGAGCGCCCGAGCGTGCTTGGCCAGGCGGGAGTCCGGATTCACGACGACGCGATGGCCGACCAGGCTGAGCAGCGGGATGTCGTTGCGCGAGTCGGAGTAGGCCCAGCAGTCTGCGAGCCGTGCGCCGAGACGGGTGGCGAGCGCCTGCGCCGCGACGGCCTTCGCCTCGCCGTGCAGGACCTCGCCGGCGAAGCTGCCCTCGAAGACGCCGTCCTCGGTGACGAACTCTGTGCCGAGCGCGCCAGTTAATCCGAGACGCTCGGCGATCACGGTACCGACGATGCGGGGCGTCGCACTGATCAGCCAGACCTGGTGACCCTTTGCGAGATGCTCCTGGGTCAGCCCGACCGTCTCGGGCCAGAGTCGGTTCTTGATGTCCCGCTCGAAAATCTCGTCGGCGATCTCGCGCAGCTCAGCCTCGGTGTGCCCGCCGATGATCTGCACGGCGCGATCCTTGATCGAGCCCAGCTGGCGATTGTTCTCGCCGATGAACAGGAAGGTCGCCTGGTGCCAGCCGAACTTGATGATCTCGCGGGCCTTGATGATGTGCGCCCGTCGCGCCGCCTTCGCCATGTGGTACATGCTGGCGCCGCGCAGGAGCGTGTTGTCGACGTCAAAGAAGGCGACGATCGGGGCGTCGCTCGCTGTCTCTGACGCGGTCGCGGGCATCCACTCAGTCTAAGCAGGTGGGGCAGGGCGCAATGCTGCCCCCGCCGCATAGGGTTGGGAGGGTGAGCGCAACTGCGACCGTCACGCTGGTCTCGAAGCCCGGATGTCACCTCTGTGACGCCGCGCGCGACATCGTCCTCGCGGTCGTGGCCGAGACACCCGGTGCACGGTTCGAGGAGTCCTCGATCACCGACGACGCCGAACTCTTCGACCGGTTTGTTGAGGAGATTCCCGTCGTGCTCATCAACGGCACGGTTCACAACATCTGGCGCGTGGATGCAGACAGGCTGCGCGGCGCCCTTCAGGAGGCAACGGCATGATCAGGCACATCGTTAGCTGGAAACTCACCGCGGAGGACGCAGACGCCAAGGCGGCGGCCTTCGACGAACTGGCGCAGGGTTTTGGCCCGCTGCCCGCGTCGATCCCGGAAATAAAGACCTTGCATCTCGGTCGCGACATCGGCGAGACACCCAGCAACTGGGATGTCGTGCTGATCATGGATTTCGAGACCACCGCGGACCTGGCGGCGTACCAGGCACATCCGGACCATCAGCCGGTCAAGGCGATCGTGCGTCGGCTCACCGGTGACCGGATGGCCGTCGACTTCGAGCTGTAGCGCTTCTCGTTTAGTCGTCGAGCCAGGAGTCGAGCGCTGCCCACTCCGTGGTGTCGCCGAGCTTCAGCAGGGCGGGCCCGAGGTCGAGGTCGGTGAAAGACGTGGTGAGCGGGTCCGATACGTAGCCCGTGGTGTCCTCGTTGTAGCGAGCTTCCCAGTCGTCGTCGTCCGGCGTGCGGTTGCGGTTGACGACAGGAATCGACGAGGTGAAGAGGGAATGATCCCAGTCCGCGTCGTACTCGGAGCCATCGTCGTTCATCGGGTACCTCCGCCGCGGCGCCTCTTATCCGCTGTTCTTCCTCGACCGTACGCCCCTCAGATGGCTGGTGTCACGTGACCCCTTTGGGGGCCATAGACCGTTCTGGATGTCCGCAGCGGTGTACCCCGGCAGAAATCCTAGGGAAGGAGGCGGGTGGGGCCGCGGAACAGGTAGGTCGTCTCGCGGATGTTTGTCAGGTGCAGCAGCAGCATGAGAACGCGGGCGAGGCCCATCCCGAACCCACCGTGCGGCGGCACGCCGTAGCGGAAGAAGTCGAGGTAGAAGTCGAGTTCCTCGGGGTCGAGGCCCTTCTCCCTGGCCTGTGCGATAAGCACCTCGATCCGGTGCTCGCGCTGGGCGCCGGTCGAGATCTCGACACCGTTGAAGATGAGGTCGTAGCTCTTGGTGATCGTCTGATCCTCCGCGTACCGCATGTGGTAAAACGGCCGGATGCTGGACGCGTAGTCGGTCAGGAACACGAACTCGTGGTCGTAGGTCTCCTTGACGTAGGCGGCGATCTGGCGCTCGCCCTCCGGGTCCATGTCGTCGTCGGCACGGGGAACCTCGTAGCCTCGCTTCGCGATGATGGCCTTGGCCTCGGCGAGCGGGATGCGCGGGAACGGGGTCGTGGGCACCGTTACCTCGACGCCGAACGCGGCCAGGATCTCCTCGCCGTGCTTGTCCTTGACGGCCTGGAAGCCGGCGACCATGAGCTCCTCGTGCAGCTTCATGACATCCTCGTGGCTGTCGATCCAGCTGAACTCGGAGTCGACGCTGGTGAACTCGGTCGCGTGCCGGCTGGTGAAGCTCGGGTCGGCGCGGAACGCGGGCCCAACCTCGAAGATCTTGCCGAAGCCGGCCGGCTGTGCCATCTGCTTGAAGAACTGCGGGCTCTGCGAGAGGTAGGCCACCGTGTCGAAGTACGGGACCTGGAACAGCTCGGCGCGGGACTCCGACGGCGACGCCATCAGCTTGGGCGTGTGCAGTTCGATGAAGTCGTGCTCCACCCAGTAGGTGCGCAGCGCATGCTCGAACGTGGTCTGGATGCGGAAGATCAGGTTCGCTTCCGGTCGACGCAGGTCGAGGAAGCGCCAGT
Source organism: Actinomycetota bacterium (assembly GCA_030838475.1). Taxonomy (GTDB): domain Bacteria; phylum Actinomycetota; class Actinomycetes; order Actinomycetales; family Microbacteriaceae; genus Galbitalea. The sequence goes on from JAUZFP010000002.1 coordinate 21,359, forward strand.
CCATGCGCTTGTCCAGCGCGGAGTCCTCGGCGATGGGTGTCTCGGGGTTGGATGCGGCAACCACATCCAGCGTCTCGATCTTGACCTCGATGCCGCCCAGCTTCACTCGCTCGTCGTGCTTCAGCTCGCCGGTGACGGTGATGAAGCTGCCGAGCGTCAGCGCGGAGATGGAGTCGGCAACGGGGTCCGCGGCGGGCTCAGCACCCTCTTCGGTTGCGGCGCGAGGATGGACCAGCTGCAGCGCGCCCGACTCGTCGCGCAGCACCACGAACTGCACCTTCTTCTGATCGCGCACGGTCTCGACCCAGCCGGAGACCACAACCTGACCATCGTCGAGGGCGGCAAGGTGCTTGATCGGGGTGCGTGTGGTCACGATCCAGAAGTTTACCCAGCTACCGACAAGTAAACTTCTGGGGTGCCTGCCGACCTCATCCACCTCGTACGTCACGGTGAGGTTTTCAACCCCGACCACGTTCTGTACGGCCGTCTCGAGAACTTCGGACTGAGCGAACTCGGCAAGCAGATGGCGAAGGCCGCCGCAGACTCGAAGGTTGGGCATCCGATCACCCGCCTGTACGCGAGCCCTCTGCAGCGCGCCCAGGAATCGGCCGCGCCCTGGTCGAAGAATTTCGGGCTCGTGCCTCTCACCGACGAACGGCTCATCGAGCCGTGGAACCTGTTCGAAGGAACCGCGGGATTCGGAGCAAAGGCGCTGCGAAATCCTCGGCTGTGGCCAAAACTTCGCAATCCGTTCCAGCCGAGCTGGGGGGAACCGTACACGGAGATCGCCGCGCGGATGCTCGACGTGATCGAGACCGCCTGGAGCGAGACCGAGTCCGGCGAGGTGGCGTTGGTCAGCCACCAGCTCCCGATCTGGATGGTCCATCGCAAGCTTGCGGGTGAGCGACTGTTCCACGATCCGCGCAAGCGACGGTGTTCGTTATCGTCGATTACCACCCTTGCCAGGGATGGCGATCGCTTCGTCGAGGTCGATTATCAGGATCCTGCGGCAGCATTGCAGGCATCCGCCATCGACCTGGGAGCCGTGTGATATCTCGACGAGTGGGTGCCGCGCTCGCCGCGAGCGTGCTGGCCGTTGCCGTGCTCGCCGGATGCACGGAATCGCCGTCATTCTCCAGCGATGGCACTGATACCGGTTACGTGTCGGGAGCGGGGGTCTACAAAGAGATCGGGGTGGCGGACCGCAAGCCGGCCGCGACCTACACGTCCGTGCTGGACAGCGGCGCAAAGCTCACCAGCAGTCAGCTTCTGGGCACGGTTCACGTGCTCAACTTTTGGTATGCGAGCTGCGGACCCTGCCGGGTTGAGGCGCCGACCATGCAGAAGGCCTACGCCCACTTCAAGGGATCGGTTCCCTTCTATGGCGTGGATGTCTACGACCAGGCGGCAACAGCCCGCACGTTCGAGTCGACCCACAAGGTGAAGTACCCGTCGATGATCGACACCAACACGGCGGCCGTTCAGTACGCGTACTCCGCATACGTGTCGCCCGACGCGGTTCCGACCACGCTCGTCATCGACAAGCACGGACGTGTCGCGGCACGCGTGACCGGCGAGGTCGAGAGTTCGACGATTCTCACCGCCCTGATCGACCGCGTCATCGCGCAGGGACAGTAGGGATGGGCTCCATCGGCACGATCATCCTGAGCGGCAACCTGCTGCTCGCGCTGGTGATCGCGATCGCCGCCGGAATTGTCGCGTTTGCCTCGCCGTGCGTTCTCCCCCTTGTGCCCGGCTACCTCGGCTACGTCGGCGGGTTCACGTCCGAGGCGGATCGCCCCCGTCGCGGTCGAGTCGTCGCGGGTGTCGCCCTCTTCGTTCTCGGGTTCACGATCGTGTTCATCGCCTACAACTGGGTGCTCGGCGGGGCTGGCTTCCTGCTGAAGTCCCACCTTGATCTCATCACCCGGATCGCCGGCGTGCTGGTCATCCTCATGGGGCTCGTCTTCATCGGCCAGTTCTCGTTCCTGCAGCGAACGATCAAGCCGCGCTGGACCGCCGCGACCGGGTTGGCGGGCGCACCCCTCCTCGGCATCATTTTCGGGCTCGGCTGGACGCCCTGCATCGGACCGACCCTCTCCGCGGTGCTCTCGCTGTCGGCCAGCAGTGGCAGCCCCTGGCGGGGGGCCGTCCTTGGCCTGGCGTTCTCGCTCGGGCTCGGCATCCCGTTCCTGCTGGTCGCCCTCGGGCTCAACTGGGTTACTGGCTCGATGGCCTTCCTGAAGCGCCACATCCGCGCCGTCAACATTATCGGCGGTTCCCTGCTCGTCGCCGTCGGCGTCCTGATGGTCACGGGCGTGTGGCAGCTCTTCATGTCCCAGCTCGGATCGGCGGTGAACAGTGGCTTCGGACAAACCGTCCTCTAAGGCGCTGAACACCGACCCCAAACGGCCGTCGGATCACTTCGACGCGCCCGTCACCGAGGTCACCAATCCACGACTCGGTCTCGTCGGCTACCTGCGGTTCTTCTGGCGGCAGCTCACCAGCATGCGCACCGCGCTGTTCCTGCTGCTGCTCGTCGCGTTTGCGGCGGTGCCGGGTTCGCTGGTTCCGCAGCAGACCTCCGACCCGAACGGCGTCATCCAGTACAAGGCCGACAACCCCGGCTGGTCAAAGGTGCTCGACTTCCTCGGGGTGTTCAACACCTATTCGTCGGTGTGGTTCTCGGCTATCTACATCCTGCTGTTCATCTCGCTCATCGGCTGCATCATCCCGCGCACGATGCACCACATCGCCGCGCTCAGGACACCGCCGCCCAAGACGCCCGCGCGACTCGACCGACTGCCCGGGTACCTCCGGACCGAGGATGCGACGGTCGATGACGAGGATGTCGCCGACGGCGTTGGCGCCGCCCGGGACCTCCTTCGCGGGAGCGGCTATCGAGTTCGCGTCTTCGACGGGCAATCCGCCAGCGCCGAGCGCGGCTACCTGCGTGAGACCGGCAACCTGCTGTTTCACATCGCGCTCGTCGGAATCCTGGTGGCGGTCGGGTTCGGTGGTGGGTTCATCTGGACCGGGCAGAAGGTCATCCCCGTCGGCCAGTCCTTCGCGAACACGCTCAGCGACTACGATTCGATCAGCCCCGGCCGTTGGTTCAGCCCGGATTCGCTCGAGCCCTATCGCCTGACGGTCACCAAGTTCGTGCCGGTCTACGAGCGCAAGAATCTGAACGCCTACGGCGAGGCGATCGACTACACGGCCTACGTGCGCGCCAGCGTGCCGGGGCAGAAGACGACCAACGAGACCATCAAGGTCAACTCCCCGCTGCGGATCGGCGACACCGATGTGTACCTGCTGAGCAACGGTGTGGCCCCCGTGGTGACGGTTCGAAACCCGGCCGGCAAGGTCGTCTATACCCAGCCGATTCCGTTCCTGCCTCAGGATGCGAACCTCACCAGCGAGGGCGTGATCAAGGTCCCGGATGGACTTGCCAAACAGATCGGCATGCTGGGGTTCTTCTACCCGACCGAGTGCAGCCCCTCGACCTGCGCAGCCGCGCCCGTGTCCGTGGACCCGTCGTTCACGAACCCGGTCCTCACTCTGCAGGTCTACACCGGCGACCTCGGGCTGAACTCGGGCAAGCCCGTGAACGCCTACTCGCTCGACACAGACAAGCTCAAGCTGCTCGCGGGCTTCGGTTCGAAGACGCCGGGGCTGACCCTTCGTCCCGGACAGACGGTGAAGCTGCCGGACGGGCTGGGCACGATCGAGCTCGACAAGGTCATCCGCTATGTCGGTCTCGACATCCACCACGACCCGACACAGTTCTGGGTGCTGTCGTTCGCGGTGCTGGTGTTCCTGGGGCTGGTCACCGGGCTGTTCATCCCGCGCCGGCGCGTTTGGATCAAAGCCGTGCGTCGTGGGGGCAAGGTGCACTACGAATACGCCGGGCTCGCGCGCGGCGAGGACCCGCGACTGGATGACGCGGTCGCCGAGATAGCGCGGAAACATTCCCAGCTTCTCGGGCTTAACATGAAGCCGTGATCCCCGTGCATGCCGCCGTCAGCCAGGCGACCCTTGTCAACGACAGCCTCGTGGCCATCTACTCGGCCATGTTCATCTACGCGCTCGCGTTCATCTTCTTCACCTACGACCTCGCCAAGCGGATGTCGGAGGCCAGGCAGCTTGCCGCAGCGCCGATCGCCGAGGCGGTGAGCGTCAAGCGCGCGGGTCAACTTCAGGCCACGACCGCCGTGCTCGAGCGCCCGTCGGGACCGCCGCCGCCCGGATTCGAGGTCGCCGCCTCGCGGCCCAAGCGCTCGCTGTCCGCACGCCTCGGCATGATCTTCACGGTCATGGCCTGGCTGCTGCACGTCGGAGGCACCGTCTTCCGCGGACTGGCCGCCGGTCGCGTGCCGTGGGCGAACATGTTCGAGTTCACGCTCACCGCGACCGCGATCATCATCGGCGTGTTCCTGATCATCCAGTTCTGGCAGGACCTGCAGTTCCTCGGCGCCTATGTCACGGGATTCGTGCTCGTGTTTCTCGGGGTTGCGACAACCAACTTCTACGTCGACGTCATCCCGCTTCCGCCGGCACTGCAGTCCTACTGGCTGGTCGTCCACGTCTTCGTCGCCTCACTTGGCACCGGCTTCTACGGACTCGGCGCGGGGCTCTCGGTCGTGCAGCTCGTCCAGGCTCGACGGGAGGCCCGAGGACTCGGCGCGGTTCGAGCCGTCCCGACCGCCGAGAAGCTGGAGGCGCTCGCCTACCGGCTCATCGTCGTCGGATTCGTCTTCTGGACCTTCACCCTGATCGCCGGCTCCATCTGGGCCGAGCACGCGTGGGGCCGCTACTGGGGCTGGGACACCAAGGAGGTGTGGACGTTCATCGTCTGGGTCATCTTCGCCGGCTACATCCACGCCCGGGCGACGCGCGGCTGGCGCGGGTCACGATCGGCGACCCTCGCGATCATCGGCTTCAGCGCGGTGCTCTTCAACTTCACCATCGTGAACCTGTACTTCCACGGCCTGCACAGCTACTCCGGCCTCTAACCCCTCATCGAATGCCCTCTAATTGCGGGTATTGGAGTGGCGCACCCGCAGTTAGAGGGCATTCGATGGTTAGAGCAGGGCGTGGACGCGGGTCAGGCGCGCCAGCCACCAGTCGGTGCGGTCGGAACTTGCGGCGTGCTGGGTGAGCAGCTTCTCGCTGACCTCGACGCGGCGAACGTCGATCTGGCCGTCGACGGGGAGTAGGGGAACGTCGGTGACATCCGCGGCAAGCAGGGCCGCAGTGCCGAGACCGCAGTCGTAGCTGACACCGCCGGGGACCGAGGCGGCCAGGTAGGCGCCCATCGAGAGCCCGACCGAGGTATCGATGGCGCTCGAGACGACGACGGGCAGCCCCGCCACCTCGATGATCTCGAGCGCACGCTCGATCCCGCCGAGAGGCTGCGCCTTGATGACCAGGATGTCGGCGGCCTTCGCCCGCGCGACCGCGACCGGGTCCTCAGCCTTCCGCACGCTCTCATCCGCCGCGATCGGGATGCCCATGTACTTCACGCGCTTACGAATCTGGGCCAGCTCGTCGACGGTCGCGCACGGCTGTTCGACGTATTCGAGATCGAATTCGGCGAGGGCGTGGATGGCGTGTTCCGCCTCGTCGAGGTTCCAGGCGCCGTTCGCGTCGATCCGGATGCGACCGTCCGCCCCGAGGAAGTCGCGCACCCGCGACACGCGGGCGACGTCATCCGACAGCTCCTGGCCTGCCTCGGCGACCTTCACTTTCACGGTTCTGCAGCCGGGGAAGCCCGCGAGCACATCCATCACGGAGTCCGCGTCGACCGCCGGGAGCGTCGCGTTGACGCGGATGCGCGCGGGCGCGCTCGCCGGCAGGGTCGGCTCGCGCCAGCCGAAGTCGAGGGCCGCGCGTAGCCAGGCCGCGGCTTCGGTGTCGTCGTACTCGACGAAGGGTGAGAACTCCGTCCATCCGGCGGGCCCCTCGAGGAGAAGAGCCTCGCGTGTATCCAACCCACGAAACCGGGTTGTCAGCGGGAGGGAGACCACCCGCGCCGTAGCGAGCAGTTCGGACAACGCAACCGTCATGGGCCCAGTTTGCTCGCATCTGCGGCAAGCTTGATACACCCGTGGAGCGCACGGGCGGGATTGGTTGGAGTCTGACGCATGTCCGAGTACCGCGGCATCGAGGTGTTCTCGCCCCCCGGCCGTCGTCGCGCGACTCCGCGACCGCGACCGCGCTGGCGACTCGGGGTGCTGTCCTTTGGTGCAGGGCTGTTCACTGCTGCGGCCACAACGGTCGGGATCCTGCTGGCGATGAGCGGCCAATACGAGGGCTCGATTCTGCTGGCGTACCTGGCGACCGGAGCATCCGTTGCGACGGTGCTCTGCGGGGCGGCGGCAGTCGTCACCGGTCGGGGACGCGGCTGGGGAGCGGTCGCCGTTGTGATCGGGATTCTGAGCTCGCCGCCGCTGCTCACCCGGCTGCTGTCCTGGGCGAGCGGCCTAGGCTAGGCGCATGAGCGCAGTCGTTTCCGAGCTGTTCGACCCGGAGGTCTGGGTCGATGTTCCCGGCTTCGGGGAGCTGACCGACGTCACCTATCACCAGGACACGACCGGTCGCATCGCTCGCGTCGCGTTCAACCGCCCAGAGGTTCGCAACGCGTTCCGGCCCCACACGGTCGACGAGTTGTACCGCGCGCTCGACGACGCGCGACAGAACCCGAAGATTGGGGTCGTGCTGCTGACCGGTAACGGACCGAGCGCGAAGGACGGCGGCTGGGCGTTCTGCTCGGGCGGCGACCAGCGGATTCGCGGGCGAGACGGGTACCAGTATTCGGACGGGTCGGCGTCAACCGGTCGCCTGCACATTCTCGAGGTGCAGCGCCTCATCCGCTTCATGCCCAAGGTCGTCATCGCGGTCATCCCCGGCTGGGCGGCCGGCGGCGGCCACTCGCTGCACGTCGTGTGCGACCTGTCGATCGCCAGCCTCGAGCACGGAAAGTTCAAGCAGACGGATGCCGACGTCGGCTCCTTCGACGCCGGCTACGGAAGCGCATATTTTGCTCGCCAGGTCGGACAGAAGTTCGCGCGCGAGGTCTTCTTTCTCGCCCGCGAGTATTCCGCCGAACGCGCGCTCGAGGCCGGTGCGATCAACGCCGCGGTTCCGCACGCGGAGCTCGAGACGACGGCCATCGACTGGGCGAACACCATCCTCGGTAAGTCCCCCACCGCGATCAGGATGCTGAAGTTTGCTTTCAACGCCGTGGATGACGGGATGGTCGGCCAGCAGGTCTTCGCCGGCGAGGCGACGCGGCTCGCCTACGGCACGGACGAAGCCGTCGAGGGTCGGGACGCGTTCCTCGAGAAGCGCGATCCCGACTGGTCGCCGTATCCATGGCACTACTGACGTGACCCGGCCGCTCAAGCGGCTCGACCCGAAGCCGACGGCCGTGCTCGCAGCCCTGCGGGAGGCGCTGAGCGGCAGCGGTCCCGCCGTATTCGTCGGCGACACCGCTCTGCCACTCCCGGTCGAGGTCGCGAAGCGCATCGCCCTCGTCGTCGAGACGAGCGGCTCCACCGCGAGGCCGAAACGGGTCGCCCTCTCGGCCGATGCTCTTCTCGCCAGTGCCGCCGCATCCGCGTCCGCGATTGGTGGGCAGGGACAGTGGCTGCTGGCCCTTCCCGTGCACTACATCGCCGGGCTCAACGTGCTCGTGCGCTCGATCGCGAGCGAGAGTGAGCCGGTCGTGCTGGATGGCGGATCGTTCGACCCGCTGTCCTTCGCGGCCGCCACCGGGTCGATGACGGATGATGTCCCGCGCTTCACGGCGCTCGTTCCGGCGCAGCTGTCGCGCATCCTTGCGGAGCCTGCCGCCACGACCGCAGCGGCCCGGTTCGCGCGCATCCTGCTGGGCGGTCAATCGGCGCCGGTCGCCCTGCTCGAGGCTGCCCAGGATGCCGGGCTGCGCATCACGACGACCTACGGCTCGAGCGAGACGAGCGGTGGATGTGTCTACGACGGCATCCCGATCGGGAATACCGCGGTGCGCGTCACCGACGGTGAGGTCGAGTTGTCGGGCGCCGTCGTCGCCGAGGGCTACCTCGACGACGACGAGCTCACAGCCGCCGCGTTCGTCGATGAGGCGGGCACGCGCTGGTATCGAACCGGAGACACGGGTGAATACGTCGACGGCCGCCTGGTCATTGCCGGTCGCCTCGATGACGTGATCATCTCCGGAGGCATCAAGGTGTCGCTCGCCGACATCGAGAGGACAGTGCGGACACTTCCGGGACAGTCGGATGCCGTCGCGGTTCGGGCGCCGAGCGAGCGGTGGGGCGAGGTTCCGGTGATCGTGACGACCCGACCGATCGAACTCGAGGAGCTTCGCGCCGCCGTGCGCGCGACGCTCGGTCCCGCCGGCGCGCCGGCGCGGGTCGTCGTCGTGGGCGCGATTCCGCTCTTGAGCTCCGGCAAGCCGGACCGCGTCGAGCTTCATCGACTCGCTCACTAGAATCCCTCTGTGGCCTCACGTAAACAGCAGCGCATCGACCCGAACCGCGTTCAGAGGAACCAGGTGCCGGCTCGACTCGAAGACGACGTGCGAATCCCACGGGAGGCCCACGCGACCGGTCCGGCCCAGAAGTCGAAGAGTGGCAGGCCGGGCGGACGACCGCCGACGGCGGCGAAGGTCCGCAAGGCGAAGCCACGGGACTGGATCGCCGGTGCACGCCTGCGCACGCTTCCGCTGTCGATCGCGCCGGTAGCGCTCGGTACGGCCGCGGCCCACACGGCCATCGCGCCGTGGGCGTGGTGGCGCATCGCCCTCGCCCTCGCGGTCGCGGTTTGCCTTCAGATCGGCGTCAACTACGCGAACGACTACTCGGACGGGATCCGGGGCACGGACAAGTTCCGCCTCGGCCCGTCGCGACTGACCGGATCGGGTGCCGCCAAGCCGCGCACCGTTCTGACCGTCGCGCTCGTGTTCCTTGGACTCGCGGCGGTTGCTGGAGCCATCCTCGTTGTCCACATCGGCCAGTACTGGTTGTTCGCGATCGGCGCCGTGTGTATTGCCGCGGCCTACTTCTACACCGGCGGTAAGCGGCCCTACGGCTACTACGGGCTCGGCGAGTTGTTTGTCTTCGTGTTCTTCGGACTCGTTGCGACCGCGGGCACGACGTTCGTGCAACTCGGTCACGTCAACCTGGAGAGCTGGCTGTCCGGTGTTGCGGTCGGCTTCATCGCCTGCGCGGTACTGATGGTGAACAACATCCGGGACCTGCCGCAGGACAAGCTCGCCGGCAAGCGCACGCTCGCCGTGCTCATCGGAAACATGGCCGCCCGCATCGTGTTCACGGTGTTCCTCTTGCTGCCGTTCGTGATCCTGATCTACTTCGTGCTGCTGTATCCGAACGCGACGTACACCTACTTCGCGCTCTTCCTCGCGCTGCCCGCGGTGCTGATCACTCTGACGGCCAAGACCCCGAAGGAACTGGTGCTGGCGCTGCAGCTGACGAGCTTCACGGCGCTCGTATACGCGGTTGGTCTCGGCTGGGCTCTCGCGTTCTAGCCGAGAGCTACTCGAGGCGGTCGAGCGCCTCGTCCTCGGCGTCGGTGTCGACGTTCCTGACCGGGACGGCCTTTGCACCACGAGCGGCAAGCTCCGCGGCGACCTGATCCCGAATCTTCCGGAAGAAGATGTAGGAGAGCACGAAGCCCGCGATTGCGGCGACCACCGTCGCGAGGAAGGGGTTGAGGTTGAGTACCAGCAGCACGGCGAGGACGACCACAAAGATCGCAAGCCGAATCAGCGAGTACTTGATCCACGGGCGCACCCGGCCAGTTTAGGTCGTCAGCATTTGAGCGAGCCGCGAGCTTACAATTACTCGCATGGTGCGCTTCGATCTGATTGTCGGATTCATCGAGCTCGCGCTGCTCATTTTTTGCCTGGTCGACGTCATCTCGATTTACGATTCGCGCATCAAGGTTCTGAACAAGATCGCGTGGGTGTTTATCATCATCCTGGTCCCGGTGATCGGTCCGATCCTGTGGCTGGTGGTGGGTAAGGAACGCCGTGCTGACCGGCCCGCGGAGCGCGCACGCGATGCCCGACCGGTCGCACCGGATGACGACCCCGAGTTCCTGAGAAACGCCGACCGGTTCGAATCGCAGGAGGCGCGCATCCGTCGGCTTGAAGCGGAGCTAAAAGCTCTTAACGATGAAAAGCCCGAGGAGTGAGTCCGCGGCTACCGCCTTCGCCGTAGCCCTCTTCGACGAGTTTGCCCGGCTTGGTTTGCGCGACATCGTGCTGAGCCCGGGCTCGCGATCACAGGCGCTCGCGCTCGCCGCCGCCGAGTATGAGCGCGCCGGCCTGCTGCGACTTCACGTGCGGATCGACGAGCGGGTCGGTGGATTCGTTGCGCTTGGCATTGCGGTGGAGACGGGGCTGCCGGTCGTCGTCGTGATGACATCGGGGACAGCCGTCGCGAACCTGCATCCCGCCGTACTGGAGGCGCATCACTCCGGGGTTCCACTCATCGTTGTGAGCGCCGATCGGCCGGAGTCGCTGCGGGGGATTGGGTCGAATCAGACGACCGTGCAGGCCGGGATCTTCGGGGCGGCGATCACGTTCGATCGCGATGTGCCCGCGCCCACCGGCGCCGTCGGCGAGAAGGATGTCGCGGCGGCGCTCGCTCGCGAGTTGTGGACCGCGGCCCGCGGGGGTCGCCCCCAGCCGGCGCACCTGAACCTCGCGTTTACCGAGCCACTATCCTCGGTGACGTCGCTACCGGAGTCGGACGGTGAGTGGAGCGCCGAGGCCGATGAACCGATCGAGCCGGCGCCGCTCACGCTCACTCCCGCGCCGGGAACCGTGGTCGTCGCCGGGGCGGATGCGGGTGCCCGGGCCGAGGAGGTCGCGCGCGAACTCGGTGCGCCGCTGCTCGCGGAGGTGTCGAGTGGTGCCCACTTCGGGCCGAATCTCGTTGTCGCCTACCGTGACCTTCTGAACACCGCGAACTTCGGGGACCGGGTCGAGCGGGTGATCGTGTTTGGGCATCCGACGCTCTCGCGGGAGGTGCCGGCGCTCATCGAACGGCCCGGCGTCGCGACCATTGTCGTTCGCGGACCGGCGGCCGACGACTACAACCCGGGGCGCGCGGTCTCCACTTTTGCCGACGCTGTGTCCGTGACCGGTCCCCTCGAAGAGTCGCCCGCCGCCCGCTCGTGGCTCGGTCGCTGGGTGACCGCCTCGCGCTCGCTGCTGGAGCCACCCACGGAGCCATCCGCCGCCGAGCTCGGCAATGCCGAGTTCGCCCGTCGTGAGCTCGCCGCCATCCGCGAACCCGTCGACCGCAGGATGCTCGTCGAGGCCGTCTGGCGTGCGACCTGGCCGCACGACCGGCTGGTACTCGGTGCATCCCGGCTCATTCGCGAGGCCGACAAATATGTGCCTGGCAAGAAGATCAGCGTCCACGCCAACCGTGGACTCGCCGGCATCGACGGAACGATCTCGACCGCGGTGGGCGTCGCGCTCGGGAGCGAGACGGATGGCACTACTCGCGTCCTGCTCGGCGACCTTGCCGCGCTACACGACGTCGGCGGAATGCTGTTCGGTGTGGGCGAGACCCGTCCGCGCGTCCAGGTGATCGTCGGCAACGACGGCGGGGGTACCATCTTCGACACCCTCGAGGTTGCGGCAACCGCCCCCCAGGACGCGATCGATCGCGTGCTGCTCACCCCGCAACTCGTCTCATTCGAGTCCCTTGCCGCGGCATACGACTGGACGTACCTGCGCGCCACCAACCGCGGCGAGCTCGACCAGGCGCTCACCGCATCCAGCGGTCCGACCCTCATCGAGGTCCCGCTCCCGCGCTAGCGCCCGTCCATTTTCTCGTGAGGTGAGGCATATCGACCTTTAGCTCGCGCTGGAAGGTCGATATGCCTCACTTCATCGAGACAGAGCGGCCTGTAACGTGTGCGCATGGGCATCGAGAGCAAGCTGCGAGCAGCATCCGACTTCAAGCTGGCGAGCGTTGATCCCGCCTCAAGCCCCGGTTTCAAGGGCGACAAGGATGCTGCGGTCAAGGAGCTCGCCAAGGGTGTGCTCGAGATCGGCTCGCACCAGGAGCGGCTCTATGCCGAGAGTCTGACCGGTGGTAAACGGAGCGTCCTGCTGGTGCTGCAGGGGATGGACACCTCGGGCAAGGGCGGGACGGTCGCGCACGTGCTCGAGGGCGTCGACCCGCACGGGGTGAAGATTCACTCGTTCAAGGCGCCGACGGCCGAGGAGAAGGCCCACGATTTTCTCTGGCGCGTGCGCCCGCAGCTTCCGACGCCCGGATTTCTCGGCGTCTTCGACCGCTCCCACTACGAGGACGTACTGATCGAGAAGGTGCGCGGGATGGCACCGGCGGACGAGATCGAGAAGCGCTACGGGATGATCACCGACTTCGAGGCCGAGGTCGCCGCCTCGGGCACGACCATCATCAAGGTCATGCTGCACATCAGTCCGGAGGAACAGAAGGCCCGGCTGCTTGCCCGACTGGATGACCCGACGAAGCAGTGGAAGTTCAATCCCGGCGACGTCGACGAGCGCGCCTTCTGGAACCCGTACCAGGACGCCTACCAGACCGCGATCCAGCGGACGACGACGGATGCCGCCCCCTGGTACGTGGTCCCCGCGGACCACAAGTGGTTCTCGAGGCTCGCGGTGCAGGACATCCTGCTCACCCACCTGCGTGCGCTCAACGCGGACTGGCCGAAGCCGACCTACGACGTCGCAGAGCAACGGGCGCGCGTGGTGGCGTCGACAGTCTGATTCAGGCGAAGGCGTCGATCACCGGACGGAACTTCATCCGCGTCTCCGCCAGTTCCATCTCCGGGTCGGAGTCGGCCACGATGCCCGCGCCAGCGTAGGCGGTGATGGTGCCGTCCTCATCCACCTGCGCCGAGCGCAGCGCGATCGCCCATTCGCCGTCCCCGTCCGCGCCGACCCAGCCCACCGGTCCGGCGTAGCGCCCTCGATCGAACGGCTCGAGCTCAGAGATGAGCGCGAGAGCCTTGTCGGTCGGCGTTCCCGCGACCGCGGCGGTGGGATGCAGTGCCGAGATGAGGTCGAGCGAGGATGACCCGTCGCTGAGGTCACCCTCGACATCGCTCGCCAGATGCCAGAGGTTGGGCAGTTTCAGAGTAAACGGCTGCTCGCTGGCGGTCACATTGCGGGCGTGCGGGGCGAGGGAAGCGAGCAGGCTCCGAAGCGCGAACTGGTGTTCATCGAGATCCTTCGAGGAGGTGGCGAGCGCCGCCGCGGATTCGAGGTCGGCCGCGGGATCTGCCCCGCGCGGCGCGCTCCCGGCCAGCACCCGGGCCGTCACCGAACCGTGGCTTGCCGTGACCAGGGTTTCGGGGCTCGAACCGATGAGGCCGTCGACGGCGAAGGTCCAGGTGTCCGGATACCCCGTCGCGAGTTCGCCCAGAAGCACGCGGAGGTCGGCACCACCGGGCAGGTGGCCGACCATGGATCGGGCGAGCACGACCTTGCTCAGCTCGCCCGCGCGAAGGTGGCCGAGAGCGGCGTCGACCGCCCGCATGTAGCCCGGGCGGTCGAGTGGGCCGAAGTCGAATTTCACGCTGAAGTCCGGGCCGAGAGGCTGCTCGATCAGCCGTTCGTCGCCGCGATTAACCCGCGTGATCCAGCTCACGCCATCGCGCCGACCGATCACGATCGAGGGAACGATCAGCACGCTGGTCTCCGTCGAGTCGTCCGCGAAGGTGAAGGCGCCCAGTGCGACCAGCCCGGTGCCGGGCAGGCCAAGCGGATCGTCGACCCGCGCGGCCGCGGCGATCCGTTTCCAGGCGACCGAGGCATCCCGAAACCGGGATTCCCCGGTGAACTCGAGGCGTAGAGCCTCGCCGATTCCCGCGATGCCCTGACCGCGTCGAAGGAAGACCAGTGGATGGCGCGCATCGACGAGCGGAACCAGCGGCCGGATGTCGTCAATTAGCTGGGTCGTAACGGCCAGCACGGGCACGACGCCCGCGGTGTTGCTCACGTAAGAAGAGTATCTCGCCAGAAACCCCCAAGGTCTTTCTCGGTACACTCGAAGGGTGAGCAAGGCGGACTTGGGCAAGCAACCGGATGAGGTCGCTGGCATGTTCGACGATGTCGCTAAGCACTACGACCGAACCAATGCGGTCCTCTCCGCCGGCAACGCCTACCTCTGGCGCATCGCCACCGTGCGTGCGGTCGCGCCGCAGCCGGGCGAACGCATCCTCGATCTCGCCGCCGGAACCGGCACAAGCTCGGTCGCCCTGTCGCATTCGGGCGCGAAGGTCATCGCCGTCGATTTCTCCTCGGGCATGATCGAGGAGGGCCGCCGCAAGCACAAGAACATCGAGTTCGTGCAGGCGGATATCGAGAAGCTGCCGTTCGGCGACGACGAGTTCGACGCCGTCACCATCAGCTTCGGTCTACGCAATGTGAAGGACCCGAAGCAGGCGCTCGCCGAGATGTACCGGGTCTTGAAGCCGGGCGGACGTCTCGTGATCTGCGAGTTCTCCAAGCCTCCGCGCGCGCTGTTCCGGATGGGATACCAGACCTACCTTCGGTACGTGCTGCCCGCGGTCTCGCTGGCCGTCTCGTCCAATCCCGAGGCGTACAGCTACCTCGCCGACTCGATCGCGGACTGGCCGGACCAGGGCCAGCTCAGCCAGTGGATTCGGGGGGCGGGATTCATTCGCGTCGCCTATCGCAACCTCACGTCGGGCGTCGTGGCGCTGCATCGCGGACGCAAGCCCGTCGACGCGGCCGTTCTCGCCTCCGTGGCCAAGCGGCGCCGATCCACCACACGAAAGCCACCCTCGACTTCCGCCGCCTCGACCGACTGACACGCAAGCGCTCCCGATCAGACACCCACAGAATCGACTTCTCTCGTGACCGCAAGCGCGCCCATCGCCCGCCGCAGTAACACCCTGAGTTCGTCGCTCGGGCTGGGCGAGAAGCTGTTCGCGTCGAGTGACGAGCGCAGGCTTGCCAACGCGATCGATTCGGGGCTCGCTCTCGTCGAGACCGGGCTGCTTGAGCAGATGTCGTTCACGGATGACCTCGCCGACGTCACCAGCCGGTACCTGCTCGACGCGGGCGGCAAGCGCGTGCGACCGGTGCTGACCCTGCTGACAGCGCAGCTCGGAACCGGCAACAACGCTTCGGTGATCTCTGCCGCGGAGGCGATCGAGATCACCCACCTCGCGTCGCTCTACCACGATGACGTCATGGACGAGGCGCAGATGCGCCGCGGCGTTCCGAGTGCGCAGAGCGTGTGGGGCAACTCGGTCGCGATCCTGACCGGCGACCTGCTGTTCGCACGCGCGAGCAAGATCATCTCGTCGCTCGGCGAGAAGGCCATCCAGATCCAGGCCGAGACGTTTGAGCGGCTGTGCCTCGGCCAGTTGCACGAGACGATCGGACCGCGGCCCGGTGACGACCCGATCGAGCACTACCTGCAGGTTCTGGCCGACAAGACCGGCTCGCTCATTGCGACGGCCGGCCGTGTCGGTGTCCTGTTCTCGGACGCCCCAGAGGAATACATCGACCCGGTTGTTCAGTTTGGGGAACGGATCGGGGTCGCCTTCCAGCTCGTGGACGACGTCATCGATCTCGCGCCGCAGGAGGATGTCACCGGCAAGACGCCGGGCACCGACCTGCGCGCGGGCGTGGCCACCCTGCCGATGCTCTACCTGCGTCGCATGGCGGAGACGGACCCGGATGCTCGGGCGCTGCTTCAGCGCCTCGATCGCGACGTGACCAGTGCGTTCGACGGGGATGAAACCACCCCAGAGTTCGCAGCGGCCATCGCCGAGCTCCGCGACCACGAGGTCACCCGGATGACTCTCGCCGAGGCACACCGCTGGGCCGCTGAAGCAATCGCCGCCCTCGACCCCCTGCCCGACGGACCGGTTAAGAAGGCACTGACCCGGTTCGCTGAGACGATTGTTGAGAGATCCAACTAGTGACCAAACTGAGGCTGGCCATTGTTGGAGCCGGACCCGCGGGGATCTATGCCGCGGACATCCTGCTCAAGTCGGAGACGGCGTTCGAGATCTCGATCGACCTGTTCGAGCAGCTTCCGGCGCCGTACGGGCTCGTACGGTACGGCGTCGCGCCAGATCATCCCCGCATCAAGGGGATCGTCACGGCGCTGCGCGAGGTGCTCGATACGGGCCGCATTCGCCTCTTCGGCAACGTGCTCTACGGGCGCGACATCACGCTGGATGATCTAAAGAAGCACTACAACGCCGTGATCTTCTCGACCGGCGCGGTTCGCGGTGCGGACCTGGACATCCCGGGCATCGACCTGGACGGCAGCTACGGCGCTGCCGACTTCGTGAGTTGGTACGACGGGCACCCGGATGTCTCGCGCGAGTGGACGCTCGACGCGACCGAGGTCGCCGTCATCGGCAACGGCAACGTCGCGCTGGATGTCGCCCGCATGCTGGCCAAGCACGCCGACGACCTGCTGCCCACCGAGATCCCGGACAACGTGTACCAGGCGCTGAAGGCGTCCCCTGTTACGGACGTTCATGTGTTCGGCCGCCGCGGCCCGATGCAGGTCAAGTTCACGCCGCTCGAGCTCCGCGAGCTCGGCGAGCTTCGCGATGTCGACATGATCGTCAACGAGGAGGACTTCGACTACGACGAGGCCTCGCGCGCCGCGATCGAGTCCAACAAGCAGGTGCTCGTGATCGACCGGGTGTTCACCCAGTGGCGGGCGAGAGAGACCGGCGCCGCGTCCCGCAGGCTGCATCTGCACTTCTTTGCCAAGTCCGCCGAGGTGCTCGGATCGGATGGGCGGGTGACCGGCTTCCGCTGGGAGCGCACCGAACCGGATGGCGCGGGTGGCGTTCGCGGTACCGGCGAGTTTCGCGAGATTCCGATCCAGGCGCTCTATCGCGCCGTCGGCTACTTCGGGTCACCGCTCGATGGCATCCCCTTCGACGAGCGGCGCGGCGTCATCCCGAACCGCGAGGGCCAGGTTCTCGATGATCAGGACCGCCAGCTTCCCGGCGTCTACGCGACGGGCTGGATCAAGCGCGGGCCGGTCGGTCTGATCGGGCACACCAAAAGCGACGCGATGGAGACGATCAGGCACCTGGTCCGCGACCAGGCCAACTGGTGGTCGCCGGTGTCGCCGGACGAGGCGTCGGTGGTGGAGCTCCTCGAGTCGCGCGGGATTGAGTACACGAACCTCGAGGGCTGGCACAATCTCGACGCTTTCGAGCAGGCACTAGGTGAGCCGCAGGGCCGAGCACGCGTCAAGGTGGTCCCGCGCGACGAGATGGTTCGCGCTTCCAACTCTTCCCGCTAGCTCACCCGCTGCACTTTGTTGAGCGCGCGGCCCCTGTAACTACCGCGTCGTCAACAAACTGCGGCAGTGATTACTGCACTGCGGCGGTGAGGCGGGCGACGTTGTCGAGCACCTTGCTGCGTGTGGGGCGTCGCATCCACTCGTCGAGCGTGAGTTCCCGCGACCGCGTCCGGTAGCTGTCCTCGACCCGCCGGAGGGACTGCACGAACTTGCTGCCCTTGACCATGACGGTGATTTCGAGGTCGAGGCTAAACGAGCGCATGTCCATGTTGCTGGAGCCGATGACCGCGACCTGGTCGTCGATCGTGATGTGCTTCGCGTGCAGGATGGTCGGCGACCGGTACAGCCAGATGCGGACGCCCGCGCGGAGCAGTTCCTCGTAGTAGCTGCGCTGCGCGTGGTAGGTGACGGCCTGGTCACCGATCTCGCTCACGAACAGCTGCACGTCGAGTCCGCTCTGCGCCGCCGTGGTGATCGCGTAGAGCATCGACTCGTCCGGCACGAAGTATGGACTCGTGATGATGACCTGTTTTTTCGCCGCGTAGATGAGCGAGTTGAAGAGCCGCAGGTTGTTCTCGCCGTCGAATCCCGGGCCGCTCGGCACGACCTGCGCGTCGAGCAGTTCGCTTGCCCGATCGACCGCAATGCCTTCGACCTCACGCACGAGCAGGTCATCCGTCTCGCTGTACCAGTCGGTCACGAAGAGAGCGTTGATGCCGGCGACGATGGGTCCCTCGAAGCGAACCATGAGGTCCTTCCAGCGAAGGCCGCGGCGGATGTTGCCGTGCTTGTCGTAGCTGGCGTCGATGACGTTCTGGGATCCGGTGAATCCGACCTCGCCGTCGATGATGAGGATCTTGCGGTGGTTGCGAAGGTCGGGCCGTTGGAACTTGCCCTTGAACGGTTGCACCGGCAGCATGAGGTGCCAGTCGGCGCCCATCTCGGTGAGCCGGCGCAGCGTCTCGCGGTAGTTCTTCGACCGGAGGCAGGCGATGTGGTCGAGCAGTACCCGAACGGTGACGCCCCGCTCCACCGCCGCGGCCAGCTCATCGAAGAATGGCCGGGTCGTTTTATCCAGGTTGAGGATGTAGAACTCGGCGTGGATGTACCGCTTCGCCGTCCGCAGCGCGGTGGTCATGGCGATGAGCGACTCGTCGTAGTCGTCGTGAAGGGTGGCTCGGTTTCCGCCGACCATGGGCATGGCGCCGAGGTTGCGGTTGAGCGCCACGACCGACGGAAGCCAGCTCGGCCAGGTCTTGTCCTGGCGCACCAGATCCATGCCCTCGGTGGTTTCGAGGATGTAGCTGTTAATCTCGTGCTGCTTCTCGCGCCGCTTCTTCGGCAGGTACCGGCTGCCGATCAGCCAGAACAGGATGATGCCGATGTATGGCAGAAAGAAGATGGCGAGCAACCATGCCGTGGCGGTCTGCGGCCGGCGGTTGCGCGGGACGAATATGACGGAAAGTACGCGCACGGTGAAGTCGACGAGAACGGCAAGGATGCCGATCGCGAGCGTGACGGTCGACCAGTCGAATTTCACGCTGGTCCCGTCCGGCTAACGGAAGTTGACGAATTGCAGGTCGACGTCCAGGTCTTTGCCTTTGAGCAAAGCCATTGTCGCCTGAAGGTCATCCCGACTCTTCGACTGCACCCGCAGCTCGTCGCCCTGGATCTGCGACTTGACGGTTTTCGGGCCCTCGTCGCGGATGATCTTGGCGACCTTCTTGGCGTCCTCGGAGGAGATCCCGTTTTTAAGCCCGACCTCGATGCGGTATTCCTTGCCGCTCGCGTAGGGGTCGCCGGCATCGAGGCTGCGCAGTGAGATGCCGCGCTTGATGAATTTCTGCTCGACGACCTCGAGGACGGCTTTCACGCGTTCTTCGGCGCTGGCCTTGAGGAGCAGCTTCTCGCCGCTCCACTCGACGGATGCGCCGATGTTCTTGAAGTCGTACCGGGTTGCGATCTCTTTTTGGGCCTGGTTGACGGCGTTGTCCGCCTCCATCTTGTCGACCTTGCTCACGATGTCGAACGTGGAATCTGCCATGGCTCCACTTTAACGGTGAACGCCGGATCGCTCACGGCCTAGTATTCTTATTCAGCGCCGACGTCACAGGTGATCACACGTGGTCGGGAGCGTTCCGGCAAGTTACCCAAGCGGCCAAAGGGATCTGACTGTAAATCAGACGTTTTCAACTTCAGGGGTTCGAATCCCTTACTTGCCACAA
Source organism: Actinomycetota bacterium (assembly GCA_030838475.1). Classification (GTDB taxonomy): domain Bacteria; phylum Actinomycetota; class Actinomycetes; order Actinomycetales; family Microbacteriaceae; genus Galbitalea. The sequence continues at coordinate 40,929 of JAUZFP010000002.1, forward strand.
ATGAATGAGGGTCCCGCAACGCGGGGCCCTCATTCATTTGTGGCAAGTAGAAAGATCAACACCCCTGTGGGCCCCCGCTGGCCAGTCCAAAATATCGCGGGCGATATTTCGGCGGGTCAGTAGGGGAGTCGAATCCCTTACTTGCCACAAATGTGATGAGTCGCGACATAGGTCTCACCTGAGTCGCGACATAGGTCACTTTGAGAAGGTCCCTGGCCATCGGCCGGGGATTTTCTGCGTGTTGCGCCGGTAGCTGGTCGTGGACGGCATCCGGTGTGGCCGCCGGATTGGTTTTCGGTCGTCGGGATCGTGGCTGGACCGCGTCCAAACCGTGCTGCTGGTAACGGGCTAGGAGGCGATGCAACTGACGGCGGAAGAGTCCGTACTCCGCTACCCCTTCCGTGACGGTGAACTGCTGAGCGACGATTTTCCATCACTAGTGAGACATGTCGTGAACCCAGACATCGTCCAGTGCGTCGGGAATTCGACGATCTCTTGCCGGGTGACGTCAACGAGCAGGTGCAAGTTGACCATTGTCGACTGAGCGCGTATGGTCACTTATGCAAACCAGTTTGCAGGCCTTAGAAGCTTGTATTGCAATGGTTTTACAGTCAACGACGATTTTGGGAGTGAACCAGTTTGGCAAAGTCGACAGACAGTTTGGACAGAGGTCCACGCGCGGCTCTCAACATCCAAGCCGTCGCTGCTGCCGCCGGCGTGAGCAAGACCACCGTCTCGCACGTCATCTCGGGTAATCGTCCCGTTTCGGAGTCCACCAGGCGCAAGGTCGAACGCGTCATGGACGACTTGGGGTTTCGACCCAATTTTTTCGCGCAAGCGCTGAACTCCAAGAAGAGCAACACAATCGCGCTGATTGCTCAAGACATCACCAACCCCTTCTATCCGGCTCTCGCACGCGGATTGCAGACATCAGTCGCTTCTGCCGACCACGTTGTGATGCTGTTCGACGCCGGCGCAGGACACAGTCTCACCAGATCGTTCGTTGACGACGTGATTCAGAGGCGGATCGACGGCGTGGTCGTTGCTGTCAGCAACGTCGAAGAAGAACTCGTCGAGCTCCAACAGGCTGGCATCGCCGTCGTTGCGATTGGGTCGGGGCTAAGCGGGCTTCCGATCGATTGGGTCTCCGCTGACGACGAGCGGATAGGGATCGACGCGACTCGCTACCTTTACCGCGCCGGGCACAGACGGATCGCGACAATAAGCGGCCCCCCGGAAGCCGAACCAGGAACCGGTCGGCTCGCCGGCTACATCAAGACGATGACCGAGGTCGGATTTGGTGTGGACCCGAGGCTTTGCGCTGTGGCGGACTGGACTCGCGAAGGCGGCGCGATCGCATTCCGCAAACTCCTTGACCAGGCCGAACCTCCAACCGCGGTGTTCTGCGCGAATGACCTCATGGCCATTGGCGTTCTCGATGCAGCGGCCGAAGCCGGGCTACGCGTGCCGGGGGACCTCGCAGTCATTGGCGTTGACGACATCGACGCGGCAAGCCTCGTTCGACCAGGACTGACAACCATCCGCGTTCCCGCTTTGGAAATCGGCCAGGCGGCCGGCGACCTTTTGCTTCATCGCATCGCGGAGGTCGACGAAAGCGCGCGCCGCCACATCACTGTTCAACACACGCTAATCACCCGCGAATCAGCATAGGGACTCCATGCACGACGTACTTGACGATCGGGACCTCGTTCCTGACGAGGCTCAGCAGCTGCTCCACAGTGGATTCCCCGTCGATGCTTTGCTCGGTGCAGCCCGCGCCGCCTCGGCAGATGGCGACTATGTCCGGCTCGGAACGATCGCAGAGGAACTCGCCGATGCGACGCGTTCTCCGGAGTGGCCGTACTCGGAACCAACCGATGAGGCGACTCTCTCTGCGCTTGCCGCTGGACTCCCGACGTTACAGGTTGACCGCGCGCAGCTTCGCGAGAGGCTCTTTGGCGCATGGCTTGGCCGCTGCGTCGGCAACACCATGGGCAAACCCGTTGAGGGTCTAACCAGGACCGAAGTGGAGATCTACCTCCGCGCCGTTGGCCAATGGCCGCAGACCGGGTACATCTCGTTTCTCGCGGAACTGCCAACCGGAGTTAGCCACCTCCACGAGTCCGCGCCGTTCTCTTCCGCCGGCACATTCGATGACGTTCCACGTGACGACGACATCGATTGGACGATCCTCAACCTCTCCCTCTTGGAAGAGCACGGAGATCAGATCACGACGGCACAGATCGCCGCCGCGTGGCTGGACAAGCTTCCGTTTACCCAAACTTTCACTGCTGAGCGCGCCGCGTATCGAAACGTCATCCGGAGCGTCCCTCTCGACGATTGTGCGACAGTGAGGAACCCGTACCGGGAATGGATCGGCGCCCTGATCCGTGCAGACATTTTCGGGTACACCCACCCGGGAGATCTCGCCTCCGCCGCCAAGCTAGGGCTAGCGGACGCGCGGTTTAGTCACGTTGCGAATGGCATCTACGGAGAGATGTGGGCCGCGGCGCTGGTCTCGGCAGCCTTCAGCACCGATGATCCTCGTGTAGCTCTTCGCGCCGCGTTGTTGGCGGTCCCCGAGTCGTCCAGACTCGCTGAAGCTCTCCGAGACGTTGACGAGCTCTTCGACACTGGAATCGGCTCCGTGGCCGCCCTCGACTGGTCCGACGAGCATTTCGGTCACTACAACTGGGTCCACACGATTAACAACGCAGTGCACATCGCCATTGCGCTCCTGTGGGGACAAGATTTCACCGACGCGATTCGTATCACCGTGGCAGCAGGCAGCGACACCGACTCCTCGGCCGCAACCGTCGGAAGCGTCTACGGGGCGCTCCATGGCGCATCGGCGATCCCTGCCGAACTCATCGGCACAACACATGTCCATGTGCGCAGTGCAGTCAAAGACTTCGACCGGATCACGATTGCAGATCTCGCTGACCGCACCTACCGTCTCATCGACCAAAAAGGCAACGCATGAGTGCCATCCCGGTCATCATCGACACCGACCCCGGACTGGGCAAGCCCGGCAGCGACATCGACGACGGTCTCGCGATCGCGCTCGCGCTACGTTCCCCCGAACTGGAAGTTCTCGCCCTCACCATCGTCAATGGGAACGTCGATGCAATCACTGGCACCGACGTTGCACGGCGCTTGCGGGAACGCCTCGGGCACCCCGATCTCCCGATTGTGCTGGGTGCCACCGAACCCCTTGTCCGCGACATGGCACCAGTTCGCGCCCTCTTCGACGCCGTCCTGAAAGACGATGAGCAGATCGAGGACCCCTCCGAAGACCGTCTCGGACCGACGACCGACGAGGACGCGGCTGCTTACCTTGTTCGAGCGGCCGCAGAGCGACCGGGTGAAATCGTGGTCATCGCGATCGGACCAATGACCAACCTGGCCCTTGCCATACAGGCCGACGCCGCATTCGCGACCAACGTCGGGGAGCTTGTGCTGATGGCCGGAAGCGCGACAACGTACGCGCAAAACATTACGGTCGTTGGCGACTTCAACGCGTATGTAGATCCGGAGGCGCTCGACATTGTGCTTCGCAGCGGCGCAAAAATCACGATGGTGGGACTGGATCAGACGAGCCGCGTCATGCTAACGCGCGCGGACGCTAATCTCATGCGCGCGAGCTCGGACGAATTCTCGCAGTGGGCCGCCGATTGCACCGACGCGTGGATCAACTTTCTTGGGCGCGCATTCCCATCGCGGCCGGAGCATAAGGACGCGTGTTTCTTGCACGACCCTTTGGTCATCGCCGCGGTTATTAACAGAAACCTCTGTACTTGGCAGGACGCCAACGTGCAGGCAGAAACCGTCAGTGAGCTCGCACGTGGGCTCGTTGTCGCCAACCGCGGACTCGCACTTGAGCCAGCTGGGCCGAAGAACGCCGTCGTCGCCGTCGATACCGACGTCGATGGATTTCGACGCCTTTTTCTCGAGCGCATCGGAGCCACGGACTGATCCAGGACCGGGGCGCAAACCCGGACCTGGATCACAACCCGCACCACACAACAAGGAGAAGGACAATGCAAGTTCACAAAGGAGTGAGGCGCTGGCTCATCGCCGCGGCAGTCACCTCGATTGCAGCAGCCAGCCTAGTCGGCTGCAGCAGCTCAGGAAGTGGGACCTCGGCAACCGCGTTGCCGACCAAGCTCACTGAACCAACCAAGCCAGTTACGATCACGTACGCCGGAGCGGCATACTCTGCAGCCGACATCAAGCCGGTGATCGCGGCATTCGAGAAGGCGCACCCGAACATCACGGTCAAGTACGAGGCCGACCCGTTCAACGACTTCAACAGCATCCTCGGCGCCCAACTGTCCACGAAGGACAAGGCCATCGATGTCTTCGACGTCGACATGCCGCGCACCGCTGCTTATCAGGCCAGGGGATGGCTCACCGACATTTCGTCGGTTTTCCCCGACTTGAAGTCGAAGGTCGACGCCGCCTCGCTCGCCGCGGCGACGGTCAACGGCAAGCTCGTGGGGATGCCCTACCAGAGCTCCACCAACCTCATGTACTACAACAAGAAACTGCTCAGCGCAGCAGGCATTGCCGATCCTTCTTCGTCCCCTTCGGGCCGTATGACGTGGGAACAAGTGGGAACTGACGCGAAGAAGGCTCAGGCCGCGGGCGCGAAGTACGGACTCGTATTCGACCAGATCGATCGCTACTACCAACTGGAAACGCTCTCGAGCAGCGCAGGCGGCGGTCCGGGTGGCACCGGTACCGGCAACCTGACTCCTGCTGTGGACAACGCGGGCTGGACCAAGGCGCTCACTTGGTACGGCGACCTGTTCAAGGATGGCGTCGCTCCTCGGGGTGTAACAACCCAGGAGACTCCGAACCTGTTTGCAAATGGTCAGGTCGCGTTCTTCCCTGGAGGACCGTGGTGGGCACCGATGTTCGAGGGGAGCAAGGACCTCGATTTCGGTGTGGCGCCGTACCCGGCCTTCGCCGGTGGCACGGCCGCGACGCCCACCGGTGGATGGTCGCTGGGGCTTTCCCCGACGTCCACCCACAAGGACGCAGCCCTCATCTTCATGAAGTTCATTGGTCTCGACAACGGGGGCTACTCGCAGTACCTGACTGCGTTGAGCGTGCCGCCGTCGAACCTTGCTGGCGGAACGAAGTTCTACGACAACGCCGCATTCAAGGATCCGCGTATGGCCGGCGTCGTGAGCCTGATGAAGTCTGAACTCAAGAACACGGCGATCCTCCGTTTGAAGACCGTCGGATACGTCGAGTTCGAGAACATCATCACGAAGACCTACGACGACATCATCAACGGTGCCGACGTGAAGTCGTCGCTTGCTTCAGCTACAACCCAGTTGAAGTCCGCCTGGGCCACCTACAAGAAGTAAGTCACCGAGCACGTTAGGGCTGTGCGGCAGCAGGAGCAATTCGACTGCCGCACAGCCCTAGCCGGAGAAAACATGACCGCACTACCCCAGTCGCGCCAGCTCACAAAGCGTGCCGGTCGTTCGAGATCGAAGCGCAACTTACTAGCCGCAGCGATCTTTCTCGTCCCTACCGTCGTTCTAATTTTGGTGCTCCGAGTCGTCCCAACATTCGTGGCAGCATCACAGTCCCTTCATCGAGGTATTCCGGGAAGCATCGATGCACCGGCATTCGTGGGAGCGCAGGTTTACGCCGGACTCTTCCAGTCCCCTGGCTTTTGGCAGACACTCGGCCAGACCCTCCTCTTCAACGTCATCGTCAACCCGCTTCAGATTTTCATTTCTCTGCTCCTTGCCGTTCTCCTCACCCGAGGGCTGCCGGCGAGCGGCGTCTGGCGAACGCTGATCTTCCTGCCTGCCGCAGTGCCGCTCGCAGGATCGACCATTGTTTGGGGACTGGCGCTACGCCCGGACGGCCCTGTGAACGGTGTCTTACAGGCCTTGGGGCTCCCAGCTCAACCGTTCCTCACCAGCCCGAACCAAGTGATCGGGAGTTTGATCCTCATTGTCAGTTGGATCGGCGTCGGATACTGGATGATCTTCCTGATCGCAGGGTTGAACGACATCCCGACCGTTTACCTCGAAGCGGCCCGCATGGATGGTGCCGGAGCGCTGCGAACCTTCTTCTCCATCACCATCCCCATGCTGCGGCGCCCTCTGCTCTTCGTCCTTGTGGCTGATACCGTTTCAAATTTTGTGTTGTTCGCGCCAGTCCAAATCCTCACGAACGGTGGTCCGCAAGGCCAATCGAACTTTCTTATGTTCGATGTCTACAACCAGTCGTACAACCTCTCGAACCCCTACGCGGGTTCCGCCGAACTTGTGATCTTGCTGGTCATCATGATTGCGATCGTCACCGTCCAGTTCAGGCTTCTCGGCCGCGGTGAGGACAACTGACATGATCAAAAACCGCATCGGCCGCACCGGTCTCACCGCGCTCGCCATAATCATCTCGCTACTCTTTTTGCTCCCCGTCATCTGGCTAATAGCGAGCACTTTTCGAACTGCGAACGAGACCTTTGCTAGCAGTTCGCCGCTCAGCTGGGCTGCCTTGTGGCCGCAGCATTGGACTCTGGCGAATATTGAGTCCGCTGTGAACAACGGATTTCTACAGAACCTCGGCAACAGTATTTTCGTGGCGGGCGTTACAGTCGTTGTCGGGCTCGCCATAAGTGCAATGGCTGCATTCGCGCTGGCCGTCATCCCATTCCGGGGTCGCGCAGCCACATTCTCAATCGTGGTGCTGAGTTTTCTGGTGCCCTTCGAAGCGATTGCGATCCCCCTCTCACAGTCCTTCAGCCAGTGGGGGCTATCCAACTCGTTCCTTGCGCTGATCCTTCCAGGGCTGGGCAACGGTCTTGCCGTATTTACTCTGCGACAGTTCTTCTTGGGCGTTCCTCCCTCGCTCGCTGAAGCGGCGGACATGGATGGAGCTGGCTGGGCCAGAATCTTCTGGTCGATTTACCTGCCATTGGCTCGACCGGCCCTTATCGGCGCGGGACTAATCCTGTTCCTATTTCAATGGCAGGCATACCTGTGGCCCATCCTCGTGGTCTCGAATTCCAACCTCGATCTCGCGCCGGTCGCGATATCGAAGTCATTTGGCGCCTTCACCAACAACTATGGTCAGGTCTTTGCGGAGACAGCGGTCCTTGCGGTGATTCCCGCGATCGTCCTTCTGGCTTTGCAGCGTTTCTTCGTTACGTCCGTCGCTTCAACTGGGAGCAAGGAATGAGCCCGGTGGTTGACGCCACCGTCGCTGTGGTCGGCTCTGCAAATCTCGACATTGTCGTCAAGCTGGATCGGGTTCCCGAACGCGGCGAGACGGTGTTCGGCACCGGGTACGAAGAGCACCCTGGAGGTAAGGGCGCAAATCAGGCCGTTGCGTCCGCTCGTCTGGTCAAGACAAGCATCGTTGCTTCGGTGGGGCAGGACTCCGCGGGTCGACAATTGCTTGACCATCTCGCCGCGCGAGGTGTCGACACCGCCAACGTCCACCAAAGCGCCACGCCCACTGGTCGCGCTTTCATCAATGTGACACCTGATGGAGAAAACTCCATCACTGTTCTATCGCTTGCAAACGCTTCGCTGACCAACGCTGAGGTCACCGACGCGCTGAACCGGTTGCAACCCCGCGTTGTCGTGGCCCAGCAAGAAATCAGTGCGGCCGCTCTCAGCGCTACCGTGAAGTGGTGTTCGAGCAATTCGGCGCGCCTCGTTCTCAACGCGAGTCCCTCTGGACCGTTGCCAGCAGGGGCGCTCAAGCTTGCTGATCCACTTATCGTCAACGAAGTGGAGGCCCGCGCCGTACTTGGTTTTGACGAGTCGCACATGGCCGATCATGCAACTCTGGCGCGCAGTTTGGCGGCTCAGTCAAAGAGCGTAGTTCTCACGGCGGGTGCGAAGGGCGCGTTCGTGGCGCAGGGTTCCAAAGTGACGAAGATTCCTGCCCACGTCGTCAAAGCTGTGGACACGACGGGCGCCGGCGACGAGTTCGCCGGCACGCTTGCCGCCGGCATCGCTCGAGGGGATGGTCTCATCGGCGCGGCGTCGCACGCCAACGCGGCCGCGTCACAGGTGATACAGATTCCTCGAGCACAGCGATAGCCCGGCCCGAGTTCGCGGCTCCGCAGATCCGAGTCCGTAAGAGAACGGCACAGATAACTCAACAGGATTGATCGGTGAGGACGCGCTAAAGGGCGCATTCCGAGTCTCCATCGGTCGCACGATGTCCCAGCAATGGGGCTGCACGATCATGCGATCAAGGAACAAGGGAGAAACAATGAAGTTCATCACCCGACGGCGGACCACAACTGTTGCCGTCCTCACCGCAGTTGCTGTCACCGGTGCAGTAAGCCTGTCAGGCGTGACAGCGGCCCAAGCCGATCCACTGTCTCCGAACACCGGCGCTCGGGTCACCACGTCCGGGACGCCCACTGCCGGTACGGGCGGCCATGTCTATTACGTCGATTCGACTTCAGGCAACGACAGCAGCTCCGGCCTGACTAGCGCGTTGGCATGGAAGACCATGGCGAAGGTCGACTCGAGTTCATACGTTGCGGGCGATGTCATCGCCTATCGCCGCGGCGAGACGTTCACTGGCGCAGCAACAATCAGTAACGCTGGCACGTCGACCAATCCGATCACCATTACGGCGTATGGCAGCGGTACTCAGCCGGTCCTCACCAATCCAGGGCAGTGGAACATGTTGGTCCTCGACGCGGCCTACCTGCAGGTAAAGAATCTCGCCTTCCAGGACGGTGCCGTCTTTGACAATTCGGACGGACTTGGAATCATCGGGCCGAAATACCAGCTCAGCGCGGCGGTCGATGTCACGCCGAACGGCTCACACGCCCTCGTTCAGGACAACACAATTACAGACGTAGGCGTGGGGGTGAAGGTCTACGGAGCGAACAGCATCGTTGACCACAACTCGATACACGACCTTCGGATCGCCTTCAACGGAATGGACGCGGGAGCAGCAACTTCGTACGGCGCTATTGGTGTCAGCGTCGACAACAGCGGAATCACCGTGTCGAACAACGACTTCATTAATTGCCGTAGCACCGACAGTCCATACGGCGCGGATGGGGGCGCCGTGGAGATCGAGGGTTTCGACTACAACAAGGACAACATCGTCATCACGCACAACTATTCGCGTGGATCTCAGGGTTTCCTTGAGGTGACGGAGACAAGCTCGTCCAACGTGACGGTCAGCTACAACGTGAGCGACGACTACCAACAGTTCATCGCTTGGGACACGACCGATACTCCGAACAACTACCTGGCCCTGAATAACACAGTTGTTCGGACAAGCGATAACTCTCGTCTCATCGATTCGTATTACTACCGTGTGGCCGGCCCAACCCCCACGGCGGCGTGGCTCACCCTCCGTAACAACATCTTCGTTGCCACCGCGTGGCTGTCGTTTTTCGACTTCCCGCGGGACCACAACGTTTATAGCTCCGGCATCGGGGTAGGGGCAGACTCGACTCACCCCTACTCGCTCGGTGTTGGCGACGTTCTCGGCGACGCAGCATTTGTCAATCTGGCCAGCCACAATCTGCAGTTGACCGCGACCAGCGCCGCCGTTGACAACGGAACAACCTCCGCATCGACTACCGACCTTCTGGGCAATCCGGTTCTAGTTGGGCCCGCCACCGACGTAGGTGCAATGGAGCGACAGACGACCGTCACTCCCGGTTCGAACGTCGTGACGGATAGCGGTTTCGAAACGCAGACGTCCATCACGGCAACCACCACCCCGTGGTATTCCGACGGTGCACTGAGCTACGGCGTGGATGTCGCCGCGGGTAAATCGCACTCCGGATCGGACAACGGGTGGATTGCAAGCACCACCGCGACTGGATGGGGTGCGTTGCGCCACACGGTCCCCGTCTCGTCGTCGTCGACTTATCGAATGACCGTCTACGTGAAGAACTCGACCAATATCAACAACGCATGGATCAGCGCTAAAACAGCGAGTGGGACTGTTCTGAATCAGGTCAGTCACGGCACCTCGGGCGCCGGTTACACGCGGTACATCGTCAGTTTCGCCACGGGAACCAACACGTCCGTCGTGTTGTACGTGGGGTACTGGGGACCTGGGGCAACGGCCTATGAGCAGATCGACGACGTCACCTTGCAGAAGATCTAAGGACCCACGCCGGTCGTCCCGTTCGGACGGGACGACCGGCGTGCTTTACCCACAGTGAAGTGGAGGCCTATCTATCAGGTTGCTAGACAGTTGGCGCACTCGCTGGGGTTGCCACAACCTCCTGGAAGCGGACCCCAGTAGAGGCCGCAATCCACATCACCGCCCACGTGATGCCTTGGCCGATCCCGTCAATGGCAATCCAGGCCAGGACGTGTACTGCTACGGCAGCGCGCGCTGATTCGGTTGACCAGGCGACCGCCGATGTTGGTGCCAAGCACAATCGCGACGGCCAGCGGCACGCGAAGGCAAGTCCTGCCTGAATGGCATCAAATCCGTGGACGTCTTGAAGCCAGGTAGTCAGCAGGTAGAACCGACCCCCGAAGCTGGCGCCTTCAGGTCGACCATCGTTCCCGCGCCCCGGCCGTGTTCCGTGTAGAACGGCGGATAGAGGGGTACCCGGCGGGCAGCGGGCGCCCGAGGATCTGCCGCCCTGAGGTCTCGGCTACTCCCTGGGGAGTAACTTCTCATTCTGCAGTTGACGCAGACATGCGTTCGTGTAACATTGCAGAGTCTGCAAAAACAGCACGCCAACGTCGGCGCTCATCTGGCCGATCTTTTTGCCCTGCTGAGCGACTTCCGACGCACCACTCACGTCACCAAAGGACCAGTCTTGTCAATCGCAACCGCGCCCGCAAAGGCGCAGCCGGCCAAGGGCCGACCGGCGGCATCCGCGCCGCACCAGTCAAGCCCGATCATGACGCACCGTCAGATCATGCTTGTCATCTACGGTCTCATGGCCGGTATGTTCCTGTCGTCCCTCGACCAGACCATCGTCGGTACGGCTATTCGTACCATCGGTGACGACCTCCACGGGCTCAACGACCAGGCCTGGGTGACCACCGCCTACCTGATCACCTCGACCATCGCCGTTCCGATCTACGGCAAGCTGTCCGACATCTTCGGCCGCCGCCCGCTGTATATCTTCGGCATCGTGGTATTCCTCGTCGGATCGCTGCTGTCGTCGTTCTCGACCTCGATGATCATGCTGGCCGCGTTCCGCGCGTTCCAGGGCATCGGCGCCGGCGCACTGATGTCGCTGCCACTCGCGATCATGGGTGACATCCTCGCCCCGCGTGAGCGCGCAAAGTACCAGGGCTACTTCCTCGCGGTGTTCGGAATCTCGAGCGTCATCGGCCCGCTCATCGGCGGCCTCTTCGCCGGCGCGAACTCGATCCTGTTCATCTCCGGATGGCGCTGGGTCTTCCTGATCAACGTGCCGATCGCGATTGCCGCGCTCCTGATGGTTCTCGCCTTCCTGCACCTCCCGAAGTTCACCAAGGCCACTAAGCCACGCATCGACTGGTGGGGCGCGACCGCGGTTATCGCTACTCTCGTTCCCGCGCTGCTTGTCGCGGAAGAGGGACGCACTTGGGGCTGGGACTCGGTGGGCTCGATCGCCTGCTACATCATCGCCGGCGTCGGCCTGATCTCGTTCATCCTGATCGAGCGCTACATGAAGGAAGACGCGATCATTCCGCTGCGCCTGTTCAGCTCGCGCGTGTTCTCGATGGCTACCGTCCTTGGCGTGCTCGTCGGCTTCGGGATGTTCGGCGCCATGCTTACCCTGCCGCTCTACCTTCAGATCGTCTTCGGTCTGAGCCCGACGGCATCCGGATTCGCGACGCTTCCGATGATGGCGGGCCTCATGATCGCCTCGATCGGATCCGGCCAGATCATCTCGCGCACCGGAAAGTACCGCATCTTCCCGGTCACGGGGACGTTGTTCACCGCCGCCGGCTTCCTGGTTCTGACCCTCCTGACCTACGACAAGCCACTCTGGTACATCTTTATCGCGATGTTCCTGATCGGCGCCGGTCTTGGTCAGCTGATGCAGACCCTCACGCTCGCCAGCCAGAACGCTGTTGAGCCGCACCAGATGGGTGTTGCCACCGGCGCCTCGACGTTCTTCCGCCAGATCGGTGGAACGCTGGGTGTTGCCGTGCTGCTCTCGGTGCTCTTTGCGGTGCTGCCGGGAAACATCGTCCAGTCGAACGAGACAACCTCGACTCTGAAGCCGGGGCTCTCCGCCGCACTGACGCCGTCGGTCGCCGATGCCGCCAAGAACAAGGCGATCATGAAGCAGCTGTGGAACCCGATCGTGAACCCGCTGAAGGCTGGCATCCAGAAGAACCTGGATGCTGCCGTCGCCGGTGCCGAACAGGGCAAGCCCGCCGCCGCGGACCCGCTGATCCTCGCGGCAGTCGCCAAGGGCGCTCACGCGAGCGTTGTCGGTGACAAGGTCCAGGTTGACTGGGCCAACGCGAGCCAGCGTAGCTACTGGGTCGACCAGCTCACCCCGACGATCGTGAAGAGCCTTAAGAAGGGCTCCACCTCCAAGTCGAGCAGTAGTGCGATCAGCGACACCTCGTTCCTGAACGGTGCTACTCCGGCACTGACCAAGGGCTTCAAGGTTGGGTTCAACACCTCGGTGGTTGGTATCTACTGGATCGGCCTCGGGGTCATCCTGCTCGCGTTCATCATCACCCTGTTCTTCCGGGTGCCGCCGCTGCGTGGCAAGTCCGCGCTGCAGCAGCGCGCGGATGAGGGTGGCACGACGGAGACCGGAAGGATCCGTACGCAGCCGCAGGTCTAGCCAATCGGTGGGGCGACGTCGAGACGGCGTCGCCCCACCGCAGGTTCCTCACGGGATACACATCATGACAACTATCGTCGAAGACCTCGCCGCGGACATCGGGCTCCGCGAGCGCAAGAAGCAGCAGACCCGCAAGGCCATTCACGAGGCCGCCCTCCACCTGGTGGACGAGCACGGCCTCGAGGCGACAACGATCGAGCAGATCTGCCAGGAGGCGGATGTCTCGCCCCGCACGTTCTTCAACTACTTCTCGTCGAAGGGGGCGGCCGCCCTTCAGCTGTCCGGCGCCGCGATCGAGCCCGCGGTTCAGGCTCGCTTCCGTGCCGCCAAGGGTGGACTCGTCGCAGCGCTCTGCGACGTGATCGGCGAGAGCGCCGAACTGGGGCCCAGTCACGCGACCATGAAGCTGCTGGTCATTCGTCGGCCCGAGCTGCTGCCGACCATGACCCAGCTGATGCTCGAGGTTCGGGGAAAGTTTGTCGCGCTCGCCGCGGAGCGCGCCACCAGCAGGGAGCAGGCCGAGCTGGCCGTCACGCTGGTTCTTCTCGCGCTCGGCAGGGTGATGCAGGACGAGAGCGAGTCTGATGCGCCGCTGGGTGAGCGCCTGCGCAAGACCGTCGCCCTCTTCGTCGGCGTCAACGGTGTGCCGCTACAGCCGGTCGTACCGTCCGCATAAGACTGTGCGCATGGACATGCGTATTGAACTGATCCTCCTGCCGTCGACCGATGTCGACCGCACCAAGGCCTTCTACGTCGACAGGGTTGGGTTCGTGCTCGATCACGACGTTGAGCCCGGCAATGGGATGCGCGTGGTGCAGCTGACCCCACCCGGATCGGCATGCTCGATTGGGTTTGGAACCGGGATGATCGAGCCGTCGTCGCCGCCGGTGAAGGGCATCCATCTTGTGATCGATGATCTTGACGCGGCTCGCGCGACTCTCATCGGCAATGGCGTGGAGGTCTCCGGTGTGAACGATTTCGGCGGCGGAGTTCGGTCGGCGTTCTTCAGCGACCCCGACGGCAACTCCTGGGAGTTGCAGGAGCTCAAGCTCTAGGGAGCGGGTACTCCGGTTGGAGGACTGGCCCGTCTGGCCGCCGCGACGACGGCTCCGCTGCTTGCGATGACGACGCATCCGATGCCGACAGAACCGAGCGGTGTCAGCTGCTGGCGGAGCACCAGGAAGCCGGCGACGGCCGCGATGGCGGGCGCGAGGCTGAGCAGGATCGAGAAGGTCGCGGCCGGCAATCGACGCAGCGAGATCAGCTCGAGACCGTACGGTACGGCCGATGACAGCACGGCGACCGCGAGCCCGAGGGCGAGGTCGACCGGTTTCAGGAGGGCGGTCCCTGCGGTCAGGATGCCGATCGGCGCGATGGCGACGGCGCCGATCGCCATCGCGATCGCGAGACCGTCCAGTCGGGAGAAGTGCCGACCGGTTCGTGCGGACAACAGGATGTAGCAGACCCACATCCCGCCGGCGGCGGCAGCGAACAGCGCGCCGACCAGATTGAGTCGCCCCTCGACGCCGGTCCAGCCGAGGAGCACAACGCCCGCGATTGCGAGCGCGGCCCAGAGCCACGCCGACGGCCGGTGGCTGATCACCACGGAAAGGATCAGGGGCCCCATCAGCTCGATGGTGACCGCGGCTCCGAGCGGCACGCTCAGCAGCGATTCATAGAAGAACGCGTTCATGATCGCAAGCACGAGACCGAAGCCGATCACGGTCAGCCAGTCGCCGCGCGAACGCCCGCGGAACGATGGTCGGAAGACGAGAAGCAGGATGCCGGCGGAGAACGCCAGGCGCAGAAGCACCATCCCGGTCGCGCCGACCGCCGGGAAGAGGGTGATCGCGATCGCGGCCCCGAGTTCCTGGCAGACCAGCCCGAGAACAACGAGGCCGCTTGAACCGAGGCGAGCGGCGCTGCTCGCCGGTTGGTTGTCCACTCAGCGACCGTAACAGTCGCGCGGGCCTACTTCGGAACGTGCCGCTCGTCGACCCCGTTGTACACGGAGAGGGGGCGGATAAGCGCATTGGATGCGAGCTGCTCGGCGATGTGTGCCGTCCAGCCCGTAATCCTGGCGGCGACAAAGATCGGCGTGAACATATTCGTGTCGAACCCGATCAGGCTGTAGGCCGGACCGCTCGGATAGTCGAGGTTGGGCTTGATCGATTTACGTGACTGCATGGCCTCGTTGAGGGCGTCGTAGAGGTCGAGCATGTCCTGGCGGTCGTACTCCACGATGAGCGTCTTCAGGGCGGCCTCCATGGTCGGCACCCGGGAGTCGCCGTTCTTGTAGACGCGATGCCCGAAGCCCATGATTTTCCGCTTGTCGGCCAGCGCTTGCTCGAGCCAGGCATCCGCATTGTCGGCGGTCTTGATCTCATCGAAGATGTGCATGACGGCCTCGTTGGCGCCACCGTGCAGGGGTCCCTTGAGCGCGCCGACCGCCGCGACCACCGCCGAGTACAGGTCGGCCAGGGTGCTCGTCACGACGCGAGCGGTGAAGGTTGAGGCGTTGAAGGAGTGCTCCGCGTACAGGATCATCGAAACGTCGAACGCGTCGACGACCACGTCGCTCGGTACTTCACCGAAGGTCATGAACAGGAAGTTCGCGGAGTAGCCCAGGTCGTCGCGGGGCGCGATGAGGTCCTGGCCGCGACGACGACGCTGGTCGTATGAC
>JAUZFP010000045.1 GCA_030838475.1 Actinomycetota bacterium
ACGACAGCACCATCCACCTGGGCGACGGCCCAGGGGTGCCGGACACGACATCCAACAGCACCGCGAAGGCGCCGAAGAAGACACCCGAGCACACGCACGTGCTCGGCTACAACTCCGGTCTTAACGCGATGCTCATCGAGCTGAGCGAGTACGTCGCGGCGGGGTCGACCGTCACCGTTGTCGCCGACATCGAGGGGCCGACGCCGAAGACGTTCCCCGGGATGCCTGTGCACTTCACCCGCGGCGACACCACCAGCCGCGCCGTGCTCGAGGGTATCGAGGTGCAGAAGTACAACCACATCATCGTGCTCGCCTACAAGGAGGCGCTCGACACCCAGCGCGCCGACGCCAAGACGCTCATCACCCTGTTGCACCTGCGCGATATGGGGGAGCGGGCCGGGGTCGACCTGAGTGTGGTGAGCGAGATGCTGGATGACCGCAACCGCGAGCTCGCCGAGGTGACCAAGGCCGACGACTTCATCGTCAGCGACAAGCTGATCAGCCTGATGCTCTCTCAGGTGTCGGAGAACAAGCAGCTGACGGCCGTGTTCGACACCCTGTTCTCGAGCGAGGGCAGCGAGATCTACCTGCGCCCGGCCGAGCTGTACATCACGCCCGGTGCGACCGTCGACTTCTATGCCGTGCTTGAGGCCGCCCGCCGCCGCGGCGAGACGGCGATCGGCTACCGGATCGCGGCCGACGCCCACAACTCGGATGCCGCCTACGGCGTCTCGGTCAACCCGGCAAAGAAGGAGTCGATCACGTTCGCGCCCCGCGACAAGGTGATCGTCCTCGCCGAGGACTAACTCGCCGGCTGCGCCTCGCCGTACGGATGCGTCGGCACCACAACCTCGCGGCCCATGGTCACGACGTCGCTGAGCGCCTTCACGGTGTCGACGAACCACCACTGGCAGGACACCGCCTGCGGACCGGCCTCGACAATGAGGAACCCGTGGCTGTCCAGGTCGCACCACTGCATGTCGGGCAGCATCCGGAGCAGGGCAGCCTCGTAGTTGAGGGACTCGGCGCCGCGCGGCCAGCCCATCTTGTCGTCCAGGTTGGGTGAGGTGATCGAGGTCACCGTCCACTCGACGAACCCCGAACCGTCCGGCACCGAGATGTGCTCGGCCGAGAAGTGCACGTCACCGCTGAGCACGATGGTGCGCTCGGCGGCATGAACCGCAGCGAGTACTTCGGCCTTCTCGGTCGCGAATACGCCCCAGAGGTCGTGGAAGGTGTCGACCGCATCCGGGTCGGTGAGCTTCAGCTTGCGCAGCGCAAACAGCGCGTCGGGATCGCTGGCGGCCTCCTCGACACTGGCGAGCATCGACGGCATGGCGAGGAAGGTCCATCCCGGGTTCGGCGAAGCCAGGGTGTCTAGCACCCACTTGCGCTGCTCGGCCCCGAGCTCGCTCTTGTTCGGGCCGTCCGGATCCGCCGGGTTGCTTCGGGCCAGCCGGGTCTCGCAGAGCAGGATGCGCCCCGCCTCGCCCAGCGAGATCTCCTGCCAGACGTGATCCCCGTCGAGCGGGTGCCGCAGCGTCGGCATCCAGTCGCTCCAGGCGGTGATCGCGGCGCGCTTGCGGTCATCCCAGCTGCCGTCGCGGGCAGGATCGTGCTCGTCCGCGCCGCCGGACCAGGCGTTGTCGGAGAGTTCGTGGTCGTCGATGGTCGCGATCATGGCGTGCCGTGCATGCAGCGCCAGCAGGTCGGCGTCGCCGCGGTACTCGCGGTAGCGGGTGTCGTAGTCCTCGTAGGTGACGCAGGTCCCCAACGGATCCATCGGGCGTCCGATATTGGCGCCGGCCGTCTGCTTGCCGACCGGGACCTCCGCGGCCTCGTAGATGTAGTCGCCGAGGTGGAGGACGAAATCGATGTCGTCCATTTCGGCGATCGCGCGGTAGGCGTTGAAGAACCCCGAGTTGAACTTGGCGCAGCAGACCACGGCGAATCGTGCGGGCCGGTCGACCGGAATCGTGCGGAAACAACCCTCCTGCGAACGGACCCCGTCGACCTCGAACCAGTAGCAGTATGGGCTTCCCGAAGCGAGACCCTCGACCTTCACGTGCACCGAGCCGGTCTTCGGATCGCTGGCAACTGTGCCGGTCGTGGGCTGGCTTTCGTCGTCATCGGGTCGGCAGAACCAGGTAACGGATGCCCCCGGCGACGCGACCCTCGCCCACAAGACGACAGCGCTATCGGAGACGTCGCCGCTGGCGATACCGAACGGGAAAGGACCGGAGGCCGTCGACATGCAGCACAGTCTGGCATCGGCCGCCCGGACTGGTCTACCTCGGGTCGAGCTTGTCGAGACCTACCGCATCGCGGCGTAGTGCAGCAGGATCGCCCCGTGCGCGTATTCCACCTGCGGCGCCTGCTCGATGGGCTCGATCGGCGGGAAGGTCGCGACTGGTACCGGCACGGCGGGCGCAACCCGTGGGCGTGCCACACGTGCACCGACGCGGTGGGCCAGTCGCTGGGACGGCACTTCCACGAAACGATGGAAGACGGTCGCAGCACCCAGCGACAGCGGTATCCCGATGATCCCGACCAGCCACCACTGCGCATCCCCGAGCGCGTAGGCGAGCGTCGCGATGATCGGCACGTGGATGAGGTACAGGCTGAACGAGATGCGTCCAAGGAACTGGTTGGGCCGACGATTGAGGAACCCCTCGAATGACGCGAACCCGATCGCACAGAGGATGATGCCGGCGGCTCCCAGTCCGACCAGGCTCCAGAGCAGTCCACCGATGACGCTGCTGGCCGGTGCGGCGAACGAGAAGACCTGGCTGGCGACCATAAAGAAGAGGGATGCGGACAGCGCGGTGATCCAGAACTTGCGACTGCGGCGCTTCGACCATTCCTGGATCGCATCCAGTCGCGCCGCCATCAGCGTCCCCATCATGAACACCGGCAGGTAGAAGGCGGCGTTCGCGTGGTTGGGGTCGCCGATCGTCAGCGCGACACATCCGGCCATCGCCAGCGCGAACGCGATCCACGAGCGCTTGATCAGAACCGCGGCCAGAACGAACAGCGGGAGCAGCAGTGAGAAGATGATCTCCCAGCGCAGCGACCAGAGCACGTTGTCAGCTGCGTTCCCGACCTTCATGAGCGTCGCATCCTGAATCAGCGTCCAGAACTGGATGTGCTTGGCGTTCGTGTTGTCGAGCCAGTAGTTAGATGTCACGTTGCTCGACATACGCGGGATGCAGAAGATGAGGATGGCGGCGAGGGCCAGCGCACCCCACGCCGGGATGTAGAGACGCAGGAACCGGGAGCCGAAGTACTTCTTCCAGGAGAACTTCGTGAAGCCCGCGCGCAGCGCGGGGAGGGCGACGACGAGCCCGCTCAGAACGAAGAAGAGCAGCACAGCCTGGGTGCCGTCGGTGGCGAGTCGAAGGGGCGTCTCCGACATCCACCACCAGGCGTCACCGGTGGAATTCGTGTCTAGGAACGGCTGCGCGATCAAACTCAAATGGAAGATCACAACGATGAGGGCGGCTATCCCGCGCAGTCCGTCTAGTTGTGTAAGTCTCTTCATCTCCTCCCACGTTAGGCATGTTTTCTATGATTTTTCTGGATTCGGCTGGGGGTTCCGTATGAGGAGACTCACAGGTAGCATCCGAAAGGATGGCTACCGTTTCCGCACCGAATCGCACGATTGTCGCCGTGGTTTTTCTGGTCGGGGGAGCGCTGCAGGTTCTGGGTGCGCTGCTCGGGCTCGCCAATGCGGGAAGCTCGGGCGGGTTCTACCTGCTGTCGAATCTGGCGCTCGGCGCGGCGTTTGCCCTGATGATCGCGTGGTTTGCGACAACCACGATCGCGCGGGTTGGCTACTTCATTGCGGCGCTCGGATGGCTGCTGCTGGCCGTCACCAGCCTGATGAATCTCGGGATCGTCGGTCAGGTCGCGGTGTTCATCGCGATCGTGGGCAGCCTGTTCGCGGCGATGATCGTGATCACCTCGCGGCCGTTCGCCGGACAAGCTGACATTCTCCTGTTTGTTGGGATGATCGTCGGCGCCGTCAACCTGCTGCTCTCCCAGAACGGGAATGTGCCAAACCTGCTGCGGGCTCTCGTCGTGGTCGTGTTCGGTGTGCTGCTGGTGGTCGCGGGCATCCGGATGCTCGGTCGGCGAGTCTCAAAACCGACGGCCTAACCGGCCCATAGCGTTAAAACGAGTCCCGCCGCTACGCCTGCCGCCGGCGTTCCGGTTCACGCTAGGTTCACGACCATGGCTACTACACGCACATCCGGGGGAAGCTCCCTCGTCGGCTGGTTCTTTCTCGCCTCAGGCATCGTCTACCTGCTGGGGCTCCTCTTCAACAACGTCGTCAAGGCGCTCACGGGCGGCTGGTGGGACTTCTTCGCGTTCGCTCTGCTTGCGGTAGGTCTGTTCCTCCTCTTCCTGTGGCGCACCGACCTCCTCCTCCGCATCGCGTTCATCGTCGGTGCGGTCGGTTGGGCGCTTCTCGCGGTCGGCAGTGTTGCCGCCCTCGGTGGCGTTTCGACCATTGCGATCCTGCTGGCCCTGATCGGCACGCTGGTGGCGGGCATCCTCGTGTTCATCCGCCACCTGTTCACCCGCAACGCGGACCTGGTGTTCCTGCTGATGGCGATCTTCGCGGCACTGTTGCTGCTCGCCGCGTGGGTGGCGTTCCTCGGTGGCACGCTCGGCGTGACCATTGCGGTCATCTTCGGCATCCTGCTGGTCGTCTCTGGAGTTTTCATCCAGCGTCGTCGCTAGGGTCCCGGAACCGGTGTCTGCTGGGAGGTAGACAACGCGAAACCTCACCACCCCAAAGGTGGTGAGGTTTCGTCGTTAACTCCGATCCGTGCGCTACCGTCTGCTCATGAGCGCGATCACCGCCGCCCCATCCGACGGCACCGGAATCCTTCGGCGTGCGGGCATCCTGATGCTGGTCGCCGGCCTCGGCGCGGTTGCATCGACTGGTCTCGGGGAGTTCGCTCTGTCGCTCAAGCCTCCTCCCGACTCGATTGGCGGACCCGGGATTCTCGTGGCCCTCGTGGCGGCGGGAATCGGGCTCGTCGCGAGTCTCGCGTACGTGGCCGTTTTCATTGTGATCTGGGTTTGGAACGCAGGGTTCAAGGTTGAACTCATCCTGCTCGCGGCCGCGGCCGGGGAGCTGCTCGGATTGGGCTCCGGGTTCGTGGCGGATGATTCGATCGTGGTTTTTGGACATGAATTCGTTGCACTACTCGTGGCCTTGGCGGGCTTTTACGTCTGGAGGCAGAGGATCTTTCTGCCGCTGGGCAGCGCCGTCTTCTTCCTCGCGACAGTCGTGCCGTTCGTCGCAGCAGTCGTGTTCGCACTCAGCTCGCCGACGATTGGCCTTTCGGAGGGTCTCGGTTACCTGACCGCGAGTTGCAATGTGGTGTGCGGGCTGGCAATGATTCGCGGTGCGCGAGGTCGCGCGAAGCTGATCTCCGAGGGACCGCTCGAGCGATAGCCCGAAATAGTGGTGAGGTTTCGTCGTTAAGCCTCCGCGATGCGCTACGGTCTGGGGATGACCGCGCCAACCGCGAAACGTGCGAGGTGGACGACCCTCGTCAGAGTTGCGGGGGTTCTGTTGGTGATCTCGGCACTCGCGGCGATAGCCAAGGACGCGATCGGCCAGTACCTCGACTACCGCGTCTTCAGTGGCCTCGGGGACACCGACCCCGAGTACGCCCTTCTGGGACCTGTGCTCCTCACCATCGCCGTCGAGGCCGCGGCGCTCTTTGTCGGCTTCGTGCTTCTGTCTGCCTGGTTCGCGAGTCCTCTCCCCAGTGTGGCGTTTTTCCTGCTCGCGCTCGGCATACCGGCCGGGTATTTCCTCCAGATGTATGCGCGAGTGGAGCCAGCGCTCGATATCGTGCACGCGGCGGTCGCGATATTCGCGGGCATCGTCGTTCTCGCCCTCGGCCTTTTCGAGCGAGGCGTCCGGATCATTTTTCTGATCGTCATGCTCTTGTTTACCCTCCAGTTGGTGGCGGGGATCACCGGATTGTTGTTCGCCGATCTCTGGCAACAGCCGGTGGCAAGCTACATCCTTTCTGCGGCCTATCTCGTCTTTGGAGTAGCCCTCGTGGTCCGGTACCGAAGCGCTGCGCCTGCTCCCGCAGCCGAGGCGCAGGCATGACCGCGCCGACCGCGAAGCGTCCGAGGGGTACCGCGCTGCCGCGGGTTGCGGGGCTTCTGTTCATCGTTGCGGGCCTCGCCGACTACGGATTGATCACCGTGAGCCAGGCGCCGACGGATCCTTCGGTCGCATTCGGGAACCTGCTGCCGACCCTGGCGTTCGCGTTCCTCGTCCTGCTCGTACTGCCTGTCGCGTTCCTGCTGCTGTTCATCTGGCTCCCGCGAACACCCGTCAACAGTGTGTTCCTGCTGCTGGCGCTGGGGAGTTTCCTCGCCATCGTGCTAAAAACCACCGGGCCGCCGGCGCCCCAAATCGTGGATGTCGTCGTCGCAATCCTCGCGGTCGTTGCCGGCGTATTCGTGGTTCTGCGGCGGGAATTCCCGCTCGTGACGGGCATCCTGTTTCTCATCGCGATGGTGGCTGCCCACGTCGTGCCGTACGTACTCATGCCGCTGTCCGGGGTCGCGTTGCGGTACCTGCCCCTCTGGGCTATTGCGGTCGCGTACGCTCTCGCGGGGCTTGCGCTGCTGATTCGTCCGCGGCGCGAGACGCCCGCCGAAGAGTAGTTGGTCTAGAACCAGGTCGACAGCCACGGCGTAGTGGTCGACCGGAAGGCCGCATCCGCCGCGACGGCCGCACCCATCGTCTTCTGCGCGATCCGTCCGGCTTTCACCATCGTCGAGATGGATGTCGCCCCCAGGTAGATCGAGCCAAGGTCGCGCACGTTCATGGCCAGGTGGTGGTTGCTGCCGAACCCTTCGCTGTCATCGAGTTTCCGTACCACGCCGGTGCCGGAATCGTCGATGCTGAGCAGCCAGCATCCGGCGGCGAACCCGAGCGGGTCATCCAGTTCGAGCACGAAGGTTCCGGGCGCGTTGTAGTGGCGGGCCTCGAGCGTGGTCTTCACGTCGAGGACGCGCAGCCAGAGGTGGTCGCCGACCTGGTCCTCGCTGGCGGCGCGGGCGTCGGAGATCTGCCAGCGGACCGGTTCATCCACGGAGCGAAGTTCGGCCTTGACTGTGCCGACGAGGTCGATCTCGAGCAGGTAGCGCCAGAGCGCGGCGTAAGCGTCGTCGGTCGCGGTGGTCAGGTATTCGACGTGGGCGATCGCCGGCTGGTGGTTTCCCGGGTCCTCGACGCGGTAGACGGCGAGCCCCTGCTGCACACCGTCGGCGTCGTCGTAGCGCACGACGCGCATCTCCTTCGGGTTGCCGCGGCCGGGCAGGCCGAAGAGTCGGTTCCAAAGGTGGCCCTCGAAATACATCTGGCCGGGCGTCTGGGGGAGTGCGCGCTTCAGGATGTCGTGGCCGCCCTCATCCCGCCCCTGCTCGGTGGTGACCAGTTGAACTTTGCCATCGGGGATCGGGCCGGCCCATGTGGCGCGGGTGGTGTCGATGGTCCAGTCGGCGCGCATGGCGGCGGGGGCGAATCCGAAGCGCTCGTAGATAGTGGCCTCGGATGCGGTGAGGATCGCGACCGGCACACCGAGCGCGGTGGCGGTGCGCAGCTCGGATTCCATCAGGTTGCGCGCGATCCCGCGGCGGCGGTGCGTCGGCGCGACAGTGATGGTGCTGATCGCCCAGCTGGGGATGGTGTGCCCACCCGGGATGGTGAGGTCGGCAATCCAGGCGCTGGCCGTCGCGACGGGTGACTTGGCGTCGGCGAGGGTGTCATCGTAGAGACCGGAGATGCGGCGGTGGGCGAAACCCTCCGCGCGGGTGGAGATGTGTTCGGCGTCGGTGACGGGCCCGTGGAAGCCCCGACCCATCGCCTGGAGCCACGGCTCGAACGTCTCGTCGCTCGACTTCAGGAGCGTGAAGCGCAGTCCCTGGTCGCCCAGGTTCTTCGTCGCGGTCGGGTCGATGGGTGTGTCGTGTACGTCGTCGGCCATGGTCCCAACCTATCGGCGGCCGGTGACGTGGGTCACCCCTCGGGTCGAGCCTGTCGAGACCCTCGAGTTAACCCGCTGGTTGAGTAGCACGACGGCCGCAGGGCGCCGGGCGTATCGAAACCCTCTCGCCTACGGGTAACTGAGTTGCCCAAACTCCAACCCGCACTCCACGTTCGTGCACTTCCACGCCGGCGACTCGCCCTCGATGATCACGCAGTCGCCGAACTCGATCTCCCCGCGCTCGGCGCGCTGGAATCCGTCGTAGCTCTGCATCCCATAAACAACGGGTATCGCCCGCGACCCACAGTTCGCGCAGGTGCGGTGCTTGGTGACGGTCATCGTGGCTTCAGGATGCCTGCCGCCGCCGACATCCATCGGTGACAATGAAGGGTGGCGATTCGGGATGACATCCGTGAGCTGTTCACGCTCGGCGATTCGCCGATGCGCTGGCCGATCGCGCTTTCCGCGAGCCTGTCGATCGGTATTCCGATCGCCGCGCTCACCCTTCTCGGACATCCGACCTACGGTCTGATCGCCACGACCGGCGGATTCACGGCCCTCTACCTGTCGAATCGCTCGCGGCGCGAGCGCGCCGTGTTGTTGCCGTTCATCGCCCTGGGGATGGTCGCCGCCTGTGCGGTCGGCGTTGTCGTCGCGTGGTCGGTCGCGTTGAGCCTGGTCGCGCTGTTCGCGCTCACTGCGGTCGGCTCGATCGTCCTGCTCGGCTTCGGAGCAGGCCCGCCCGGTGGCCTGTTCTTCATGCTCGTTGCCGGCGCATCCATTCGCCTGGTTGCGCCGCCCGCGCTCGGCGGCGCCGGACTTCACGGCGGCCTCGTGATCGGGCTGGTCGCACTCGGTGCGGGCATTGCGTATGTGATCGTGCTGGTTCCGTTGCTGTTCCCGACGGTGCGGCGGCGCGACTTCGAGGCGCATCGCGTCCGGGAGCGCTTTCGTTTTGACCTGAGCGGCGATACCCGCGTGATCGTCATCCGTCTGGTGATCGCGTCGGCCATTGCGGTCGCGGTCTCGTCCCCGCTCGGTGTGCATCGCACGTACTGGGTACTGCTCACCGTTATCGCGATCCTGCAGAACGGTCGTCTTGTGCGGCTGACCGCGCTGCGCGGCATCCATCGTGTGCTGGGCACGATCGTCGGGCTCGGTCTGTTCGCGTTGATCCTGTGGTGGAACCCGTCGGGCCTGCCGTTGGCGCTGCTGCTCGCCGTCCTGATGTTCATCGTGCAGCTCGTTGTCATCCGCAACTACGGACTCGCGCTCATCTTCATCACGCCGCTGGCTCTCACTATCGCCGCGCAGGGCGATCCCGGCGATATCGGGATCGTGGTCGCCACTCGCGTCGTCGACACCCTGCTGGGTGCGGCGATCGCTTTGGTCGTGTTGTTCGGCGGGTTGCTGGTGCGGCGGTTCCTGCCGCGCTCGTATGATCGGGTCGAGGGTTCGAGCTAGCCTCGAGTCTCGGGGGCTTCCTCTTCGACGGCGTGTGCGGGCTCGAGGTCCGCGCGCAGGTGCTTGGCGTCATCCGATTCGACGGTCGGAGCGGGCGCCGGGTCAGCCTCGTGGATGATGGCTTCGAATTCTTCGTCGGTTCGGCTACTCATGGTGCCTCCCAGGGTTCGCTATTTTTTTAGCTAACGCGGGCGCGTCGATTCCCGACAAGGCCTTGCGTTTCGTCGCCGAATGAGGGCCGTTAGGGTAGGTTTCGTGACCCCAGCCGACCTCAAGGACTTCTGCCTCTCGCTGGAGCAGGCGATCGAGACGTTCCCGTTCGATGAGGAGACGTCCGTTTTCAAGACGAGTGGTAACAACAAGGTTTTCGCTCTGACCGCCCTGGCGACTTCACCGCTGACGGTTGCTCTCAAGGTCGACCCGGAGGACAGCGTCGCTCTTCGCGCTGAGTTCCCGCAGATCACGCCCGGCTATCACCTGAACAAGAAGCACTGGATCACGATCCTGATCGATGGTGCTGTTCCGGATGACCTGATCGAGAACCTGCTCCGCGGTTCCCACGACCTAGTCCGCCCCAAGCGCCCGCCCCGTCCTAAGTCGGTCGTCTAGCCCTCGAGGCCCCTCGGGTCGAGATCTAACCTCCGGTCGAGATCTAACCTCGGGTCGAGCTTGTCGAGACCCCCGCGCCTTAACTAACGTCCTCCCCACCCTCAAGGTACGGCCCATCACTCTCAGTGATGTCGACCCCGTCTTCGCCAATCCCTTCTGCCGCCCCTGCGTCGCGGTAGCCCTCCCGCAGCAGGTCGTCATGCTCCTGCTTGTGTTCCGGCGTCTCGACCTGCGGTGTGCGCACCGCTTCGACTTCGTTGCCTTGGACTGATTCCATCTCGTCGTCGCCGGTTCCGGCAAGGTGTCGTGCGTGTCCCATGGTGTGTCTCCTTCGGTGTGGCTTCTTCCACCCAACGCCACATGCCCGGACCGATCAACCCCTTCCGTCGGAGTGTCGCTTATGCGCGGAGTTCGTCGGCGGTGCTCGCCGTTGCGGCTACTGCCGCCTCCGGTTGGGCATATTCGATCTCAGTCGCATCTAGCGACGCCGGGCGCTTCCTCGCGTGATCAACATCAGTGTCAGGATGCTCGCCACGATCGTCAGCCCTGCGAACCCCAGCCATCCGAGCGTTACAAACGGTGAGAAACCGTTGACCACGATGCACATAGCGCTCCGGCCATCCACGCACCCAGCAGCGTTCGCGGCATCCGCGATCAGGCACACCAGCACGATGAGGTCGAGGGCCCAAAGTTTCGCCAATTCCGAGGAAGCACCATCGCTCCCGCGGCTAGACATTGGCGGTGACCTCAACCGTTTCACGACGGAACAGAGGAGTGATCGTTGCGCCGAATCCGGCAGCTGCGAGGAGCAAGATCAGGAGCAGTGCCGGCCCCCGACTGTCAATGGCCTCGGCGGATTTTGACACGAGTGAGGCGAGTTGGTCATCCTGCTTGGCAATCACGGCGAGGTATTCGTTTGCTGTCCAACCGTTCGCGACCTGTTGCTGTGGGGCTGTTGACGCCTGATCCTGATTCGCCTTGTCGTCAGCCGTGGCTGCGGCGATCGATGTAGAAAAGCTCGGCGCGCTGGCGTGATGCGAACTCGGCGTGAGCGCGATCCACACGACGATTGCGGCGATCACGGCTACGAGTGCTATCCCCGCCCGAACTAGGCCGAGGGTTGAAAATACGATTCGAGTGCCAGGCGAGATGGTTGCGGCATTAGCTGTGTCAGTCATGGCCAGAGGCTAGCGGCATCGACGGACACCGAGACATTCCCCATTCGGGGCCGGGTTTTTGGTTGTGTGAACACGTACTCGGAGTGCCCGGATGGGGGCGTCGGTCGAGTCTGGCGGGTACCAGGATACTTTGGTACTCTTCACGCAGGCAAACCGATTGGACATCCCCGTGGCTTCAGTGAGCCCAATTAAAGTCGATGCGGCAACGGATCGAATGATCGCAGATGCAGCGCACTTTCTTGGCCGTACCAAAAAGGACATCGTTGATGTCGCGGTTCGCGATTATGTCGATGCGCACCGCGCAGAGATCAACGAGTCGATCCGAGGGTCGTTGGCGCGCCTTGACGGCACGCGCGCATCGATTGTCGGTGAGATCACCGGCCTTAGCCGCGGCGAGCTCGACGACCTGGGTGGAGTGCCCGAAGACTGACGGTAGTTCGATGTAACGTCAGCTTCAATGAGCACAGTGGAGCCGGTTCGACCAACGAAGAATTGCCTGGACGCGATCGGCGTGCTCGCACCGAGTCTTGGCGTGCGACTTAGCGACATTGAGCATCCACTTGTGATGCGGGCTCAACAGGTGCCGCAACAGGTTGCGTCCAAGTCGGCGGAACGCATCCGATCTCTCACGGATAGGGTCTGGTTGAAGGTCAAGACTTCAACCTGGCGCGGTGCAGTCGGCGACCTGGAGAACGAGATTTCGGCCGAGATCCAGCAGTTCGCGCAGCATTGGTGGTTGTGCGCGGGTGGGGTTCGCCACGAAGACTCACCGCAGTCGGACTTCTACTCTCAGCTGGACGATCATGCGCACGCGAAAGGCGCGAATTCATGCTCGACCGACTTCATGCTCCCGGGCGTTTGGGATAATCGCAGGCTAGTAGCCGAGGCGGCCGTCAACGCCCAGAAGGCTCTCTCCGGATTGGTGGTGACTGCCGCCGCGCAGTCACTAATGCACTCGGATATTCGTGGCTTCACGATCGGTGATCGTGATGTGCGGGTCCGGATCAAAGTGCACGAAGACGGCCAGGCGTACATCGCGCTCAGCGCGACGGGTTCGATCGATCACTCCTTTTTCGTCACCCTGATGAGTGCTATTCCCGGTCTCGCGACAGACGACTGGATGGCGGAACCAGATGGAAGCCTCGAAATCGAACCCGAGCCGGGTGAGATTATCTGGTCGACGATGCTGCCCGCTGGTGTCCAGTCGATGCTGGCCGAGCAAGCGACACTCGACTGATTGACGGCAAGATTCCCACGCCCTGGTGCCTGGCGGAGATTGTTGTCTGACCGAGCTAGTCGAGACCTATCTGGCTGAGTAGCGCTTCGAGCGAAACTTCGATCGCGATGGTGAGGCCTCTCGCGATCTCATCGATCTCGAGCGACGGGTTGCCACTGCCAGCCGCCAACTCGGGGGAGCACGGCACGTGGATGAACCCAGCCATCACATCTGTGCCTTCGACCGCCCGCATCGTCGAGTACATGAGCGCGTTGCAGACATAGGTGCCGGCGGTGTCCGAAACCTGGCTCGGGATGCCCGCCTCTCGTATCCGCGCGGCGATGGCTTTCACCGGCAGCCCGCTGAAATACGCGGCGGGCCCGGTCGCGTCGTTGGCGCGGCTGTCGGGCTGGTCGCCGGCGTTGTCGGGAATGCGGGCGTCCTCGAGGTTCATAGCGACGCGCTCCGGAGTGATCGCGGCGCGCCCGTCGGCCAGCCCGACACCGATCACGAGGTCGGGCTTGTGGTGTTCGATCAGCTCGCGCATCGAAGCGGATGCCCCGACAAAGGTCACCGGCAGCAGTTCGATGACGAGCTCGGCGTCACCGGACCAGGTCTCGGCAACCCGCTCGACGGCATCCCACGAGGAGTTGCTCGCGGCGCCCGCGAACGGCTCGAAGCCCGTGAGCAGAACCGTGGTCATGCGGCCAGCCTAAGCCGCCTGAAGTGCTGCACCAGTCGGCGCCCCACAGGGTGATCGAATCGCTCACGGCGGATTCAACCAGCCTACGTCGCAGGTAATTCTCCCCGTGTGTCCGGTTCGCTGGCTGCATCGAGTTGCTCGCGAAGCTGTCTTGCGTCATCCGGATCGAGCAAATTGATTGGGGTCGTGTCGCCTTCACGAACGCTCGATTCGAACTCGTCATCGCTCTGTCGGCTCATAAGGCTCTCCTTTCATCCGCTTCTTTCAGCTAACGCTCGTGCGACCGGCCCCGCAAGGGGTTTCGTTTCGCCATCGGATGCGCGTCGATATAGGGGGGGGGGGGGGCATGACCTCGGTCGAGTTGCGGAACTTCTGTCTCTCGCTGGAGCGGGCGTTCGAGTCCTCCACGTTGGGCGAGGCCAGCCAGTAGTCTTCGAGGGCGTCGACTCGCGGCGCGTGAAGCTTTCACGGAGTATTCATGTCGCGTCGACCGGTTTTTGCCGTTGCCATTGTGGTGGTGTCCGCGTGGTTGATTCTCGGGCTGGTGCCCGCGGCGTCCGCGGCAGTCGTCACCACTGTGGCCGGCGGGATGACCTTCACTGCGGATGACACGAACGTAGCCGCCGGCGCGACCGTGACGGCCTACACGCCGGGGCCGACCAGCGTCGTGATCCCCTCCACCGTTGTCATCAACGCACAGACGTACAACGTCACGGGGGTCGGGGTCCAGGCGTTCATGACCAAAGGGCTGACCTCCGTCGTGCTGCCCGCTACATTGACGAGCATCGGCACGCGGGCGTTCAGAAACAACTCGCTTACCGCGATCAGCCTGCCACCGGGTCTCCTTACGATCGGCGACCAGGCGTTCCTGTTCAACCAGATCGGCTCGGTGGTCATCCCGGATTCGGTCACGGATGTCGGACAGGCGGCGTTCGAGTCCAACAACCTCAGTTCGGTAACGATCGGCACCGGGATCACACTCATCCGGTTCGCGGTGTTCGAATCGAACCCGCTCACCTCCGTTGTGATCCCGCCCAACGTGACCGTCATCGTGCAGCAGGCATTCACCGACGACCAGCTGACCTCGGTCGACTTCCAGGGTCCGCTCACCTACATCGGTCCGAACGCGTTCCTAAACAACAACCTGACCTCGGTCACGTTCCCGGCGACAGTCACCGACATCGAGGTGGCCTTCGTTGGGAACCCGTCGCTGACCTCGTTCACCTTCCTTGGACCGCCCCCAACCACCTTCCAGGCAGCGGGTGGTCCCGGTTCTCTCGACGGCGCGCCCGGGATCACGGTCAACTATCTCTGGGCGAATGACGTGGCGCAGACTGCGGGTGGGTTTACGACACCCAACTGGCAGGGCTACAACACCCAGGAGCTCGTGACCACCACGTTCAACCTGAATGGGCACGGCAACGCGATCGACCCGCAGCGGATACCGGATGGCGACGCTCCAGCGAAACCGCTCGCCCCTACCGCGACCCAGTGGACGTTCAAGGGTTGGTACACGGATGCCGCACTCACCGTTCCGGCGAGCTTCACCGACCCGCTCACCGCGGACCAGACCCTTTTCGCGCGCTGGGATCCGACCTTGGCGGTGACGGGCGGCACGATCAACTACGGCGCCCTGTGGGCCGGGGCGGTTGCCGTTTCGCTCGGAGTCCTTCTTATGATCTGGGCTCGCCGCCGTCGGACTCGCTGACCGGCACTATTTGAAATGCGACCGGCGTCGGGGATACGGGCTTCCTCGATATTGATCGCGACCCGCTCGACGGCATCACACGAGGAGTTGCTCGCCTCGCCTGCGAACGGCTCGAAGCCGCTGAGCAGAACCGTGGTAATGCAGCCTGCCTAGGCGGCTTGAAGAGTCTCGACCTTGGCGCGCAGCTCGGCGTCGCTTGGTTCGACGAAGTGGGTTCCGTCGAGGAATGCCACGACAGGGATGTTGGTGCGTCCGCTGATCGCCCGAGCCTCATCGGCTGCGTGCTCGATCGCGTCCACGTCGATGTACTCGTAGTCGACGCCCATGCCGTCGAGCAGCTTCTTGGACCGGCGGCAGTCGCTGCACCAGTCGGCGCCGTACATGGTGATGATGCTCTTACTCATGCTCGGGTGAACCGCTCAAGTGCCGACGTCATTCCCTCAGCGTGGGTCGCTCGAAGATGTGTAGCGGCCGCCGTCACTCCTCTGTCCACCACTTTGCGTTGTCTTCTGAGCGTTCCTGATTTCGTGCCGCGAGTTCCACCGAGTCCCGCAATTGGGTTGCACTTCGTTTCTCGCCAGCCCGGGATTGAACTGTCGGCAATCCAATGCTCTTGTATCCCAATGCCTCCAAATCCGATCGCGGAAGGACGTAGAACTCCCATTGCCCAACGTCCAGTTGGTCGTAAACGTCATGTGCGGTTGCCGCTTGCACGCAGAACACATAGACCATTGCGTTGTATCGCGGACCCGCGGGGTCATATCCATGCCGCGGGTGAAGGCGCGTTCCTTTGAGGCCTGCAAACGTGATCGTGCTCAGGCGACGTTGGTCCCACGATTGAAGGTACGCGGATGACTTCACTTCGATCGTGATTCCGTTCCATAGGACGTCGTACGCATCCCATTCGATTCGGCGAACGTCTTCGATGCCGAGGGCAGTTGCGACCAGATACTCCGCCAGATATCCCCGAGCGTTGTTCATCCGAAGGTCACCAAGCGCGAACCGCCAAAAGTCGTTGACGGTCCCACCTGGGCCGACAAACTTTTCTTTGCCGCTAAGCAACGTTGCGGGCGGTGGGATCATCCATTTTTCCTCGAAGACCATGGTCGGAGCCTAAGACCCGGCGCCTGTCGATTGCGCGCCCGCAAGGCTCGATCGCAGTCAAGTCCGCGGATGTCCGCACTGCTACATTGACGGCATGGTCGATCTGACAGTTAGCGAAGAGATCGCGGCGTTTGTCGCTGAACGCGATTGGGCTCAGTTTCATTCTCCGGAGAATCTCGCCAAGAGCATCTCGATCGAAGCTGGCGAGTTGCTCGAATGCTTCCAGTGGAACGGCGACGCGAACCTTGAACACGTACGCGACGAACTGGCGGATGTGCTCACCTATTGCATCATGCTGGCCGCCCGCATCGACGCCGACCCCAATCAAATCGTGATCGACAAGTTGGCCATTTCTCGCGCAAAGTATCCCGTCGACAAGGCGACTGGTCGGAGCGCGAAGTATGACGCCCTCTGAAATTCACCGAGTCGGTTTTACGCCGGAGGCTGTGACCGAGTGGGCTCTTCTCGATCCTCGTCACGTCAACTGGCCGGTCGTCTACGTCCTCGAGGAGGCGAGAAGTTCTAGTTCCCGAGGGACGTCGAATGCCAAGTTGGAAGATGCCTACGTTGGCGAGTCGCTCAGTGCGTCCGGCCGCATAAAGCAACATTTTGGATCGCCGGAGAAGCGGCACTTGCGATCTGCCCGAGTGATCCTGGACGACAGATTCAATAAGTCGGTGTGTTTAGACCTTGAGTCCTACCTCATTCGGATGTTGGCAGGTGATGGGAAATACCGCGTTTTGAATCGGAACGACGGAATAACGGACGCCGATTACTTCGATCGCCACAACTATCGCGAGCACTTTCGAGACGTTTTCAACCAGCTCAAGGACGACGGGGTGTTCTCGCGGGGCATCCGAGAAATCGAAAATAGCGATCTGTTCAAGCTCTCACCCTTCAAGGCGCTGACGCCAGACCAGGCGATCGCCGTTGAGGACATTCTCGAGGGGCTTTTCGCAGATCTCGCCGCTGGCATCCCTAGCACCATCGTCATCCAGGGTGCTCCGGGTACTGGAAAAACCGTGATTGCGATCTACTTGGTGAAACTCCTCGCCGATATTCGGGACTCGACCGACGTCGAGGACTTGGACAGTGACACCATGTTTTCGGAATTCTTTGTTCCGGGATATCGCGAGCGACTGGCAAACTTCCGAATTGGCCTCGTGGTTCCGCAACAATCGTTGCGAGCCTCGATCCGAAACGTTTTTGGAAAGACACCCGGTCTCAGATCCGACATGGTCATGACGGCGTTCGAAGCAGGATCCTCTGATAAGGAGTTCGATCTGCTCATCGTCGACGAATCTCATCGTCTCAATCAGCGAGCAAACCAACCTTCCGCGTCACAAAATGCAAGGTTCAAAGCGATCACCCAAAAGTTGTTTTTCAGCGACGACAAGACCAAAACCCAACTTGATTGGATCCGCGCCAGGAGTAAGCATCAGATCTTCTTGCTCGACGCGGATCAGAGTGTAAGGCCAGCAGACCTCCAATTGAGCGCAGTCACCGCACTAGTCAACGAAGCAACGCTGGCCACTCGGAATTATCGGCTTGAATCTCAGATGCGCGTGCGGGCCGGATTCGACTATGTCGGATTCGTTCGCCACACTCTCAGCGCCAAAATCCCGCATCGTTCGGGAACTCGGTTGAGCTCAGTGCAGCTAGGGGAGTACGACCTTCGACTTTTCGACAGTATCGCGAAGATGCAATCAGAGATCCGCCACCGGGATGCGGAGTTCGGGCTTTCGCGTTTGATCGCGGGGTACGCGTGGAAGTGGACCACCAAGGGAGGCAAACCTGGCTACGACATTGACGTGGACGGAGTGCAGCTTCGCTGGAACGGAAAGCAGACGGACTGGATCGCCTCGCCCAACGCAGTCGACGAGGTGGGGTCCATTCACACGGTGCAGGGCTACGACCTGAACTATGCAGGAGTGATCATCGGCCCTGACTTGGGCTTCGACACTGACACTCGGCGACTTGTTGTTAATCGTTCTTCCTACTTTGACGTGAAAGGCATGGAGAACAATGCGCTACTCGGCAATACCTACGTCAGCGACAACTTGTTGCGGTTCGTGACCAATATTTATTCTGTGCTGCTCACTCGCGGCATTCGCGGGACTTACTTGTACGTGTGCGATCCTGCGCTTCGCATTTATTTGTCAGAACTGATTCCACTGGCGCATTAGGCGTCACCTCCGTCGTGTCTCGACACTCTTGGGCGTACCGGTCGGTGGGCTTTTCCGCCATGATTGCGTCAACCGCAAAGGGGCAACCATGGGGTTCTACATCCGCAAGAGTGTGAGTGCAGGTCCATTTCGATTTAACCTGAGTAAGTCTGGAGTTGGCATCAGCACGGGTATTCCGGGCTTTCGTCTCAGTTCCGGACCACGCGGCAACTACGTGCACATGGGAAGGCACGGACTTTACTACCGCGCTACCTTGGCTGATGGTCACGGCGGGAAGGCGAAAACCAGCGCGGCCCTCAGCCACCTCCATCCCTCGCTCCCCGTCGTCGGGGACGCTTCGATTCGAATGGACGATCCGAAGGGTGCTTCAGTTCAGGCTCTCAAACCCACGGGCGACGGAGACCTTGTTGATCAGCTGAACGATAGCGCCAGCAAAGTCGGGCTCGCGTTACCTGTTGCAGTTCTTGCGTTCGTCGCAAGTCTGTTCTTCATGCCTTGGGGGCTAATTCTTTGGGCTGTGGCGATTCCTGGCGTCTGGTGGCTTGCTCTGCGCGATCGCGCAAGAAGGACGGTGGTGGTCTTTTACGACATAAATAACAGCCATGCGGATTGGTATCAGCGCAACGTCGACGCGTGGTCTCAACTTCGGTCCGCCCAAGGGCTTTGGCGAGTCGTCCAATCTCGACAGACTGCTGGCGCTTATCAAGCCAAGGTAAACGCGGGTGCAGGCACGCTGCTGAGTCGAGTACCGATTCAGATCAGTGTTGGCAATCCGAAGTATTTCGCGACCAACGTCTTAGTCCCGACTCTGGTTTCAGGCAAAGTAAAGCTTCATTTTCTGCCGGACAGGATTCTCGTCAGTGAAAGGAAAAGATTCACAGACGTCAGCTACGACTCACTGCGGGCCACTTCATCCCTAATTCGCTTCATCGAGAGCGGAACGGTTCCAAGAGATGCCCTGGTCGTCGGGCAGACCTGGCAATACGTGAACAAGAACGGCGGACCCGATCGACGTTTCAATAACAATCGGCAATTGCCAGTAGTGCAATATGCCGAACTGTCGCTTACATCTGCCGCTGGCTTTCGATGGGACCTCCAAGCGTCGCTAGCGAAAGCCCTTCAGAATTGTGCCGCTGTAATTGAAGATCGGCCAGAAACGCCGCTGGTCGCTGAGACGGACGTGGAGCATTTTGGGTCGAGCATTGAGCCGATAGCGCTCGCCAGTGATTCCGCATTGCAGTCCGAGCGTGGCAGCGCGGTAGGCGCATCGTCCGATCCGAAGTCGGAATCGAGTGAGGACATCTCGGGCCAACGGCGGTCGGGATGGAAGCCAACTGCTTCAACATGGGCGGTTGGGGTCGCAGCATTGCTGCTTGGATTCTTTTTCTGGATTGGCGCCGGTTTCGGTGCCTTCCTCATTGTCCTGTCGCTGTTCGCGCTTCCCACAGCAATCGTCGCTCTGGCTGCTCACCGCCCGACATGGATGAAGCTCCCAACTTCTGGGCTGTCTCCCAAGATTGCGCTCTCGGCGGCCATAGCAAGTCTGATACTTGGCGGCGTTATTTCGGGCATCACACCTCACAGCGCGCGACCAGTCAAGGCCGAGCGCGCATCGAGTCGGATAAGCCTCGCCGATTTCACGGGGGACAGCGCTCCTGCCGCCTCGAAGGGGATCACGTCCGCTGGGCTCACTGTCAAGTTAGTCACCGAGGACGGAAGCCCGGTGCCCGATAGCTGGGCAGGATGGACTGTCGTCACCGAGAGTCCGAGTCCGGGCGCGACGCTGTCGCCGGATACAACAGTTACGATCACATTGCGACCGCCCGCAAGGTCGAGCGCAACGGCCACGCCGACCGTCACGCCCGCGCCAACAGCCGTTCCGTCATCTTCCGCGGCGCCCGCCCCCGCGCCCGTGCAGCCAATAGCCCCCGCACCTGTTCAGCCCGTTGTCCCCGCCCCGGTAGTTCCGGTCGCGCCAGCGCCAGCTCCTGGCCCCTTGGTTACGCCCGGTGCCTTCTGTCCCAACGAGAGCCTCGGTGTTGTAGGTCACTCGGCTGCGGGCAAGACTTATACGTGTGGTGGCCATGGTGCGGACGCCAACGGACACCTGCATTGGAACACCGACTAGGCCTCTTACTGTTCGAAGCACCCGGGAGTCTGGGAAAGCCGACCGAGGACAATTGTCAACTGACGGGCACTGCCTGCAGCACCACCGCGTCAGCCGACAGCTCCGTCGCCTGCGACACCCCACTCGGCGTCAACGCATCCATTACCTTCGGCACCGAGTTCGGGTCCTTCGAGCAGATGGCGGCTGAAACGCCGACCGCACAAACACCGAAGGCGTAGGCCTGCGGCGTCGAGGCGAAGCCACGGGTCTGGTCGATTCCGTGGGTGCCGTCCTGGCCGGTGAGGGCGACCGTGAACGACCAACCGGTGGTCGGCGCTCCACCTAGCGCCGTCTTGTCGACGCTGAAGGTGATGTACCGGGAGACCTGGTTTGCGCTCACCGAGACCGAGCCGGCCGTGGTGCCGGTCGCGTCCTTGAAGAGGTTGCCGCCGAAGCCTTGCACCTCGATCAACCGACTCCACGGAGTCGCGGTCGTGTAGTTCATCGACGGGTACGAAGCGGCCGACGAGGTGGGCGAGGCGCCCGGCTGCGAAACGTAGACATCCACCAGCTGGGCTCCGTTCGTTGAACCGAAGGTAGGCGTGAGGTCCGCCGTCTGCACACGGAACGTGATCGTCGAACCCGTGTCGTAGACCTGGAATTTCGTCAGGTCGAAAGCGCCCGGGTGGAAGTCGCCCGACGTCGGGTACTGGTAGGTGCCTGGCCCACTGTCGTCGCCCGTCGGGTCGTCCGTGGTGAAGAGCAGCGCGCCGCTCACCACGTCATTGACCACCGAACGAACCGTCTGCGCGGTGCCGCCGTTCGAGGCCGTTGCGGTGATGATCAGAACATTGGTCTGGGCTGCGGATGTCACGTTCACGCTAAACGCGCCCGATGCGTCGGCCGTGGTGGTCGTGATCGTCGTCGCGCTGTTGTTGTCGGTCGCGACGTCCGCGATGTCGATCTTCGCGTGAGGAGCCGCGGTGCCGGTCACCGTGGTGGTCGCGCCGGCCGCGGTTCCGTCGATCGGAGCGGTGACCGTCAGGGGAGTGGTTCCCTGCGTGTGAGTCACGTAGCGGTTCAGCACCTGCGACGGCTGCTCCACCGTCTTTCGCGCGCTCAGGTCGGCGGTCAGCCGCACCTGCGACGCGGACCCCCAGGTCAGCGGCGACGCCGAACCGTCGGCCTGGCCGTTCGTGAAACCGATCGAGGCGAGCGCCGGGTCGGACCCGTAGGGCGAGGCCGCGACATCCGGGTAGTCCCAGACCTGCTCGGGCACGATTCCCGGGCCCGAGTTCTCCTTGTTAATTGTCACGAGCTCGTTCGCAGCGCTCGTCGTGTTCCCGGTCACGAGATACTGCAGTGCACGTTCTGCGCCAAGCACGGGCCACGGATGACCGGTGCCTGTGTTCGCTCCGCCGTTCGTCCACGGCGCGCCCTCAGTAGTGCACGAGGTGCCCGCACCGACCTGGCAGTCGCCGTATCCATCGCCGTTGTAGCGCAGCCAGCCGGGGCCGCTGTCGGTCTGCTTCTGGATCGTGCCATCCGTCACCGTCAGTGAGTTCGCGACAACCGCATCGGTCGCCGGCAGGATGCCGAGGCGCACGTACTCGAGGAAGCCGTTGTCGACCACCGAGCGCTGATCGAGAGTCGGACCACCGTTGCCGACGTTGTAGCTGATCGCCGCATTCGGGTCACCTGTCTTCGACAGGCGGATGAAGTACGGCGACGCCGACAGCGGACCATTCGTGGTCACGCCCCACGTCTTGATCGAGCGCTGGTACTGGTCGGCGGTCGCGAGCCAGACGCGAGCTGATGCTGCGTCACCGTGCTCATTCGCGATACTGGCCGCCGCAACGAGTCCCGCAATCTCGGCCGCAATGGTCGAGGGGGAGTATCCCGTCTGTTCTTCCCAGCGCTCGACACCGAAGCTCGGACCATGGCTGGCCAGGAAGTCGGCGGCAAGTTTGACGTGAGGCCACAGCGTATTGTCCGGACCGAGACCGGACTGCAGGGCCATCAGGATCGGGTAGGCCGACTCATCCAACTGGTCGTTGAAGGCGTCGGCAGCCTTGGTTCCATCGAGCAGCGAGTTGCGCGGCTGCGAACCGTTCGCCTGCTGGCTGTGCAGCAGGAGGTAACGCACGGTGTCCTTCGCGGTCGCGAGGTCGCCATCCGTGTAGAGGGCGGTCCACGCCTCGTAGAGGTCGCGCGAGAAGACCTCCTTGTAGCCCGGCTGGAACAAGTTGTTGGGATCATTTGCCGCGATCGACTGGCCCCACGGCGCATCCAGACCGGCGACGATCGCGCCGGGGTAGGTCTTGTCCTCGGAGGCCTTCACCACGTTCGCGGACTGGTAGTAGTCGGTCTCGGCCGTGTGACGCTGGCTCGAGGTCAGACCCGCGGATGTGAGGTGCGGCCGGTTGAGAGAGTCGTCGTACTTGCTCCACGCCTTCGTGTAACTCGACTCCATGCCGTGCAGCGACGAGGATGCCGTCGCCTTCGCGGTATTCACCGAGGCCGCCTGGGTCGTGCCGAAGCCGAGCGCGAGCGTGGTCTCACGATTCGAGTCCAGCTGGATGGCCGCGGTCTGCTCGACGTTGCCGCCGGTGGCCGAGTCGGTGACTGGTCCCAGGGCGTGGGTGGAGTCGAGCTGGCTGAGTCCGTCGCTCGCCGTTCCGACGAAGCCGCTGCTCACGCTCGTGAACGGCTTGCTGGCCTTCAGCGCGAGATAGGACGGCACCGCGTACGCCGTGCGGTTCGCCTGGCTGACCGTGTTGGTGTCGAAGCTGACCGGGATCGGCGAACCCGTCGCGGTGTCGGTGACCGCGGTGTCCGCGCCACCATTCGCGGAACCGCCACCGCCGTTGCCGCCGGCGTTGGCATCCAGTCGTACGAAGACCTTGTCCGCCTTGGCGGCGTGGGTCTTCGGCTCAAATTTCGTGTGCACGACCACGCTGTCGCGCGCGGGGTCGGTCAGGTAGGTCGTGACGAGCTTGTAGTCCCCGCTCTTCGCCGTCGAGGTGACGGTGCACATCATCCCGGTCGCATCCGCCTTCGCGGTGTAGGTCATGTCGCGGGACTGCAGGTCGGTGAAGGTCGAGCCGTCGGTGACGATGTACTGCATCGTCTCCACGTTCGTGGCGTCGACGGTCGGCGCGTAGACATCCGAGAGCACGCCGTTCGCGACCGTGAACCAGATCTTCGAGGTCGTGTTGCGGGCGGTGCCGACGCAGTCCTTGCGCGACTGATCCTGATGGCTGGTTGCGCCTGGTCCGCCGGTCGCGGCCGTCGGGCTGGCGGATGCGCCACCCGCTCCGATTCCGATGGACGCCAGCGCGAGGGCGGCGATTGCGGCGGGCAAAGACAGACGACGAAGCATGGTGACTCCCCATTGAGACCAACCGGGGCGCGGGGGCGCCTCCCTTTCGACGTTATGCCGAACGCTTCGACAGGTCAACAGGGCGTTCCGCCCCCGGCGCCCCACATCGCCATAACCGTTCGGCACCAGGAGACGCGGCTATCCACAGATGTGTGTGAAGCGAGATCCTTTCTTACCATGAGCGGTAAGAATTAGAATATGGATGTGCACATCACGTCGAAAGGTCAGGTCACGATCCCGCAAGCGATCCGGGAGCGCTATGGTTTCATGCCCGACACCGACGTCGAATTCTTCGAGCAAGACGGGTTGATAGGAATACGGACCGCGAGCGCCACCCGACCCGACCGCGTTGATGAGTTTCTGGCAGAACTCACCGGAAGTGGCGACGGTGCGCTGACCACTGATGAGGTCATGGAACTCAGTCGTACCTACTCCGCCGATGCCTGAGGCACTTGCGACATCGGGCTACCTGATTGACGCGAACGTCCTCATCGACATCATCACGGAAGACGCGGTCTGGTACGACTGGTCGGCTGGTGCGATGAGATCCGCCGTGCGGAGTTCCGCGGTTTACATCAACCCCCTGATCTACGCCGAGGTTTCGACACAGTTCTCCAGCATCGCAAGGCTGGATCGTGTGCTGCCAAACTCAATACTGCGGCGAGCGCAATTGCCCTATAGCGCCGGCTTCCTTGCTGCGAAGGCCTTTGTCGCCTATCGCCGCAGCGGCGGGACTCTGCGCTCTCCGATGCCCGACTTCTACATCGGCGCACACGCCGTTGTGCAAAACCTGACCCTCGTCACCCGCGACGTGGGGAGATACAGGAACTACTTTCCGACGCTCCAACTGATCGCACCCGAAGGGACCCGGTGAAGTCGCGATCCCGAACTTTCGTCATTGGCCCGACCGTCTCGCAAAGGAGAGCATCATGAGAACACATCGACTCTTGGAGACAGCATGAACGACGTAAACCGCGCAATGGCGATGGCAGCCGAGGCACACAGCCAGCAGGTCGACAAGCTCGGCGCGCCCTACATCGGACACCCGGAGCGCGTCGCCGCGAACTTTGATCCGGAGCGCGAGCTCGAGGAGTCCTGCGTCGCGTGGCTGCACGATGTGCTCGAGGAAACCCCGGTTACGGCGGCGGACCTGGCTGAGGCTGGGTTCTCGCCCGAGGTCGTGGAGGCCATTGTCCTGCTGACTCGGCGCCCGGAGGTTCCGGCGGCGCTGTACTACGAGAAAATTCGGGATAACCCGATCGCCCGGGCCGTCAAGCTGGCCGACATAGCCGACAACACTGCGACCTGGCGCACCGCGCAGCTCGAACCAGAAACCCGCGACCGGCTTGCCGCCAAATACGCGGAAGCACGGGTCGCGCTCGGCGCAGAGGAGGGCGTCTGAAGCGCTCGCGGATCTGTGCCAACCGGACTGCTGCTGGGGAGCAATAATTCACTGACAACCAATCGGCCGAACCAACGAACAAAGGGCACACCGACGTGACAGGATCCGAGTTCGAGGTGCGGACACCCGGAGTTCGCCCGATCTCCCGACGCGACGTCGCAGGCGTCGAACGCGAATACCTGGTGTGCGTGCCAGACGGGCCGCTTGAGAGCATCGGTGTCATGTTTCATCCGTTCGG
Source organism: Actinomycetota bacterium (assembly GCA_030838475.1). Lineage (GTDB taxonomy): Bacteria > Actinomycetota > Actinomycetes > Actinomycetales > Microbacteriaceae > Galbitalea. Next base: position 25,331 of record JAUZFP010000045.1, read on the forward strand.
GTCCACTCCCGAGATGGTCGTCTACGGCGAGGAGCCGGGCGAGTACCTGATCACCCACCTCGAGGGAGTCCTGCGTCCGGCGAACGCGGTCGGGATGCTCGTGATCGCCCCGCGTGCTCGCGGCCGGGCGGTTGACGGAGTTTCGATGGGCTGGAAGCCGCACCTCGACGCGGCGTGGGAGCTCGCCACGACCATCCGCGATCAGACCGATGCAATGCGCATCGTCGCCGGCGGACTGTCGATGGGTGGTCTCGAAGCCCTGGTGTTCGGCGGCCAACACGCGGACGAGATCGCGGCGGTGTGGGCGGTCAACCCGGTCATCGATGTCGCCGAATGGTTCGCGGCAAATCCCGATGAGCTCTTCCTCGCGGAGGTCGGGGGACTCCCCTCGGATGCCGCCGAGCAGTATCGCGTTCGGTCCGCGGACTCGTATGCCGCCGAACTGGCCCGGACGCGCGTAAGGCTGACTTGGTCTCCCGACGACACGGTCATCCCGAATCAGGCGACCAAGCACGCGCATCCCCTCGCCGACGCGATCAGGGCACTCGGCGGCGACCTAATGGAGTGCATTGTCACGCAGGTCCCGGCGGACCCGATGCTCGACGCCGGCCGGGTTGCGCACGAGTCCTGCGACGTGTGGGAAAACATCGGGTGGGCCGCGAACTGGGGCCACCGGTGAAACCCCAATACGGGTAGACATGGTGGAGCGACCAAATCTTTAGGGGGATGAGGATGGCTGAGTCAGGTCAGCCGCGCGCGGAGGAGACTAACCACAACTCCGCGAACGTGCTGGTGCACGACGGCGGGACACCCGCGTCGGCAGCCAGCAGTGGCGTGGTTAGCGGTGAGCAAAAAACGAAGCTCGGTGGATCGATCGCGGTCGGCATCCTGATCGGCGCGGTTGCCGCGTTCCTGGTCGGCGGACTCGTCGGCAATCACGAGACGAGTACGGGCACGGTTCGGGTAGACCAAAGCGCGGTTTCGACGAGTTCGACCCGAGACGTCATCCACCCCGCCGCACCGTAATTAACGACCGATTCGGGTTCTCCCAATGACCCCCGTATAGGGGCGCGCGCGGTGTTCTGCCCCCGCAATAGGGTGGCACCACAATAGGCGTCTATCTGGGGGAGATAAAGCCATGGGTCAATTGTCGTCGGCCGGGGGATTTCTGGGCGGGTTTCTGCTCGCGGGCATCTTTCTACCAATAACTGTGTCGTTCGTCCTGGACGGGGCGGTGCTCTATTTCCGGGGTCGTGGGATCGCGCGACTGGTTCTCGCAACCGCACTCAGCATCATCATCATCGGCCTGTACTCGGTCGCCTGGCAGAACGCCATGTACGAGGGCGACCTGATCGCGATGGAGGGCTCCATCGGGCTCATCCTGTGGTTCTCGATTCCGGCCGCCGCTCTCGGATTCGGTGTTCGGATGCTCGCACTGTTCCTGAACCCGGGGAGCAAGGCACAGGATCAGGCCGCCATTGCGAGTCGTAAAGCCCGGCACGCCCTGCGGGTGCAGTCGCGGAATGTGGCGCGAACGCACGGGGTACGGCACGCGTAGTACCTCGTCGGTGAGGTCTCGATAGCGCCGGGCTCCGCCGCGGCTAGTCGACCCGAGGGTTGACTACCCGAGGAGATGGCTCGACCCGAGGGTGCGGGAGGCACCCTCGGGTTGGAGCCGGCTACTTCACCGGGGTGATGACCGGGGTGACCTCTTCCTTGGGCGCCTTCGGCATCCGCGGAGTGTTGAGGAGCGCGGTGACGCTGACAACGATCAGCAGGATTGACGCGACCAGCAGGAACGTCTGGATCCCGGCCGCCGGCAGAACGAACATGACGATTCCGGCGAGCACCGAGACCAGGCCGGCAACCCAACCGAACCAGCGCGGACGCACGCTGCCCTGAACGGCGGCCATGATGTCTGAGATGCCGGCCGCGATCCAGCCGATACCGATCACGTAGGCGAGAACGATGAGGGTGCCGAACGGGTCCGCGAGGCAGATGACGCCGGCCACCACAATCAGCAGGCCGAGCAGTCCGCTGAGCCAGCGGATGCCGGCCGGAAGACTGTGCGTGAGCAGGGCCGCGTTGATGCGGAAGATGCCGGATGCGACGAGGAAGATCCCGAACACGATCGCGATAAAGAGGAGCGCGAAGGTCGGGAAGAACAGGCCGATCAGTCCCAAAATAATGCCGATGATCGAGACGGCGATGAGCTGCCCGCGGTGCAGGGCGAGCACACTGATCGTGTTGGCGACGGTGGGGCGTTCGGTGGGCGGTATGGTCATGTCTGCTCCTCGATACAGTGGATATTCCCAACCTAGTGAAAGACGGCGTCGAAATGGCATCCGACTCTGGCAGCGGCAAGCTCGGCGACTACCGCTACAACCTGGTCCCCGCGAACAAGCGCGTGACCATCAGGCTCGCCGACAGCGACCCGTACCAGGAGGAGATCGCATCCCTCGTCGACGAGGAGACCCTGCTGACCTTCATCGCGGCGCGCACCATCGAGGAGGAGCGCACGGATGCGCCCATGCCGGTGCGGTTTTTCACCGGTCGACGGATGTCTGGGATCGTTGGCTACGTGCCCCGCGGCCTCGAACCGGCCGTCATCGAAGCGCTGACTCGCATCGAGGACCGCAGCAACAACCGCATCCCCGCATCCATTGTCAAGAAGGGCGGCCAGCTTCGGGTGGTTCTGCTGATGGGCGACACGCGGTAGCGTCGCATCCATGACAGACACGAACGAGTCGGAGCCGCTGGAACCGATCGAGACCTACACCGCCGAGCTGGTCGGCCCCAACGGAACCGAGACGGTCGAGCTCGAGTTCATCGAGGGACTCCCGCGCAAGAGCTTTACGCGCGCGACTCCGGGCGCCGAAGACGATTCGACCCAGGACGTCGTCTGGGAGCTCGACGAAGGCGCGGACGAGGTCTTCCGCTACGAGCCCGCCGGGGAGCCGGGACAGGACTACTCGTAGCCAACCGCTCGGCCTAGGGTTTCGATAGACCAACCGAAACCCTAGGAGAACCAATGGCCCCGCCGGCTTTCAAGTACACGGAACACCCTCGCATCGCGGAACGCGAAAAGGAGGGTGTGCCCACTGTTCGCAAGACGGTGAAGAAGATCGCCGCCGAGTCGCCGGCGAAGAAATTCAACAGCAGGCTTGGCCTCGCCATCACCACCACGGTCGGAACGATGTGGGCCGCATACGCGTTCTTCCTTCTCACCCTGGTGAGCCTTCCGGCGGCGATAATGAGCGGAAGCCCGATCATCATCGTCAGCTGGATCGCCCAAACCTTCCTGCAGCTCGTACTGCTGCCGATCATCATCGTCGGGCAGAACATCCAGGCGACGGCGTCGGATGCACGCGCCGCGGCCACCTACAAGGATGCGACGGCCATCCTCGCCGAGGCCAAGCAGATTCAGATGCACCTGGCCGCTCAGGATGCCGCGACCTCCGCGCTCCTCGACAAGGTTGCGGCGCTCGAGGCGGCCCTCGGGAAGAAGTAGGAACCGTCGGGAATAGCCCGCCCCGGTCATCCGTTACAGTGGACATCGATGCAAACGCATGGATATCGACTCTCAACAGTGTGAGACGCAGGAGCAGGCAATGCAGTTCGGGATATTCACCGTCAGCGACATAACGACGGATCCGACCAACGACACCACGCCGACCGAGCACGAGCGCATCAAGGCGCTCGTCACGATCGCGAAGAAGGCCGAGGAGGTAGGGCTCGACGTCTTCGCCCTCGGCGAGCACCACAACGAGCCGTTCGTTTCGTCCAGCCCGACGACGACGCTCGCCTACATCGCGGCGCAGACCGACAACCTGCTGCTGTCCACCGCGACAACTCTGATCACCACGAACGACCCGGTGAAGATCGCCGAAGACTTCTCGATGCTCCAGCACCTGTCGGATGGTCGCGTCGACGTCATGATGGGCCGCGGAAACACCGGCCCCGTGTATCCGTGGTTCGGTAAGGACATCCGCGACGGCATCCCGCTCGCGATCGAAAACTACGCGCTGCTGCACAAGCTGTGGCGCGAACACACGGTCGACTGGCAGGGCAAATACCGCACGCCGCTGCAGGGCTTCACGTCGACGCCGCGACCGCTGGATGACGTGCCGCCGTTCGTCTGGCACGGCAGCATCCGCTCGCCCGAGATCGCCGAACAGGCCGCGTACTACGGCGACGGCTTCTTTGCGAACAACATCTTCTGGCCGAAGGAGCACTACATGAAGCTCATCGCCTACTACCGCCAGCGCTTCGAACACTACGGCCATGGCTCGGCCGACCAGGCCATCGTCGGACTCGGCGGGCAGGCGTTCATGCGCGCCAAGTCGCAGGATGCGGTCAACGAATTCCGTCCGTACTTCGACAACGCGCCCGTCTACGGACACGGCCCGTCACTCGAAGACTTCACCGAGCAGACCCCACTCACCGTGGGCAGCCCGCAACAGGTCATCGACCGGTACGCATCCATGCGCGAGTACTTCGGCGACTACCAGCGCCAGTTGTTCCTGATGGACCACGCCGGCCTGCCCCTGAAGACGGTGCTCGAGCAGCTTGACATCCTGGGCTCCGAGGTCGTGCCGGTGCTCCGTAAGGAGTTCGCGAAGGACCGCCCGGCGCACGTGCCGGATGGCCCGACCCACGCGTCGCTCGTCGCGGCGCGCGACGCCGCCATCGACACAGCCACAGACACCGCCACAACCGTTGTGCAGGAGTTCCCGACCGATTCCGCCCTGGAGGCCAGCAAATGAGTGACTCGGCCATCGAAACTCCTGCACAACGGTTAGCCAAACGACTCGTGGTCGTGTCGGCCGGGCTCAGCCAGCCGTCATCCACTCGGCTGTTGGCCGACCGGCTGACCACCGCCACGGTCGACCGACTGCGCGAGCAGGACGTCGAGGTGGATGTGACGGTCGTCGAACTCCGTGACCTCGCCCACGACATCACGAACAACCTGCTCACCGGTTTCGCCAGCCCGAAACTGCAGGAGGCTCTGGATGCCCTGGCCGACGCCGACGGGCTGATCGCCGTCACCCCGATCTTCACCACCAGCTATAGCGGACTCTTCAAGAGCTTCGTCGACGTGATCGACACCGCGGCTCTCACCGACCTGCCGGTGCTGATCGGGGCGACCGGCGGGACCGAGCGTCACTCGCTGGCGCTCGACTACGCGATGCGTCCGCTGTTCTCCTACCTACACGCGGTGGTGGTTCCGACTGCGGTGTACGCGGCGTCCGCAGACTGGGGGAGTGACGCCGGATTGTCCGACCGGATTGGCCGGGCGGCCGGCGAGCTCGCCGCCCTGGTCCGCGACAGCGAGCGGTCCGGACGGGTTCGCGACCCGTTCGAACTGCCCGCCGGCTTCAGCCCCGTCGGCGGTTTCGGCGCCCAGTAGCCATCGCCGCAAGGTCGGAATCTGGTGCGCCACGCCGCCCAACGCGGGCGCGCCGCGGCGTGTAGTACCAGATTCCGACCTTGCGATCGGGATGGGTGGGACTGGCAGTACCTAGCTCGCCACGTAGTCGCGGCTGCGGAGGCGGAGCAGGCCCAGTACGGCGAGCACGATCGCGATGACGGCCAGCACGATCAGCGGCAGCGAATCGAAGCTGGCCTTTGTCGTCGCGTTCTCGATCGCCGTGAACGGGGTGTCGTTCGCGAACGACTTGGGCAGCTTGAGCAACTCTCCGAACATCGACACCAGCACGACCAGTCCGTAGAGCACCCAGGACACGGTGAGCGACCACCGCGGCAGCCATCCGGCCAGGAACACGACCACTCCGATGACCAACAACATGGTCGGCCAGTAGGCGATAGCGATCGCCGTGAAGCGACCGGCCTGGCTCGGGTCGCTGATGGCCGCGCCGTAACTCGCACCCTCCGCGTATCCGCTGATGATGAGCACGACCAGCGAGGCGACGGCGGGAACAACGATTCGAGACAGGGCCCAGCGCACGCGGGAGATCGCCCCGGACCACTGCAGCTCCACGCTGCCGCTTGCCTCCTCCGACCGGACCGACGCTACGCTCTGCAACACGAATGCGCCGACGAGTAGCCCGTCCGCCATCGTGAAATAGGCGAGAAGGCCGCCGACAACATCCTTCGATGAGCCGAGGATCGCCGTCGCCGCCGCGGAGTTTCCTGTCAGGATGTTCGACATCGCTGTGGCGACCGCCCCGAAGAACAAGCCGCCGACGAGGATGCCGATTGCCCAGCCCAGAATCGACCAGCGCTGCAGGCGCAACGTCAGGCCGATCGGCGTCTGCGTGAGCGCACTCGCGGTGCGCGGTCCGGGCCGGTCGGGTAGGAGTCCGGCGCCCAGATCCCGCATCGACTCGAGCCGAAGTGCGAGCAGACACAGCACAACGCCGAAACCAACCAGCAGCAGGAGCGGCGACCAGTTGTTCTCGCCGAACGACCGCATCGCCTGCCCCCACCCGATTGGGGACACCCAGCTGATACCGCCGGCCACGTCATGCTTAGCGGCGAGGTCTCCAGCAGCGCGAACGAGGTAGGCAACGCCGATCATGATGATGCCGATTCCGTTCGCACCGCGACTGGTCTGCGCGAGTTGGCCGGCCAGTGCGGCGACCCCGACAAATGCGAGTCCGACCCCGGTGAAGGATGCGCCCATCACCAGGGCTCCGTAGGCGGGCAACCCCTCGCCGATCGCGGCACCCGCACAGGCGAGCCCGACCACGATGCTGAAGATGGCCGCGAGCAGCCAGTTGGCGAACGTATAGGCGTGGCGGCCAAGAGCGCCGGCCCGCAGGAGTTCGGTGCGGCCGTTCTCCTCCTCGGCCCGACCGTTGCGGGTCACGAGGAACGTCACGGCGAACGCGAGGGCGACCGCATCGGTCATCCAGATCTTGATAATAAGGATGCCGCCGAGACTCCCCGCGGCATACGGCAGGCCGGTCAGCGCGGCCACCGCCGGGGTGTTTGCGATTGCCGCATATGCGGTGCGATCCGCCTGGGTCGGGAACGTCTGGCGCTGCGACACGATCACGATCGCGATGAGCCCTGCGAGGACGAGCACCCAGACCAGCATCCGCACCCAGTTGCGGCGGAAGAGGAACTGCGCAGCCGTGGTCCAGCCGGCGAAGTCGCGCGACGACGAGGACATCGGGCGAGCGAGGGTTGCGGCGGTCACGCGTTCACCTTCTCGTTCTCGTTCGCAGTCGCACCGTAGTGACGCAGGAACAGCTCCTCGAGCGACGGCGGCTCCGAGACGAGGGCGCGCGGGCCGAGGGCCGCGAGCGTCTTCAGCACATCCGACATCGAGCTGTCGTCGACAGAGAACGTGACGCGCGCGCCATCGATCGTGATGTCGTGCACTCCGCCGAGACGTTCGAGCGCGGCGGGGGAACCTTCGAGCGAGACCGTGATGGTCGCGCGCTGCAGGTGGCGAAGATCGGCGAGCACGCCCGCCTCGACCGTGCGACCCTGGCGAATGATCGTCACCGTGTCGCAGAGCTTCTCGACCTCGGCGAAGATGTGGCTAGAGAGCAGCACCGACTGGCCCTGCGCCTTCGCTTCGAGCACGCACTGGGTGAACACGCCCTCCATGAGCGGGTCGAGTCCGCTGGTGGGCTCGTCGAAGATCAGTAGCTCTGCCTGGCTCGCGAGCGCGGCGACCAGGGCAACCTTCTGCCGGTTGCCCTTCGAGTAGCTGCGCGACTTCTTGCTCGGATCGAGGTCGAACCGCTGCAGGTACTCGTCAATCCGCTTGCGGTCGACATGGCCGTGGAGCCTCGAGAGGATGTCGATGGCCTGGCCGCCGGTGAGGTTCGGCCACAGCGTCACGTCCCCGGGAACGTAGGCGAGGCGCTTGTGGAGCTCGACCGCATCCCGCCACGGGTCGCCACCGAGGAGCGTCGCGGTTCCGCCATCCGCCTTCAGCAGGCCGAGCAGGATGCGGATCGTCGTCGACTTGCCCGACCCGTTCGGGCCGAGGAATCCGGCCACGCTGCCCGTGGCGACGCTCAGATCGAGGCCGTTGAGGGCGTGCGACGGGCCAAAGGACTTGGTGAGTCCCGTGACATCGACTGCGAGAGATTCAGACATTTACTGCTCCTATTTGCTGACGTGCTTGTTGTTGTGCACCAGGTCCGGTGCCTGTTTGACGTATTCGTCGAGGAAGCTGGTCGTCGTCAGCAGCCCCTGCGTGTAGAGCTCGAGCAGCGCAAACGTCGTGCTGTCGGAGACGCTGCGGATGAGCGCGGCGCCGTCGCTGAAGTCGGTCTCGCCGCGGAGGGTGAGCTGTAGCAGCATTCCGCCGATCGACTGCGTCACGAGCAGCTCGAGGCGCGCCTCCTCGTCGGCGCTGGGCTTCACCATTACGGCTTCGATCGCGGTCGCCATGTATTCGCGAGCATCGTCGATCAGGCCGCGCAGGAATGCGCGACCGACCTCACCGCCCTCGCGAACGCTGCGGAGCGTGTATCCGAACGAGGAGCCGAACTCGTCGAGCTCGGCAATTCGCCCGATCGCCTGGCTCGGGGGCATCCGGATTGTGTCGACTTTGAGTTCGAGGATGCGGCGCAGAACCTCCGCGTCGCACTCCTCGCGGAGCGCCTCCTTGGAGCCGAAGTGGTGGGTGATCAGGCCGGCGCTCACGCCCGCATGGGCGGCGATCGTCCGGACTGTCGCGTCGAACCCGGTTGCGGCAAAGCAGGCGATCGCGGCGTCCCGGATGCGGGCCCGCGCTGTCAGGTCATCGATGGCTGAACGCACGTATAGCAGGCTATAC
>JAUZFP010000064.1 GCA_030838475.1 Actinomycetota bacterium
TGTTGTCGGCCGTGCCACCGCTCTGGAGGGCGGCGAGGTAGACGGCGGATGCCGCCTCGTTGGCCTGCGTCGGGTCACCCTTGAGGCTCACCTTGCCGGCGTATGCGGAACCGAGGAGGTCCTTGTACGTCTTCGGCGCCTTGGTGATCTTCGACGAGTCGTAACCGATCGACATGAGTCCGGTGTAGTCGTAGTACCACTTGCCGGCCGGGTCCTTGAAGTCGGTGGGGATGTCGGCCCAGTTCGCAACCTTGTACGGCGCGACGAGGTCGAGGTTCTGGCTGAGGACCGCGGTGCCGATGTCGAACACGTCGGGTGCGGTGCTCTGGCCCTTCTGGGCCTCGGCGGCGGAAACCTCGTTGGCGCTGGAGCCGTTCGGGTTCGCGGAGTTGATCTTGATCTTCGGGTAGGTCTTCTCGAACAGGGCAATGATCTTGCCGTAGTTCGCCCACGACGGCGGGAGGGTGATGACGTTGAGGTGGCCCTCGGCGTTTGCCGCAGCGACGAGACCCTTGAGTCCGCCGAAGGCTGTTGCGCTGGTTGCCGTCTCGGCCTTTGCCTTGCTGATGCCGGTGGTCGATGTCGACGCGGATCCGGCGCAACCGGTCAGCGCGATGGCGACCGTAGCGACGATCGCGAGGCCCGCGATGTGGCCCCGCTTTAGTGAACGCCGTGTAATCAAGTGATCCTCCAAGGAACGCCGCCTGGCTGTCCACGCTGTGGAGTGAACTATCGGATACCGGGGGGCAGGTTCCTCGGTAGCCTCGTCCCCGGTGGTTACGCGTTGGCTCTACTTGGGTAAACGGTTGGCAAAGTCCAGTTGAGCATTGCGCGGCACGCATTTTTGGCGGCTCGGACGCATGTAACTTCGCGTACATGACACTGGCCCCGAGCAAGAGCGAGAGCGACACCAATTCCGGCGATCGACGCCAGGACTGGTCGCTCCAGCGCTCGCCCGACGACGATTTCGTGCTTCGTCGGGATGCCGCCAGCTACCTGAAGCAGGCCGTCTCCACACCCTGCCTCACGTCGATTGAGAGCGCGGACGGTGCCTACATCTTCGGCTCCGACGGCACCCCCTACCTCGACTTTCACGGCAACTCGGCGCACCAGATCGGCTACGGTCACCCGAAGCTCGTGAGTGCGCTGAAGCGCCAGATGTCCACCCTCCCCTTCGTCCCGCGGCGGTTCACCAGCGCAGTGAGCGTCGAGTTCGCTGAGAAGCTCATCGAGATCACGCCGCCGGGACTCGACCGTGTGCTGATGACGACGGGCGGGTCGGACGCGATCGAGGTCGCGCTGAAGATCGCCCGCGCCGCCACCGGTCGGTTCAAGACGCTCTCGTTCTGGGAGTCCTTCCACGGCGCGGGATTCGGTGCCGCCAGCGTCGGCGGCGAACAGCTGTTCCGCAGCGGCCCGATCGGACCACTGCTCACCGGTACCGAGCACGTGCCACCGCTCGGATGCTTCCGCGACCGATTCGGGCCCGGCCACCGCTTCGATGAGCCGCACACGGAACAGTGCGGGAAGCCGCTCGCCGAACTCATCGACTACGTGCTGCGCACCCAGGGGGATGTCGCGGCGCTGATCGCCGAACCGATGCGCGCCGTCCCGGAAATGGCGGCGCCGGGATTCTGGCAGGCGGTTCGTCGCAGCTGCGACGACACCGGCACGCTCCTTATTTTTGATGAGATTCCGACGGGGCTCGGTCGAACCGGCAGGATGTTTGCGTCGGAGCACGAGGCCGTCGGCGAGGAGCCTGTGACTCCGGACATCCTCGTGCTCGGCAAGGGGCTGGGCGGCGGCATGATTCCGGTCGCCGCCGTTGTCGCCCGAGCCGAACTGGATGTCGGCGCCGACTGGGCGTTCGGCCATTACACGCACGAAAAGAACCCGCTGATGGCGCGGGCGGGCCTGACCACGATCGAGATCCTCCAAGGCGAGGGGCTCGTCGAGCGATCCGCGGAGCTCGGGCTGGTTGCACTCGAACGCGGGCGCGCACTCGCGGAGCGTTTCGAGTCCATCGGCGACGTCCGTGGGCGCGGGCTCCTGTTCGGTCTCGAGCTGGTGAAGCCGGACGGCTCCCCCAACCCCGATCTGGCCGAGGGCATCCTGTATGCGGCGTTGCGGCGCGGCCTCAGTTTCAAGACGACCATGGGCACGGTGCTCACGTTCGCGCCGGCTTTGACCATTCGAGAGACGGACCTGCACCGGGCGTTCGACATCCTAGAGGCATCGTTCGTGGAGGTCTTGGCCTAACCTCGGGTCGAGTAGCCGTCGACGAAGGAGGCGGCGTTATCGAGACCGGTGTGCGAGTTACTTCGTGGGGGTCTCGATGACGGCGGGCTGCGCCGCGCCTACTCGACCCGAGATTTTCATCCGGGTGCGTCGAGGGTGAGCTACCCGAGAGTCTTCTCGGCGAGGCCGAAGGAGATGGTCATGCCGACGCCCGACGTCACAATGGCCACCGTGACGCCGGGCGCGACTTCCTCGATCAGGAACGGCTGCTGCGGGCTCGACGCGTAGATGCCCTGCCAGCGTTCCTTCACCTTCACCGAATCCACTCCGAGGATGCGCGCGATCTCGGTAAGCAGTATTCGGGATGTTTTTTCGGCCTGGAACGGGTCCATGGTCGTTGCGTAGCGGTGGCTATCGCCGACGATCAGTGTTCCGTTCGGGCGCTGGGTAAACATGACGTTGGCGCCGATTTCGAGCAGGTCTGCTCGATTGGCCCGCACCTCGTCCCGCAGGGCGCCCGCCGCGCCCGTCTCCGCAAAGGCCGGGTAACGCAGCATCGAGGTTCCAGTCAGAACGGCCGGCCGAAGCACCATCCCGCTTGGTGCCTCGACGCGCATCATCTGCAGGGCGCAGCGCTCGACAGCCCGGCTCACGGCGAGGTCGGGATAGAGGTAGTCGAGGTCGTGGCCGACGCAGACGATGGTGCGCTCCGCCCTGATCTCTCCCCGACTGGTCGCCGCAACTCCGTCGGCCGCCCCGAAGAAGCTGGTTTGCCAGAGCATCGTGACGCCCGGTTGCGCAGCCAACCAGGTGGCGATCGACGCGACGGCTTCGCGCGGGTCGACGCGCAGGTCATCGCGCAGCATCGCGCCGCCGACGATGGTCGCGTCGGCGCCATCCCTCAGCAGCGTCCGTGAGTCGGATGCGCTGAGCAGCTCGACCTGCCCGGGCTCGCGAGATTCCGACAGCTCGGTGAGCACCGCGAGCTCGGTGGAACTCCGCGCAAGCGCAAGCGCACCCGAGGCGGTCGAAAAGAAGCCCGCGAGTGACGAGTACTTCAACCACTTTTCGCGCGCGACCAAGGCGAGATCGAGCAGTTCGCCCGACTGCGCGGTGACGCAGCAGTGCCCGAAGTTACGCACGGACGCCCCGACGGCGCGGGCATCCCGATCGATGATCGTCACGGTCAGCCCGCGTGCGAGTGCGGCACAGGCATGGGCGAGCCCGACGATGCCCGCGCCAACGACCAGGACATCGGACTCGGCGATCGGGCGGCTCACAGAACGCAACTATGGTGAATCCGGTTCGCCAGCACCAAGTCGACGGGCGGGAATTCGCCGAGTGTTCACCGCTCGTTCGTCTTACTAGGTTTTGCTGGGCGCGTGATTGGCTCCCGTTCGTGATCGACCTCGTGGCACTCGACATGGCGGGCACGACCATCGACGATCACGGATCCGTGTACGTCGCGCTCCAGAGCGCCGTCGAGGAGACCGGGGCCACCGTCGCCGACGCGGACCTGCAGAAGTGGATGGGCACCGACAAGGTGACCGCGATCTCGGCGCTCATGCGGCGGGGCGGCCAGGAGCCCGACGACGATCGGGTGGCCGCCGCCTTCGAGCGCTTCCGCGAGATTCTCGCCCAGTCCTACCGCGACAATCCGCCAGTCGCGCTTCCCGGCGTCGAGGATGCCCTGCGTGAGCTCCAGGGACGCGGCATCCTCATCGCCCTCACCACCGGATTCTCCGACGATGTCGCGCTGCCGCTGCTCGAGTCGCTCGGCTGGACTGTCGGTCCGGGTGACGACCACCTGCTCGACGCCGTGGTGACCACCTCGCAGGTGACCGCCGGACGCCCTGCGCCCTACCTGATCCACCACGCGATGGAGCTGACCGGCGTCACGGATGTTCGTCGCGTGCTCGCCGCGGGCGACACGGTTGTCGATCTTCTGGCCGCGCACAACGCCGGGGTCATCGGCGTCGGCGTGCTAACCGGTGCCCTGACCCGCGCCCAGCTGGCCGAACATCCGCACGATCACATCCTGCACAGCGTCGCCGCTCTGCCCGGGCTCGCGGTCACTCGCGGCTAGCGCGTCGGTTGCGCTCGGTACAGTCGAGGAGTGCCTGAAACCCCCGCCGCCGTGACGCTCTCCGCCGCGCAGGCACGGCGCATCGCCCTCGCGGCCCAGGGCTTCGGCCGACCAAAGCCGGCTGCGGTCGGCATTCGCCAGCTGAATGACGCGCTGCACCGCCTCGGCGTTCTGCAGCTCGACTCGGTCAACGTCTTCGAACGCAGCCACTACCTCCCGCTGTTCGCCCGACTGGGCGCGTACGACAAGGCGGACCTCGACCGCCTGACCTTCAGCCGGAAGGCCCGCTACGTCGAGTACTGGGCTCACGTTGCCGCGCTCATCCCGCTCGAATCCTGGCCGCTGTGGCGCTGGAAGATGCGGGAGTATCGCGACAAATGGCTGGCCGACCCATCGAGCTGGGTCGCTCGGAACGGCGAGATGCTCGACTGGTTGCGCGCCGAACTCGCCGCCAAGGGACCGCAGCTGGCGGGCAAGATCGAGCACGAGAGTGGCAGCAAGCGCAAGGGCGGCTGGTGGGAGTGGTCCGAGGTTAAGACCGGGCTCGAGTACCTGTTCTACATGGGCGAGGTGGTTTCCGCCGGCCGAACCCGGTTCGAGCGCACCTACGCACTCGCGGAGCAAGTGATCTCCCCCGACCTGCTCGGGATCGAGATCGACAAGCACGAGGCGGTCCGAGCGTTGCTGGTCGCGTCGACGGCGGCACACGGCGTGGGCACGGTCCGCGACCTCGCGGACTACTTCCGACTGCCGCAGACCTACGCCGCCAGGGTCCTGACCGAGCTCGCCGACGAGGGCGCGATCACGCCCGTAACGGTTGCGGGCTGGGACCGTGGCGGCCGCCCGCTGAAGGCGTACCTCCATCCGGATGCGCGAATCCCGCGACGAATCGAGGCGGCCGCCCTCCTGTCGCCGTTCGATCCGGTCGTCTGGGAGCGGGAGCGCGCCCTCCGCATCTTCGACTTCCACTATCGGATCGAGATCTACACGCCCGAGCCCAAGCGCATCTACGGGTACTACACGCTGCCCGTGCTGGTGGATGACCGTATTGTGGCCCGAATCGACCTGAAGAGTGACCGCCAGAACGGCGTTTTGCGAGTGCAATCGGCCTGGCACGAGCCGGGCCAGCCTCGGGGGTACGAGGCCCGCGTGGCCGAACTCCTGCGCCAGACGGCCGTTTGGCAGGGACTCGGCGGAGTCGAGGTGCGCGACCGCGGCGACCTGGCCGACGCCATGGCGGTCGAGCTTGGCGAGCCGCTGCTGGCGAGGTCGAACGATCCCGAGCCCGCCGTCGCCGCCACCGCCATCGCAGAGGTCTAAGCTACGCAGGAGAGTTCTTCGAGCTCGTGAATGGAAGGAGAGACCGATCATGACCGCATTTGTGCTGCCACAGCATTGCCTCGCCCTTCCCGAGGTCATCGCCCGTTAGAGCGCCGGTGACCTCCTCTTCTTACGGAGTTCACCACAGTGTTTGTTGACGACCTACCGCTCGACCCCACGCAAGACCTGCTCACCTTCTCGCGCCTCGAACCCGGACCCGACCAGCGCTGGTCCACCTGGCCGGCCGTCGTCCCGACGTCGCGAGGACCCCAGCCGTACCCGCCGTGGGTCGTCACGTCAGCCGGTGCCTTCGACACCGAACTCGGCATCGTGAAGTCGGGCAAGGAGGCCGACGTGTACCTGATTGAGCGCGCCGTTCCGGATGATCCGGGCGCGTCGAGCATCCTCGCCGCCAAGCGCTATCGCGGCGCCGAGACGAGCGACTTCCACCGGTCATCCCGCTACAGCGAGGGACGCGGGATGCGCAACACCCGTGACTCCCGCGCCGTCGGGCGCGGCTCGGCCTACGGCAAGACGGTCGCCGCCGGGCGGTGGGCGTACGCCGAGTTCGAGGCGCTGTGCACGCTGTATCGCCTCGGGGTGCCGGTGCCGTATCCGGTGCAGGTCAACGACACCGAGATCCTGATGGAGTTCATCGGGACCGGCCGCGAGGCCGCGCCGCGACTCGCCCAGGTTCGCGCCGCCAGTGACGAGCTGAAGGCCTACCTCGACCAGACGATCGAGATCCTGCGTGGCTTCGCCGATGCCGGCTACGCCCACGGCGACCTGTCGCCGTACAACCTGCTCGTCCACGAGGGTCGCGTGGTGGTGATCGATCTGCCGCAGCTGGTCGAGGTGGCGAGCAACCCGACCGGCATGGATTTCCTGCACCGCGACTGCGTCAACGCGTGTGCGTGGTTCGCGCGGCAGGGACTCGACGCTGATCCCGAGGCGCTCTTCGCCGACCTCGTCGCCCGAATGTTCTAGAAGCCATCATCAGCATCGACGACCGTAGACCGGTCAGTAGAGTGTTGGCATCATGACCCGGCCCCAACGACTCGCGAGCCTCGTCATCCTGACGCTCGCAATTTTCGCGCTCGCGGGATGCGCACCAGCAACCCACCCGGGAGCATCGCCCTCCCACCTGCCCGTACCAACGTCAACGGCGACCTCCACGCCCGAGCCGGGCGCAGCTGCTCCGAAGCGACTGGACATCGGATGCGCTGACATCAGCAGCCCGGCTGCTCTCGCGTCCGTTCTTGCGGGTCCGGTGACCGTACAGGTACCGGCGCGTGTGGCGCTCGCCGCCTACTCCGGCCTCCCCTATTCCTACTTCGTCGAGCAGGCCGGCGGTCTGGAGTGCCTGTGGTCCGATGGTGGAGCGGCCAGTTCCGTGACGGGCGCGGAGTCGGAGTTGAGCGCATCGGTCGCGGTTCTTCCTGACGCGTCTGCCGGTTGGGCGACCTTCCAGAGCACCTACGGCTTTGGCACGAATACGACCACGAACTGTCTCCTCAACGACGGCGACGGCTGCCAGTTTGATGCGCTCGTCGGCAACAGCTGGGTCGAGGCGACGATCGGAAAGCTGTCCGTCGCGCCAACTTCGCCCACGACTGCCTCCGCGGCGGCGGCCTCGTTTTTCGACCACGTGGTGTCGGTTGTACGTGGTTCGCACTACGTGGCCCCCACGCCGCATCCCGCCACGCCGCGCGGATGTGACGCGGTGATATCGCCAACCGATTTTGCCGCGCTGCTCGGCAGCTCGCAGCCGCTATCTGCGGAAGGCGCGGGCGGGGGCTACAGCATCGAGTTCGCGGGAGCCGCTCAGACGGGCGAGACTCGCTGCTTCATGAACCTCGAGGGATCGGACGACGGCGTTGGGCTGATCGATGTGCTTCCGGGAGGTGGCTGGGCCGCGCGCGAGTCCCGCACATTTGCGACTCTGCCGTCTGGGCCGACCACGGTATCCGTTCCGGGTCTCGCAGCGAATGAACTGGCGAGCATCCGTTACAGCCCCTCCACCGGCGAAGCAGTTCTCGACTTTACGCGACGGGGTGCCTGGGTCGAGGTGTCGGTCGAACCGTCCCTCAGCGGAGGATTCGTCGTCCCCGACGACGTCAGATCCAAACTGATTGCCGTCGCTGCGAAAATCGTCACCAACCTCAGTTAGAAGGTCCCGCCGATCTTCTCGAGCCGCGCGATGCGGTCCGGGATCGGGGGGTGCGTGCCGAAGATCTTGGAGATGAAGCCGGGCTTGTTGGGATCCGCGACCCACATGTGCGCCATGCTCGAGTTCTGCCGCGCGACCGGTCGACCGTACTGGCCGAGCTTCGCCAGCGCGCTTTCCAGCTCCGGCGGGTTGCGGGTGATCATGGCGCTCGAGGCGTCGGCGAGGTACTCGCGCTGGCGCGAAATGGCCGCCTGGATGACCGCGGCCACGATCGGCGAGATCACGAGCGCCGCGAGCCCGATGACGAGCACGATCGGGTTGCCGCCGCTGTTGTTGTTGCGGTTGTTGCCACCGAAGAAGCTCAGACGCAGGGCGATGTCGGCGATGAAGCCGATCGCTACGACGAGACCGAACACCAGAGTGGACACCCGGATGTCGTAGTTCTGCACGTGACCGATCTCGTGTGCCATCACGCCCTGCAGCTCCGAGTCATCCATCAGGTCGAGGATGCCCGTGGTCGCCGCAACCGACGCGTGCTTCGGGTCGCGACCGGTCGAGAACGCGTTCGGGGCCGGGTCGTTGATGATGTAGACCTTCGGCATCGGCAGGCCGGTCGTGATCGCCAGGTTTTCGACGATGTTGTACAGGCGCGGGTTGTCGGCGCGCTGGATCTCCTGCGCGCCGGTGATCGCGAGCGCCTGGCCGCCTGCCGCGAAGTACTGGATGAACGTGTACAGCCCCGCGCCGATGACCACGCAGTAGAACAGGAAGTAGTTACCTTCCGATCCGCCGCCCCAGATGAAGTCGATGGCAAACCCGAGGGCGGCCAGGATCACCAGGAACAGCAGGATGATGAAGACGGTGTTGCGCTTGTTGGCTGCAATAGCCCTATACATACGGTTCGGATTTCGTTAGCTGAGCGAGATCAAAAATTAGAATTGCACTCGCGGCGGCTCGGCGATCGCGGTCGGGTCGTCGACCTCGAAGAAGTCGCGCTTGGTGAATCCGAGTCGCTTCGCGAACACGTTGTTCGGGAAGACCTGGATCTTCGTGTTGAAGTCGCGTACGCCGCCGTTGTAGAACCGGCGCGAGGCCTGGATCTTGTCCTCGGTGTCGGTGAGCTGCGCCTGCAGTTCGAGGAACTGCTGGCTCGCCTGCAGCTGTGGGTACGCTTCGGAGACCGCGAAGATCGACTTGAGTGCACCCTGCATCTGGTTCTCGGCAACGGATGCCTGAGCCGGCGTGGTCGCGTTGACCGTCGCCGCACGAGCTGCCGTCACGGCTTCGAACACGCCGCTTTCGTGTGCCGCGTATCCCTTTACGGTTTCGATCAGGTTCGGGATGAGGTCGGCGCGACGCTTGAGCTGGACGGTGATGTCGCTCCACGCCTCATCAACACGGTTCTTCAGCGTGATGAGGGAGTTGTACGTCGCCCACAGGTAGATACCGATGATGACGATGAGCACCACGATGATGATGATGACGGTGATAAGAGTGGCCATGCGTAGAACTATATGCGAATGACGCGCAAGTTCTCTGGGCAATTGTTCTCTATATTCTGTGAGCGGCATTCGCAGATACGGTGAGCACCATGTCGAAGCCCCGCCGTCTTGTACTGCTGTCCCTCGTCGCCGCGACCGCGCTTCTCGCCCTCACCGCCTGTGCTCCCGCCTCGCACCTCCCCGGACACGGCGTGCACCGCACGTCCACGCCCGGATCGACGGCAAGCCCGTCGCCAACCGCCGTCGCCGTCGCGCCCCCGAAGGTTCGGATACCGCTGACCTGCGAGCAGATCGCGCCCGCCGCACAGGTGACGAGCGTGCTGGGTGCCCCGGAGACACTGAACACAACGGACCAGCTCAAGGGCCAGGCCTGGCAGCCGTTTGACCTGGAGCCATACGCCTGGGTTCAGGATGGCGCGCGAGTCTGCAACTACAGCACCGCATCCCCCTCGGACCTCACGTTCTTCCGCGCCTACGTCATGCCCGACGCATCGCTCGCCCTCTGGACGCCGTTCCTCGCCCAGCAGAGCGCGCCGTCATCGTTCAATATCGTGCCGAGCCCCTACGGCGCGAACTCGAACCTGAACTGCGAGTACGGGTATCACACACTCGATTGTGACCTCGAGATCCTGATCGGTTCGACCTGGCTCAGTCTGTATGGATTCTCGGACGAGTACCCGGCGTCGACTGTCGCGGCCGCTGCAGCAAAGTTCGCTCCGCTCTTCAGCACCGCGGTCGCCGCGGTTAAGACGGCGACCATCGCCGAACCGCTGTGGACCGACCCGGCCGCGTCGACCGTCGGCCTGTCGAGTGACGTCGACTCCCTCGACGCCGCGCTGACCACCGCCCTCGGCAGCCCGGTTTCAAACCAGTCCTACGACTACGGTCCGACTATCGGCGAGTCAACGGATGCCGCGGTCATCCCGGTTCACCTCGGCTACTACCAGGACGGCGTCGGAAACTACGCGCTGAACATCCAGGTCCTGCCCCAGGGTGACTGGGCCTGGTCCGCGATCGCCGCGGCCGCGGCGTCCGAGCCGGGTCTCGCAACGGTGACCGGGCTCGGCGACAAGGCGATCAGCTTCAACGTGACCGGCGGGCCAACGCCGTACGAGTCGGTGATCATCGTCAGCAAGGGTCACAACGTGTTCTCGATCGAGGTGGATACCGGGGATGTGCCGTCCGGCCCCGGTACCTCGACCATCGCCAAGAAGGCGGCAACCCTGATCGCTAGCAAGATCGGCTAACCCGATCGACGCTCTGGGCAATAGTTCTCTATGCCTGCACGGCCGTCGCGCCGCTACCCTGTGGGTCATGACGAAACCTCGGCAACATCCCCGGATCGCTACGATCATCTCGGCTGTCGCCGCACTCGCGACGGTCCTCGCGTTGAGCGCGTGCGCTCCCGCCGTGCACAAGGCCACCGGCGGGGCACCGAACGCTCACGCGGGCTCCGGGCACGGCAGCGGATCGGTTCCCGCACCGAAGCCGCTCGCCGCACCGGTCACGCGGGTAACCAAGACCTGTGCGGAACTCGTGCCGGCGGCCGCGCTCACGACCTCGGTCGGCATCGCCGTGCCGGTTGTGACGCCACCGGCGGACCTCGAGTCGGACGTGACGTTCACGGAGGACGGCGCCCTCACCTGTAACTGGTCGGACAACTATCCGAACGATCGAATGCTGTCATCGAACCACCTGGTGGTCTGGGTCCTGCCCGACGTTCCCACGGCGAGCTGGAACACGGCCACTCCCACCCTCGTAGAGAGCGGCGAAGCGAAGACCTCGCTCGTCGCGGGTGACGCGTACGGCTGGTGCAACCCCGGTGGCTCGGCCGGCATTACCTGCGAGGTCGATACACGAGTCGGTACGACCTGGCTGAGCATGGAGATCGAGTCGCTGTCGAAGCCGTTTACAACGTCCGACGCCGGGCTCACCCACTTCGCCGCCCTGATCAATCCGATGGTCGCCGCGGCTGGTAACGCCGGCTTCGTCACGGAGCCGAGGTGGAAGAACCCCGCGGCAACTGTCACACCGACGACGTGCGACGCGGCTCTTCCCGATTCCGAAATTGAATCCGCCGCCGGAGTAACCGGGGTCGACTCAATTGGACCAGATCTTTTCGATCAGCCATCCATTGCCGAGTTCTGGGGTGCGGAAACGAACATCGGCGAGGTGGCCTGCTATCTGGCCTCGGGTGACCAGGCCAATGCATTCTTCCCGATGATCGTCCCCGGCGGAAGTTGGGCCTGGGCACTCACGCAGGCCGCCGACAGCGCGCAGCCGGGCTACACCACGGTGCCCAGTCTCGGCACCAAGGCGATCGAGTACACCGACGAGAACGGCACTACGCTCGACTGGGTCCGTGGCGGCAACCTGTGCCGCATCAGCGTCACACTGGCAACTCCGGCCAAGCAGGCGGCGGTCGCACTCGTCCTGGCCACGTACATGAACACCAAGATCCCGGGATAGCGCACGCCTCGCCCTGCCGGTCGGCTCGCCGCCGACTGGCAGGATGGGGGCATGCCCGATACGCGCAGTAGAGCAGCCGAGTTCGTCAACGACCTGACGGCTGTTGTGCCCGACTTTCCCAAGTCGGGCATCACGTTTCGCGACCTGACACCGGTCTTTGCGGACGGCCCCGCCCTGCGCGTCATCACGGATGCCCTCGCCGAGCCCTTCGCCGGCAGGATCGACGCCGTCGCCGGGGTGGAGGCGCGAGGCTTCGTTCTCGCCGCGGCGGCCGCCTACGCGCTCGGCGTCGGCGTGCTGATCATCCGAAAGCCCGGCAAGCTTCCGCAGGCGGTACTGTCCGAGAGCTACGAGCTTGAGTACGGCAGTGCCACTCTTCAGGTGCAGCCGAACACCCTGCCCGCCGGCTCCCGGGTACTGATTCTGGATGATGTCCTCGCGACGGGCGGAACACTCGCGGCCTCGACGAAACTCATCGAGCGCGCCGGCTGGGTTGTCGCCGGTGTCAGTGTCGTTCTCGAGTTGTCAGATCTGAACGGCCGGGACGCGCTGCCGGGACGCGACATCCGCTCGCTCCTCGCCGTCTAGGTCTCGACAAGCTCGACCCGAGGTACCTCGGATTGACCTCGTCGAAATCCCCGTCGCGTTACTTTCCCAGCACCCGGTCGAGGTAGTCATTCGTGAACATGCGATCCGGGTCGAGCCGGTCCCGCACCTTCAGGAATTCCCCGAATTTCGGATACGCGGGCGCGAGATCCGCGGCAGTTCGAGTGTTCATCTTGCCCCAGTGTGGACGACCCTCGTGCGCCTTCATGATTTCCTCGACCGCCGTGAAGTACTCGGTCGGGTCCTCGCGGAAGTAACGGTGCAGGGCGATGTACCCCGTGGGCCGCCCGGTCGCGGTGGACAGCCAGAGATCATCCTTCGCCGCGGCGCGTACCTCGATCGGGAACGAGACAGTCCAGCCCTTGCGCTCGATGAGCGCCTTGACCTCGCGCAGCACCTCGGGCACCTGATCCTGCGGGATCGCGTACTCCATCTCGCGGAATCTCACCCGGCGCTCGGTCGCGAAGACGCGGTACGACCGGTCCGAGAAGGCGCGGTTGCCGGTGAGCCTGGTCGAGAGCCGGTTGATTCCCGGTGTCGTTCCGGGGAACCGGTGCTGCAGCGCGGTGGTTCCGGCGAAGAATGTGTTCGACATCAGGATGTCGTCGAACCAGCGGCGGGTGCGAGAGAGCGGCGTGAGCGGCGCGTCGGCGGGCATCCGCGTGTTCGTGATGGTCAGGGCGGCTTCGGTGTGCGGGAACCAGTAGAACTCGAAGTGATCGGCGTCGTCGATGCGATGCTGCCACTCGTTCAGCACCGTCTCGAGCGGCTCGGGTTCCTCGACGCAGCTGAGCCCGAAGCTCGGAACGAGCTCAACCGTGACATCCACCAGCACGCCGAGCGCGCCGAGGCCGAGCGCGACGGCGGGGAGCAGTTTCGCGTTCTCACTCTTGTTCACGCTCAGGATGTCGCCCTCGCCGGTCACGAGAGTGGCGCCGACAATTCGCGTGGCCAGTCCGCCGAACTTGGCGCCAGTTCCGTGGGTGCCGGTCGACGTCGCGCCCGTGATGGTCTGCACGTCGATGTCGCCCATGTTCTGGAGCGCGAGACCCAGCGGGTCGAGCAGCGGTGGCAGGTCGTGCAAGACCGTCCCCGCGCCGAGGGTGACCTCTGTGCCGTTCGTGGCGACGATGCCGGTGAGCCCGGACATGTCGACCTGCACGCCGGGCGCGACGGCAATCCCGGTGAAGCTGTGGCCGGTTCCGACGGCCTTGACCCTGAGGCCGCGGTCGCGCGCGGAGCGGATGACCGCGACAACCTCATCCGTGGATGTGGGTCGCACCCGCTCGACCGGAGTCACCGATTCGCAGCGACCCCAGTTGTTCCAGGTCTTCGACACGCGAGCCTCCGGCGCACGGACATCCGTCACAGGAACGCCTTGCCCTCACCACGATACGTGGGATAGGTCTCGACAATCTTGCCCGCGTCGACGACGGCGAACGAGTTCAGGTGTTCGCTGATCTCGCCGGCCTTGGTGTGCCGCAGCCAGACGCGGTCGCCGGTCTGCAATGCGGCCGCCGCGGCGCCGCGAAGGGGTGTCTGCACCTCGCCCGCCATCTCGTTGGGAAGCATCGTCATGCCCTGCGGCCACGCGACCTGAGGCAGCCGATCCGCAGAGGGCGGGCCGGATGCGATCCAGCCGCCGCCGAGGAGCGTCGCCATCTTCGGGGTGGGCTTGCGCACCACCGAGAGTGCGAACGCGGCCGCGGGCGCGGGCGCGAAGTGCGCGTACTGGTCGAACAGGTGCGGACCGAACAGGCCGCTTCCCGCGGCGATCTCGGTAACCGACTCATCTGCGGCCGTGCTCTCGATCGAGCCGGTTCCTCCGCCGTTGACGAACTCGAGGTCGGCGACCTCACGAACCGCCGCAACGGCCCTGCCGCGACGGTCGGCCAGTTCGGCGACCGAGCGACGCTGGATCTCGCGCACCAGGAAGCCGCGAATTTTCGAGGACGGCTTGTTGGCGAGACCCGCGATCTGCGCCTCGTAGCCCATCATTCCGACGAGCGTGAATCCCGGTCGGGCGACGACGATCTCGGCGAGCGCACGAGCGGCCTCCGGCTCGTGCACGGGCGAGCGGAAGACGCCGGTATGTCCGATGAGGGCCGAGTCCCACGACGAGTCGAGCTCGATCGCGACCCGGATCGGCTTGCGCTTGGTCGGCGCGATCGCGGCATCCACCAGGTCGAGGTGGGCCACCGAGTCGATCATTATCGTCACCCGGGAGTTCAGCTTCGCGTCGGTGCCGAGCACCTTCAGCGCCTCCCGGTCGGCGGTCGGGTAGCCGACCACGACATCCGGAATCGTCTTCGCCAGCCAAAGCGCCTCGGGCAGCGTGTAGGCGAGGACGCCCGCGTAGCCGGGCACAGCCAGAACGGCTTCGATGATCCCGCGCACCCGCACCGACTTGCTCGCGACCCGAATCGGTTTCGCGGGCGACGAGTGCGCCGCGGCACGGTCGAGCATGGTGAACGTGTTGTGCGCGAGCGCCGGCAACGAGATTGCGCCGATCGGCGTCTCCAGCCCGGCGGTCGCCGCAGTGAGGCTCGGCCAGTAGCTTGCGGGGTCGGTCCAGGGCTGTTGTGTTGGTCGAACCAGCTGCACTACGGATTGCTCATCTCTGTCCTGATTGGACGGTTGGCGCTACTTCACGCTCTTGATTGGGATCATGGCGACGCCACCGAGGATCGCGAGAACACCGGATGCGACGAATAGCCCGGCGAATCCGGCCGACTCCCCCGCCTTGGTGATCGCGTCGCTCGACACCGCGCCCGCGGTCGCGAGGTTGGCGAACAGCAGGACGACGAGCGCGCCGAGCAGCGGGCCAACGGCCTGCGGTACGGCGGTTGCAATGTTCATGATGCCGAGGTCTTTTCCGCGGGAGTGAGCATCGGGAAGAACCTGGGTCGCGAGCGCCTGGTCGACGGACATGTAGCAGCCATACCCGGCGCCGAGAAGTGCCGCGGCGAAGATGGCGACGTTGAAGTCCGGGACGAAGGCGAGGATGAGCGCCGCGATCGCCTGCAGGTAGGCCGCCGTGTAGACGAAGACCTTGCGACGGCCGATGCGATCGCTGATTCGACCGAGGACGAGCGCTGCGGCGACGAAGAAGAGCAAGTAGACGCCGGTGAGCTCCAGAAGACCAAGCTGAGCGTTGTCGGCCGACATCCCGAGTCCGTACTGCAGGAAGTACAGCAGCAGCGTCGTTCCCAGAGCGTTTCCGAGGTTGACGAGGATGCGTCCGAGAAGCGTCCAGCCGAAGTCGGGGTGTTTGATCGGGTTGATCCAGAAGCCCTGAAGAATTGTCAGCAGGCCGCCGCGCGGACGCTGGTCCTTGCGCAGCTGCTGGTCCGGGAGTGTTCCAATGAACGGGATCGCCAGCACGACGAGCAGGATTGCGACGGTGACGTAGCCGGCGACCTGGCTCAGGCCGAGAACAATGACCAGCGCGAGACCAAGAATGGTGCCGACCGCCTGGGGCGCCGAGATCCAGCCCGATACGAAGCCGCGCTGGTTGACCGGAACCTGGTCGGAGATTGTCGCCGTGAGGGCCGACGTCAGCATGCAGAAACCGATGATGGCGGTCGACCAGAACACGCCCACCCCGACGATGGTGGTCTGGAGGCTGAGCACAATAAGCGATGCCGCGAAGACGACGGTGCCGGCAAGGATCCACGGCCGGCGCCGTCCGAACCGCGAGGTGGTTCGGTCGGACAGGGCGCCCGTCAGCGGGTACGTGATGAGGGCGAACACGCCAGCGATTCCCGAGATGATGCCGAAGGCGATGACGTTGTCGGTCCAGAATGCGCCGTGCGTGACGTCCTCGACCTGCTGGGGCAGAAGCAACTGAACCGGCGTCAACTGCGCCATCCAGATTCCGAACCAGGCCGTCGCGAAGAGGGCGATCCAGCCGCCACCGACCCGACGTGTGGGCTCAGCAAACGGGGAACGTGTAACGGGAGTTGCAGTGGTCACGTGTGGCTCCTTGGGATGCGTCCGTCTCACGAATAGAGAACGAGGCAAGGCTACCGCCCACTTCTCAGCATATTAGTGAAACGGTTTCGTGTCTTGTCCCCCGTGCTGAGGCCAGCACCAGGGGCCGGAAAACGGCCCCCGATGCCCCGGAATAAACCCAGAGCGTTTCTCACGTATTAACGCTGGATTAACTGTCCCCCGAAAGGGTTGCATTCGCCGGGGCGCCTACCTACCTTGAGTTTCCTAGCCGTTGAACGAATGCCCGACATCTCCCGCACAAGGTGTCGCAGGGCAGTTGCTCCGAACGGCGGGTGACCTTTACCCGCCGCGTTGGCGCGCTTCGTTTACGGTCAATGGCGATCGCGGTGCGTCCTGGCAGGCGTGTCGTACGGCAAAACCCGTACGCCACCCGTCAAAGGAACCCCGAATCCCATGGCATACCCCATCAGTGCACTCATTTTTTCGACCCCAGGTTTCACGGCTCGCACCGACATCACGTCCACCCTTGGGCAGGTCGGCGACGTCTTCGTCACCCTCGTCCCGTACGTTCCCATCGCGATCGCCGGAACCATCGTCTGGCTGCTCTGGCTCTATCGCGTGGTGAGGTCGGCGACCGCGCCTGCCATCCTCAGCGACTTCCGGACCACCACGTCGGTCATCGTGCCGTCGTACCACGAGGACCCGGACATCCTGATGCGCTGCCTTAAGTCGTGGCGCGAGCAGAACCCGACCGAGATCATCATCGTCCTGGATGTCGCCGACCTGGACGCCTACGAGAGAATCGTGGCGCTCGAGGATGACCGCATCCGACCGATCCTGTTCCACCACGCGGGAAAGCGTTCCGCGCTCGGCGTGGGGATCCGCGCCGCGAGTAGCGAACTCCTCGTGCTCACCGACTCGGACACGTCGTGGACGCCCGGGCTGCTCACCAACGTGCAGATGCCGTTCATCGACCCGCAGGTCGGCGGGGTCGGAACGCAGCAGAACGTGTACCAGCGCCGCACCAGCATCTGGCGGAGGCAGGCCGACTGGCTGGTCAACCTCCGGTACCTGAACTACGTCCCCGCGATGGGTCGCGTCGGTGCGGTGCCGTGCCTCTCCGGCCGCACCGCCGCGTATCGCCGCAGCGTGGTACTCCCGGTGCTCGACAACCTCGAGAACGAGTTCTTCCTCGGCAAGCGCTGCATCTCGGGCGACGACGGTCGGCTGACCTGGCTCGTGCTGGCCTCCGGGTTCAAGACCGTGCACCAGCGGTCCGCGAAGGCACTGTCGATGTTCCCCGACACCTTCAGCGGTTTCATCAAGCAGCGGGTGCGCTGGAGTAGAAACTCCTACCGTGCCTACCTCACCGCAATCGCCAAGGGCTGGCTCTGGCGCGTGCCGTTTGTCACCAAGGTGACGGTGCTGCAGATCCTGCTCACCCCCGCGACAATGGGATTCACCATCGCCTACCTGCTCTTCAGTCGAGTGGATGGAACGACCCTGAGTATCGAGATCGCCATTGGCTGGGTTCTGCTGACCCGGGCCATCCGCGGGTTCTCCCACCTTCGCCGGCATCCACAGGAGCTCCTGCTGCTGCCGATCCTGACGCTGACCGTCATCTTCATTGCCCTGCCGGTCAAGCTGTACGCGTTCCTCACCATGAACCGGCAGGGCTGGCTCACTCGCCACGCCGACACGGTCGGCGGCGACGGGCAGTCCGCGCGAAGCCTGACCACCGAGGTCCCCGCTGACCGGGGAATCGGGGTGCTCGCATGAGCTCGAAGCTGATCCCGATCCGACTGATTCCGATCCGGCTGATCCCGATCCGAATTGTGCTCGGGGCGATCCTCGGCCTCGCCGCGGTCGCGGGGACCCCGTCGATTGCCATGGCGACGCCCACACCGGCGCCGTCACCCGCGGCGAGCCAGGACGCCGGCGGCAACGTCACCGGCGGAGCAACCTATCCCGGTGACCCCAAGAGCGAGGCCCTCCTCACGGAGGCGGAAGACACGCGGCTGATCGGCGTGCGCTCCATCGTCAACCAGGCCGACATCACCGGCGCCTCGGCCTCGGGGCCATATCGCCTCGCGACCGGCAAGACCTACACGCTGGTGCTGCCCGCGCGGAAGAGCGCATACACGTTCCGCGACCTGCAGGACCTCGAGCCGAGCACCCTCGTCCGGCAGCCCGATGGGTCCTACCTCCTGGGCGAGGACATCGTGGTGGACGCCGGCGCAACGCTGGACATCGAGAGCGACACCGGCCTGGTGCTGCGCATGAGCTCCACGAGCGACTCCTTCACCTCGATTGTGACGCTCGGCGGATCGCTCGCGATCGTCGGAACCGAGACCCGTCCGATCACCATCAGCAGCTGGGACCCGACCACCGGCAAGGTCGACACCGACACCACCGACGGTCGCTCGTACATCCGCGTCGTCGGGGGTAACGCGAAGCTGTCGTACGTCGGCTTCAACCATCTCGGGTTCTGGAGCGGCGTCACGGGCGGCGTTTCCCTCACCGGAACCCAGAAGGCCGACCTCGGCTCCGCCATCGCGAACACGGGAAGCCCGAGCGCGAGCGCGTTGCCGAAGGTCTTCGGAACCAGCCTCCTGCCCGCGACCGGCAGCGCGGATGGCGCCGGAACGCTGTCGATCACCCCCGACCTCACCGGCTACAGCTACGTATCGGCCCTGGTGGAGAACGTGAAGGTCAGCGATGACGCGTTCGGGCTCTTTGTGAGCAGCGCGGAGGGGGTCGCGGTGTCGCATGTGAGCGTGACGCGCAGCCTCGTGGACGGCATCGTGTTCCATCGGGATGTCACCGACAGCACGATCACCAACACGACGTCCTCGCGGAATGCGGTCGACGGCGTCATCCTCACCCGCGCCACCAGCGGGGTCGAGCTGAGCACCGTGACGGCACAGCACAACGGTCGCAATGGCATCACCATCGAGGGCGGCGCCCTCGCGACCGGACCCAATGCGACCGGCGTGCCGGTGTCCACCTACGGAAACAACGGGGTGACGAACAGCAACGCGAGCGACAACGCGCACTACGGAATCGCGATCATCGGTGGAACCAACATGCGAGTGGTCGGCAACACGGCCTCCAATGATGTGTCGGGCATCGTCGTCAGCGACGCGGCGAGTGCGACCTCGGTGCGCAACAACCTGGTCGAACACTCGTCGAAACAGGGCATCGTGCTCCGTAACTCCGGCACCAACACCCTGGTCCAGGGCAACACGATCGACGGCGCCGACATCGGCATCTACGCCAGGAACGCTGGCGGCAACCTCGACCACAATACGATTCAGGATGTCTCCACCCACGGCATCGCGCTGGTCGGCGCGACCGGAGCATCCACCATCCAGAAGAACACCCTCCAGGGCAGCGGCTACAGCGCCATCGACACCTCGCGCACCACGGGCACGGTCGTCGGGGTGAACGATGACCAGCACTGGATCAACACCAAACCGTTCAATGT
>JAUZFP010000098.1 GCA_030838475.1 Actinomycetota bacterium
GGCCTCGGTTGTTCCCCCATTGTTCGACGCGGAACGTTAGTGTTTCGCTCATGACCGACGCACTACCCGATGATGGGCTGGCCACTTCACCCGCTGCGCTGAAGCTGATCGCGGCGGGTCTCTCGCTTCCGGATGACGCGGTCGTTCCCAAGCGGCGGATAGCGGCATGGGCGTTCTGGGACTGGGGCGGATCCGCCTTCAACGCGATCATGACGACCTTCGTGTTCAGCGTCTATCTCACATCCACCGGCTTCGGCAATCCCGACAAGACGACCGCGGCGCTCGGCGTCACGGGCATCATCGGCGGCATCCTGGTCGCGCTCATCGCGCCAGTGACCGGTCAGCGTTCCGATGGCACCGGTCGCCGCAAGCTCCTGCTGGGCATCGACACGGCGATAGTGGTCCTCTGCATCGCGGGAACCTTCTTCGTGAAACCGGAGCACTCCTACCTCCTGCTCGGGCTTGTGCTGCTCGCGGTGGGCACTCTCTTCTTCGAGCTCGCCACCGTCAACTACAACGCCATGCTGTCCCAGGTCTCGTCGGCTCGGACGGTCGGCCGGGTGAGCGGCTTCGGCTGGTCAATGGGCTATTTCGGCGGCATTGTTCTGCTGCTCATCCTGTACTTCGGTTTCATCCACCCCGACGTCGGCCTCTTCGGAGTCACCGACAAGGATGGCCTGTCCGTGCGGGTGTCGATGGTGCTCGCGGCCGTGTGGATGCTCGCGTTCTCGATCCCGATTTTCATCGCGGTCCCCGAGCCGCCCGTCACGGTCCCGCGCGGTCCGCGCAAGAACCTCGGACAGTTTTTGGTCGGTCTGGTCGCGTCATACCGCGAGCTGTTCCGCACCATCGGTGGGCTCTGGACCGTCAGTCGGGCAACCGTGGCCTTCCTCATCGCGAGCGCGATCTTCCGTGATGGCCTGACCGGGGTCTTCACCTACGGCGGCGTCCTCGCACGGGTCTCGTTCGGATTCTCGGCGGGCGATGTCATCGTGTTCGCGATCGCGGCGAATGTGGTTGCCGGAGTCTCGACCGTTCTGATCGGCCGACTCGACGACGTCATCGGCCCTAAGCGGGTAATGGTCGGTTCGATCGCGGGAACGATCATCGCCGGCCTCGCGGTCTTCATCCTGCACTCCGGCGGCACGACCATCTTCTGGGTCTTCGGCCTGCTGATGTGTGTCTTCGTTGGTCCGGCGCAGTCGGCGAGCCGGAGCTTCCTGGCGCGGGTCATCCCGGCCGGTCACGAGGGCGAGGTGTTCGGCCTGTACCAAACGACCGGGCGAGCGGCCACGGTGCTCGCGCCACTCCTGTTCACGCTCTTCGTCTCGCTTTTTGGGAAGAGCATCTACGGCATCATCGGCATCGTCATCGTGCTCGCCGTCGGTCTCGCCCTGCTGATCCCGATCAAGGAGAACGCGACCGCGCTGAAGTAGGCGCATGGCGTCCCGACTTTGCACTTGATGCTCCACCGCGAGCATTTTGGAGCATCTACTGCGAAGTCGATCGCACGATCGGTCGGGGTAATGGCAGAAACCCGCTGGCACTGTCCGCCGCCGCCTGCGACGCTGAACGTATGACAACGCAAGTCGAGAAAGCTGAACTGCTCCGGTCCCTGCACGTTCCCGGCGACCCGCTCATCCTGACCAATATCTGGGATGCCGTGACGGCGAGAATCGTCGCCGGAGTCCCGGGCGTCAGGGCGATCGCCAGCGCGAGCCACTCTGTCTCGTACGCGCATGGCGTGCCGGACGGCGAGGGGATGACGATCGACCAGGCGCTCCAGGCGTCTCGGGAGATCGTGGACGCGGTCGACCTTCCCGTCACGATCGACTTCGAGAGGGGCTATGCCTCGGATGCAGCCGGGGTCGAAGCCAATGTGGGTCGGCTGATCGCCACCGGTGCGGTCGGCCTCAACCTCGAAGACAGCGTGGATGGTTCGAGCCTCTTCCCCGTCGACGTTGCGGCCGCTCGTGTTGCCGCGGCTCGCACGGCCGCCGATTTCAGCGGCGTTCCGCTGGTCATCAACGCCAGGGTGGACGCTCTCGTGCGCGGCGGAACCTGGGACGACATGGTCGCCCGCGCCAACGCCTACCTGGCGGCGGGCGGCGACTGCGCCTTCGTTCTGGGGCTGCGGACCGAGGACGACGTGGAGCGTGCCGTTGCCGAGATCGACGGCAGGGTGTCGGTCGTCTCGGGCGCGACATCCGTGCCGTTGGCCCGGCTTGCCGTCCTCGGCGTCTCTCGCGTCAGCTTCGGACCCGGCATCCTCGGGCTCACGCTCTCACACCTCCGCGATGCCGTGGCCGTTCTGACCTCCCGGGGCGAATATCCGCCGGAGCTCGACTTCGAGTATTAGCCTGACAATATGGCTGATCAGCGCCCGATCGGATATTGGCTCAGGCTCGTCGACGGTCTCATCGACGAGCAGTTCGCGCGGACTCTCGACGAGCACGGTGTCACCCGGATGCAATGGCAACTGCTCAACGTGCTCGCCCGCGGGCAGGCATCCGTCGAGATGCTCGACGCTGCCGTTGCGCCTTTCCTGGTGGCCGGCGGCGAGACCACGATTGACCATCTGACGGAACTGATCGAGAGCGCCTGGGTGGATGCGACGCCGACCGGCTACGAACTGACCGAGCGCGGACACGGCGCGCTCGATCGCCTCACCAACGTTGTGGCCGAGCAGCGCACCGTCATGTCGGCGGGCGTCACCGAGGCCGATTACCTGACGACGACGGGCACCCTTGAACGGATGGCCATCAACCTGGGCTGGAGCGACGACACCTAGCCCGTGCCCTCGGCCCGTTCGAGCGGTTCGGGCAGTGGAGTCGTCGACCTGTCTCCCGTGATTTTCTTGAGCAGCACCTCGGCACTGATCAGGCACATCGGCAGGCCGACACCGGGAATCGTGGAGCTCCCCACAAAGTAGAGGTTCCGCACCTTCGTGCTCGCGTTGCGTGCGCGAAACACGCCGCTCTGCCTCCGGATGTGCGCAGGACCGAGCGCACTGCCGCGCCACGAGTTCAGCTCCGACGCGAAGTCCGACGGGCCGACGGTACGGCGGACCGTAACGCGCGATGCGAGGTCGGGGATGCCCGCCCATGCGGCGAGCTGCTCGATCGCCGCGTCGGCCACCGCCTCGACCGCGCGGTCGCCCCTGCCGCCGACCCCGCCCTTACCGAGGCTCGCGTCGGCGGGCACCGGGACGTGCACGAACACGTTCTCGTACCCATCGGGGGCCACGACCGAGTCCACCCCGCTCGGCTTGCAGACATAGAGTGACGCCGGGTACGGAACGTGTGGATCGGCACCGAAGATCGCGTCGAACCCGCCTCGCCAGTCCTTCGGGAAGAGCAGTGTGTGGTGCTCGAGCTCCGGCAGTTCGCCGCGGACGCCGAGGTACAGCAGCACCGCACTCGGACCCGGCGTCGCCTTGTCCCAGTACGCCTGCGGATACGTCTGCTCCCCCCGCTCGAGCAGTTCGGTCTCGGTATGGTGCAGGTCTGCGGCGGAGACCACGATGTCGGCGGTCAGCGCCTGGGGGCGCTTGTGGGCATCCGTGTACTCGACGCCGGTTGCCGCGCCATCCCGGACGCGAATTTTGGTTGCTCGGGCCGACCGGACGACCGTGACTCCCTCGGCCATGGCGAGGTCGGCGATGCTCTCGATCACCCGCGCGAAGCCGCCAATGGGGTATTGCACGCCGCCCGCCAGATCGAGGTGGCTCATCAGGTGGTACATGCTCGGCGCGGTGAACGGCGAGGCGCCCATCAAAATGGCCGGGTAGCCAAGAATCTTGCGTAGGCGATCATCCCGCACCGTGCCGGCGACCAGCGACGACAGCGGACGAAACAGGAGCCTGGCCAGCCGCGGAAGCTGGCGCAGAACCTCCCGATTGAGCAACCACCCCGGACCCGCGAACGTCGTGTAGAGGAAGTTCCGCTTCGCCAGTTCGTAGGTGGATGCGGCGGACTCGAGGTACCTCTCGAGCCGACGCCCCGCCTTGCGCTGCGTGCGCTCGAACAGGGCGAGGTTCTCGTCAAGGCTCGCCGAGATATCGAGCGGCTCGCTCTGTCCCTCGAAGTAGACCCGATATCCGGGATCGAGGGTGACGAGCTCCAGCTGTACCTCGGCCGAGGTGCCCAGCAGGCGATAGAAGTGGTCGAACGCCTCGGGCATTACGTACCAGGACGGTCCCGTGTCGAAGCGGAACCCGCCCTTCTCCCAGGTGCCGGCGCGACCGCCGAGGGTTGCGTGGGCCTCGAGCACCGTCACGGAGTGCCCGGCTCGCGCGAGCAGGGCCGCGGAGGCGAGCCCGGCGATGCCGCCGCCGATGATCACGACCGTCTTCGTCGACGCAGGGTCCGTCTCCGCGCGACCTCGATCGCGACCGGAAGCCATGTCAGCTGCCCGGCGACGGAGAGAACGCGCCACGGGCTACGGGCCCGATCTTGGCTAGGCTGAACGGGCGGTCGAGAACCCCGTCGACCTGCGCCTGCGACAGCTGATCAACCGCTAGCAGGCCAGAACCGTCCATTTAGGCAGACTATCCCGACCATGGCCGTACATCCTGAGCAGGTCGTACTCGTTGACAACGACGGAAACGTCGTTGGTTCGGCTGAAAAGGCCACCGTCCACACCGCGAAGACGCCGCTGCATCTCGCCTTCTCCTGTCACGTCTTCGACTCGGCTGGGCGCCTTCTGGTGACCCGACGATCACTCCGAAAAGTGACGTGGGCTGGCGTGTGGACCAACTCGTTCTGCGGTCATCCGGCGCCCGGTGAAACCCAGGAGCAGGCGATCGCGCGACGGGCATCGGACGAGCTCGGCATCACGGTCGACGCGATACAACTCGTCCTGCCCGACTTTCGCTATCGCGCGGTCGACGCATCCGGAATCGTCGAGAATGAGATCTGCCCCGTCTATCGGGCGACCTCTAGCGATGCCGTGAACGCCAACTCGGACGAGGTCTCGGAGTGGGAGTGGGTCGACCCGGCAGCGCTCACCGCCGCCGCGAGCGCCGCGCCCTACGCCTTCAGCCCGTGGCTGGTCTGGCAGCTGGAGCAGCTGGGTCTCTAGGCCGTCCATCCCGTCGCAAAGTCGGTGTCTGGTGCAACGCCCCGCGATCGGGTCACCCGAGAGCGGCGATTCGCATGCAATACCGACTTTGCGATGAAGAACTCAGGACAGCGGATCGTCCTCCAGGCGCCCCTCGGTTGTCGGGATGGGCGTCAGGTGGAAGTTCAGGTGCGAGCGTGACGCCGTCGGACCGCGCTGGCCCTGGTATCGCGAGCTGTACTCGGTCGAGCCGTAGGGCTTCTCGGCCGGTGAGCTGAGGCGGATGAAGCAGAGTTGGCCGATCTTCATCCCGGGCCAGAGCTTGATTGGAAGTGTGGCGACGTTGCTAAGTTCGAGCGTGACGTGCCCCGAGAATCCGGGGTCAACGAAGCCGGCCGTCGAGTGGGTGAGCAGGCCGAGCCGGCCCAGCGAACTCTTGCCCTCGAGGCGGGCCGCGATATCGTCGGGCAGTGTCACAAGCTCGTAGGTCGATCCCAACACGAATTCACCCGGGTGCAGGATGAACGGCTCGCCGTCCTGGATTTCGACGAGTCGCGTCAGTTCCGACTGGTCATCGCGCGGGTCGATGAACGGGTACTTGTGGTTGTCGAAGAGCCGGAAGTACTTGTCCAGCCGCACGTCGATGCTGGACGGCTGGATCATCCCGTAGTCGAGCGGATCGAGGCCGACGCGGCCGGATTCGAGCTGTTCCCTGATGTCGCGGTCACTCAGAAGCATGGCCACGACACTACCCGGTTGGCGCGGCTGGCAGCTGGCTAGTGACCGAGGTTGAAGGCGAGGTCCGCGACCAGGCTGCCAAGGTCGACAAATATCGCGATACCAAATAGTGCGAGGACAACGGACGGCACCGCTGCGAGTACAACATTTCGAATGCGCGCTCCGACCGTGCGGGCCTCGAGCAGGTAGGGCAGGACCAGCGAGTAGATCGTCGCCATGAACGCGATCGACGTCAGGGTCGGAAGAGTAGCGTCGCCGGGCCCCTGCTCTTGCGGGTCGTTGTAGTAGCTGACCACGGTCGCGACGTACAGGGCGAGCGTGAGTACCGCACCCATCAGCGAGACGATCGCGAACGGACTCAATCCTGGCTTCGCCTTCGCGCTCGCCACCACGGCCTGCTGGTTCTGTAGGTAGGCCTCGCGAGCGGCCGCGTCCCTCTGTTCCTTGTCGGACATCGTTTAATGCAGCGGACTGCCGGGGACGAGGGAGACGATCCACGCCGCGAACGAACTAAGTCCGGTCACGATGATGGGGTAGAACAGGACGGTAAGCAGTACGCCGAGCACATACTTTCCGGCTCGAGTTGCGGTGCTGCGCGACTTGTACAGCGCCGGGCCGATGATCGTCCATAGGCCAACGATCAGGAGCACGCTCGCGATGCCCGGAAACGGGTAGAGCTCCTGCGCTGGCGGAACATCGTTGTGAATCCAGAGCACCACGAACCAGGCAAGCACGGCGAGCGTGAGGAGGTACGCCACCCAGCCGGCGACCTTCAATCCGGTGATGCGTCGCTGTGGCGTAGAAACGTCGGGCATGACGGTCAGTGTATTGCGGCCGAGCATCCTGCTCGCTCGGTCAAGTAACATCGATGTGTCGCCACGGCGATACGCGAGTGTAGTTCAATGGCAGAACTTCAGCTTCCCAAGCTGATAGCGCGGGTTCGATTCCCGTCACTCGCTCCACGAATCGCTCCATCAGGAATTCCCAGCCGGTCTACGGTGCTGTATCCACGTGACCATAACTACGAGTGGCAAAGCGCCAACCACTTCATCGCCTTCGCCCAGCTCCGCACGTCGGGTTGTCTGGGCTTCGTTTGTCGGAACGTCTCTCGAGTCGTTCGACTTCTACGTCTTCGCCTACTTCAGTGCGATCTTCAGCGGCTCCCTGTTCTTCCCCGAGCTCGATCGAACCGCCGCGACCATCGGAGCGTTCTCCGTTCTGGCGGTGTCGTTCATCGTTCGGCCGATCGGCGCCATCATTTTCGGAAACCTCGGTGACCGGATCGGCAGGCGCCGAACGCTGCTGATCACCATCGTGATCATGGGCGTCTCGACCGGCGCAATCGGCCTCCTGCCGACCTACGTCGCCATTGGAATCGGCGCTCCACTCCTGCTCACGCTGCTCCGGGTCATGCAGGGACTTTCGCTCGGCGGCGAGTGGGGCGGCTCCATCCTC
This sequence comes from Actinomycetota bacterium, assembly GCA_030838475.1. Classification (GTDB taxonomy): domain Bacteria; phylum Actinomycetota; class Actinomycetes; order Actinomycetales; family Microbacteriaceae; genus Galbitalea. The sequence continues at coordinate 7,255 of JAUZFP010000098.1, forward strand.
GTGGCAGTCGAGCGAGTCGAGCCGCGTCGTCGTGGCTTCTATGCCGCGCTTCCCCAGTTGGGCTCGCCGGTGGGCACGATCCTGACGGCGGCCCTTTACCTGATCCTTCCCCTCGTACTTTCTTCATCGGACATGGCGGCCTGGGGATGGCGCCTGCCATTCCTGGCGGCATTCCCGCTGCTCGCGGTGTCGCTGTACCTTCGCCTCGCCATCGATGAGACGCCGCTGTTCCGCGAGCTCGTGAAGACGGACAAGCGCGAACGCATCCCCGTGCTCGCAGCCCTGCGCAAGCATCCGGTTGCGATCCTCGTCGCGATCGGAGCCGCACTGCTCGGCATCGGGTCGTATTCCCTGATGAACACGTACACGATCACCTACGGCGTCGTTACCCTGCACTTCAGCTACCAGAACCTCTTGGTCGCGACGACGATCGGTAGCCTCCTGCAGCTCATTACGATTCCCCTGTTCGGACTCTGGGCCAACCGCATCAGCTCGGCGCGAGTGGTCGCGATCGGGGCGGCCGGAACCCTTCTCATCGCCTTCCCGATGTACTACTTCCTACAGTTCGCGACCTTCCCCATCCTTGTGGCGACGATGATCATCGGCGGGATCCTTCCGACCCTGTCGTGGGCGGGCCTCGGCGGTCTCATGGCGGACATCTTCGGCGGCCCGATCCGCTATAGCGCGCTCTCGATCGCGTACGCCATCGCCGCCGTGATCTCCGGTCTCATCCCGCTCGCGACCGCGGGTCTTGCAGCAGCGACGAATTCTGCGTGGTGGCATCCCGGCATCGTGCTCGCGGCGCTCTCGATCATCACACTCGTCTCCGCCATCATCGCCGCTCGCTGGAAGAAGCCCGTCGACGAGCTGGCCAGCTGATGAACGTGCTGCACTGGCTGTTCACAGCGACCTTCACCATCGGTAACCAGACCGTTCTCTGGCGCGAGGTTCTTGGCAACGTCTTTGGCCTGGCCAGCGCGCTCGGCGGAATGCGACGACGCGTGTGGGCGTGGCCCGTCGGCATCGTCGGGAATGTGCTCCTCTTCACCGTGTTCCTCGGCGCGGTGTTCGATAACCCCAACCCGGTCAACCTGCTCGGGCAGACCGGCCGCCAGGTCATGTTCATCGTCGTCTCGATCTACGGCTGGTATCGGTGGCAGCACCGCGCGGAGACCGGCGCGGCTCCGGTGACCCCGCGCTGGGCGGGCTGGCGCACACGGATCATCCTCGTCGTGGCGCTCGTCGGTGGCACCGCCGCGATCACGCCCCTGTTCCGTCTCCTCGGCTCCTACGAACCGGTCTGGTCGGACGCCTGGGTGTTCGTCGGCTCCCTCCTCGCCACCTATGGGATGGCAAAGGGATGGGTGGAGTTCTGGCTCATCTGGGTGGCGGTCGACGTGGTTGGGGTACCCCTATTGATCAGCGCCGGCTACTACGCGTCCGCCTCGATGTACGTCTTCTACGGCGTGTTCACGCTTGTCGGATTCTTCGTGTGGGCGCGGGAGCGGCGGCGCAACGCGACGCCGACCGCCCCCATCCCGAAAACCGTCAGCGTGTAGCTACACCACCCTCCGCGCCCCGAACGGCCACTTGATCACCGTGAAGGTTGCGGATGCCGTCGCGCCGCTCGGCGTCGTCACCGTTATCGTGTGAGACCCCGGCAGCACCTTCGTGAATGACAGCGGCAGGATGACGTCGGCTGTCCCGCGCTTACTCGCCGTCACGCTCGCCGCCTTCGTCCCATCGATCGCGACCGTCAACTTGGCGTTCGCGTCGAACTTCTCGAGATGCACGAGTACGAGCGTTCCCTGCAGAGTGGTGTGTGGGAGCACAGTCACCGTGCCATCCGTCTTCGGCGTCGCGGCGACCGGCCGGATGCGCACGACTTGCGGGTCGTGGTCGGAGGCCTGGTCGGCGAACTCCGAGTTCACGTGGATGACGTCGTACTGCACCGCAGTCGGCCCGGCACCGACAAGTGCCTTCGTCACGAAGATGTGGTCGAGCACCTGGGAGATGCCGTTGAACACGTAGGTGTAGCGCTGGTTCTCGGGCAGCGTGCCGATCAGGTCGGTCAGCGTCGCGCCGTTGTTCGTGAGCGTGGTTACCGCCGGCGAGAACTGGTAGTCGTTGAAGTCACCGGCGAGCACAACGTTCGCCTTCGGATCAACCGCGAGAACCGAGTTCACGAACCCGTTCAGTACGCTCGCCTGCTGGTCGCGCTGCACCTCGGACGACCGTGCCGCCGGTTGGAAGCGTCCATCGGAGTTCTGGTCGCCGAGCTTCGACGCGAAGTGGTTGCCCACCACGATGACCTTCTTGCCCTGGAACACGAACTCACCTGCGAGCGGCTTGCGGCTGCTGGTCCAGGCCGCGTTGGTCGGATCGACCAGTCCGGGGGATGCGGTGAGGTCGGCCGTTCCATCGGGGGCCGCCGTCACGCCGACACCGCTCGACGTGCTGCCGCCGGGCACCGAGTCCAGGCTGACCCGCGCCGGGTTGTAGAGGAACACGACGCGGATGTTGCCTCCCGGCTGTCCGCCGTCCGCATCGTTAACCGGATCGATTTCGCTCCACTGGTAGGTCGGACCGCCGGCGGCGGCAATTGCGGCGGTGAACTTGGTGAGGGTCTGATCCGCGGCGACGATGCCGTCATCCGTTGCTCCCGAGTTGTCCTGGATCTCCTCGACCGAGATGATGTCGGGCGAGGCCAGGTTCGTCACAACGCCCTTTCCGAGAGCGGCGTACTTGGAATCCGGATCAGTGGGGGCCAGGTTCTCGACGTTGTAGGTCGCGATCGCGAGCTGGTCGGTTGCCTGCGGCGTCGCGGTCGTGGCGGTCAGGCCGTTGTCCTGGCGGCTGCCGATCGCGGTCGCGACGATGTCATACCCGCCGAAGGTGGACCAGTCGACCGGCCCAACGGTCGCGCCCGTGAGCACGTCGCCGACGTTGGCGGGCGGCACGACGCCGCTGAGCGGCTTCACGAGAACCCGCCCCGAAGGCACCGAGTCGTAACCGGCGATGTAGGTTCCGCCCCGCGGTGTCGCCTGTTGCGCCGGTTTCGTCGTCACGTAGATCTCGCCGAACTGGACATCCCCGGGCCCAACGACGCGAGCGTTGTCTGCCTCGACGCGCATGCCCTCGTGGGCCTCCCAGAACTCGAGCGCCGAGTGCGTCGGGTCGAGCGGAGTGAGGGTCTCGACGTTGCCGCCGCTGACCGTCGGCGCGTACAGGTCGGGCACGGTCGTTGGTGTGACCACGACGGGCGCGGGAAGCGGGTTGCTGGAGCTGACCGTCGTCACGAGGGTCGGATCGAGTTCAGTCGTCGACAGGCTCGCCGTGTTTGCGAGGGTCTCGCCCGAGCTCAGCGGGTAGAACTCGTTCACCTTTCCGGTGACCAGCACGTCATCGCCCACCGAGACGCTCGCGCTCGATGAGAAGACGAAGACGCCGGATGACGCGCTCACGCGGGTGGCGTCCGGGCTCTGCTCCTGCAGCCAGAAACCTCGACTGCTGCCGGTACTCACGGCCGTGACGACACCGGGGACCTTCGTGACCGTCTGCCCCACGAGGCCTGACCTGAATCCGTCGCCCTGGACATCCTGGACCGTCGTCGTTCCGGGGACACACGCATCCGGAATCGGCGTCGTCGTGCAGTCGGTGCCGCCGGCGGCCGTTGCCGTTGCAGCCTTCGGCGTCGGTGCGGCGACTACGAAGTCCGCATGATTGTTGCCGGTGTCCGTCAGTGGACTGGTTACCCGCTGCGCGGAAGTCGTGTTGCTGAGCGCCGGGGTCGGTGTGCCCGCCGAGTCGTTCGCGGTGCCGTACCCGACGAAGTCGATGACTCCGGCCGTGCCGGAGCAGGTCGCGCCGCAGCTCAGCGCGGTTGCACTGCCGGAGACGAGGGCGACCTTGCCGCTCGTCGCCGAGAGCGCCAGCGTGCCTGCGACATCCGGGGTCGGCAGGTCGATACCGGTTGTGCCACCCGACTCCGACACCTCGTAGAAGCTCCCCGGAGCGATCGATCCGGTCAGCGCGGTCGACTGCCAGGTCGTGCCCGCGGCCGACGAGTACTGCACGGACCAGCCCGTGACATCGACCGGCGCGGCAGCCCGGTTGTACAGCTCGATGAAGTCCTTGTTGAACGGAGCACCACTATTGCCACCGCCGCCATAGACCTCCGTGATGACCACGTTTGAGGAGGTGTCGACCGCGGCGGCGGGACTCGCGACCGCGATTCCCGTGGCAAGTAGGGCAAGGGCCGGGATGGCCGCAAGCGCGCGAGAGCGCAGCCGATTGTGTTCGAGAGGGGACACCGAGATTCTCCTTATTCAGCGGGCAAGCTGCGAATGACGAACTCGGGTTCCTTTTCAGTTCATCACAGCGGTGGCGGGTTTGGGTGAACGCAAAGAAAATAATGTGACCCGTTTGGGGGTAGTGCCGTCGAATTTGGGGGCGACGCAGCGACAGAATGGATGCGACAGGAAGGTGCGGCAGTGACAGCCAACGACATAGACCCGACCGCCCCTCCCAGCGGGACCGGATGCGTGGATTGTGACGCGGTCGGCGGCTGGTGGTTACACCTGCGACGGTGTGCGGAGTGCGGTCATATCGGCTGCTGCGACTCGTCGCTCGCGAAACACGCAACGGCCCACGCGACGGCATCCGGTCATTCGGTGATCAGGTCGTTCGAGCCCGGTGAGGACTGGTTCTTCGACTACAGGACCGGCGAGTTCACCGACGGTCCGACACTCGCCGCCCCGCTCAGCCATCCCGCCGATCAGAGTGTGCCCGGTCCCGCGACGCGGGTTCCCGCCGACTGGCAGACCCAGCTCGGGTGAAGAATGGGTGGATGTCGCCGGCCATCCATCACACCGTCATTGTCGTCAGCGATCTCGACGCGAGCCTCCGCTTCTACGTCGACGGCGTCGGTCTCGAGGTGCTTCGGGACAGCGAGGTTCACGGCGACTGGCCGGCCCTGTTCGGTGCCGAATCGACCAGCCTCAGGGTCGTGTTCCTGGGCAGGTCGGAAATTCCGGATGACACGGCCGGTGTCCTCGAGCTCAACGCGTTCCCGGGCGGCGCGCAGCGTCACACGCCCGCATCGCCCCCGGTCGCCGGGCTGTTCATGATCTCGTACTTCGTCAACGTCGAGGCGACGCTCGAGCGACTTCAGGCGCTCGGCCTAGCGAGGGACGTCCGCCGCGTCGAGCAGGCGACGCCGAACGGCAGCATCACCCTCGCGACCGTGCGCGATCCCGACGGCGTGGCCGTGCTCCTCACTCCCGGGTCGATTACTGCTCCCGATCACTCTTAGTGGTAGAACACCAACCGCCACGTGTCGGGGTCCGGTGCGATGATCATTGCCGGCCACATCCACCTCACCCCGTGCTGGAAACTGAGCTGCAGCAGGCGCCGCCAGCCCGGCGAGTCCGCTTCGGAGAGATGGCCGCACGGCCACGCCGCGCCATCGGGACTGAGCAGCTCGACGGCGACCGGCGAGTAGAGGGCGTGTGCTTCCGCCGTCGTCCACAGGGCGACCCAGACGTGCTGCGCCCGCGCGCGTTGACGCAGATCGTCGACGTGCGCGATGAGGCCCTGATGGTGGGGCGGGACGGCGACTTCGATGCCGACCGGAGTGGGGGATCCGGGATCAGGGAATGGCTCGTATCGGGCTCGGGACATGACACGGCCTTCTGGTTGAAGCGAATCAGGGAAGCGCAGAGAGCAGTCGCCGTGACGGGGTTTTCGCCGACTGATCGCAACCGTATCGCCCGCGGTGTCGGCTCACAACAGACAGGTCGTGGTTCTACGCCTGACTCCAGAACGTCGTAACCTCATTCGCAACGCGACGACCAACCTCGCGGCCGGCAAGAGCCGCGGCCTTCCGGGCAGCGGGGTCGAGAGGATTCATCCCGAAGGATGCGATGGACGCTGCATCCGCGTAGACCACGTGGACGCGACCGGGCGCGAGAGCCGCGAGCTCTGCGGGCGGAACGGCGGGACCCATGGGCGTCTGCTCCGTCGACGGGGTGATGATGAGCACGGGGTCGGCGCCCGCGGCGAGGTCCGCATTCGAGCCCGAGCGCATACCGCCGTCCATGTATTTGTGACCGCCGATCTCGACGACCGGCCAGACGCCCGGAACCGCGCAGCTCGCCATTACGGCATCGACTAGGTCGACTCCGGAGCTTCGATCGAAGATCCGGAGCTCGCCGGTCTCCGCATCGACCGCGGTGAGCCCCAACGACCGGTCACCCCAGGATTTCTCCGTCAGGCGCGCCTCGATGACCGCGCGTCTCGCCGCCGTCGACGGCGTCTCGGCGGCGAGCGCCACCGCACCCAACCTCCGACGCGAATCCTCCGGGGACGTTGCCGCCGCAACCGCCTCCGCCATCATCGCGCCGAACGACGCGAGATCGATCTCGACGAACAATTCCGCGGTGTCATCCGCGAGCTGCGCGTCGAAGAGGTCCTTGAGCAATGCTCCCGTCGCGAGCTGCGCGGCAACGGCGGCTCCCGCGGACGTGCCGAGCAGCGCGGTCGGCGCACCGAGGATCTGCGCAGCCGTCGCCGGCTGCACATCCTGAATCCCCAGGAGCACGCCGGTTTCCCACGCAATCCCGGCCACACCGCCACCCGCCAAAACCAGCGCACCATTCGTCATGAATTCGACTCTACGTCTGTCCCGGTAGCCTTGGGAGCAGGACCCAGTCGGCGAAGAATGGACGGACAATGAGTGACCTCGTTCCGGTTCCATCGCCCGGCGTGCCCGTGTACGTGGGAATGCAGGGCGGCCCGCTGGTCGTGCTCGTCCACGACTACTTCGGTCGGCTTCCCGGACTCCTTCTGATCGCCGATCAGCTGGCCAGGGAGGGCTTCTTCGTCGCGGTCCCCGACCTTTTCAACGGGGTCGCGACTCGGTCCGCGGTCGAGGCAGAGAAGCTCATGAACGACCTCGATGTCGGCATTGCGCTCGCAGAACTCGACGACATCATCGCCGACTCTCACGCGAGCGGTTCCCACAAGGTTGGTGTCGCCGGCTTCTCGATGGGCGGCTGGCTCTCGCTGCTTCACGCACAGGGCGGGTCTGCGGATGCCGTCGTCGCCTATTACTCGTCGCTTGGTCCCGCAGACCACGGAGTGCTTCCGGCACCGGTGCTCCTGCACTACGCGGAGCGCGACGAATGGGGCGAGGGTGAGGATCCCGTGAGCTTCATCGAGCGGCTGCACGAACACGGCACACCGGTGACCGACCACGTCTACCTCGGCACGGAGCACTCCTTCGCCAACTCCGAGATCGAGGCGACGTACAACGCGCGCGCGGCGGAACTGGCCAATCAGCGAACCGTGCGGTTCCTACTCAGCCACCTCTACATTCGATGACTCAGACCCTGGTGCCCCAGTCTCTCTGACGTCCCAGCGGTGATGCACGAGGTCGTGCGTCATGTACTTGGCCATGCTCGACACGGTGAAACTCGCGCCATCGCTTCGGCGTCCGACCCGCAACCATTCGTCCGGAGCCAACGCATCGAAGGCGACCGCGATGTCCGCCGCGTTGGCCCGGAGCTGCGCACCCACCACCGCGGGGTCCTGATCGTTGTAGCGTTCCGCGACAGCCGTCTCATCCTGATCCCAGTTCGGGTAGAGGGGGTCAACGGTGTCGACCATGAGGCGAAGCCGTTCTCGATACACCGACAGCACGTCGCGAACGTGAGCCGCGTACTCCAGCGGCGACCACGTGGAATCGTTCGGTCGAAGGCGAACACTCCGCCGGGCGAGCACCGCGGGCCAGGAGTCGGCGTTCTCCACAATGGCCGTCGCGATGTCGGCATCCGCATAGTTCTCCGCGTCGAATCCGCACTCGGGGCAGGGTCGCTCGATCACCCAGGTCCAGTTCTTGGTATCTGCGATAATTGGCATACGCCAAGCTTGTGCGAGCGGAAGTACACCGCGCACTACAAATCCAGCCAACTTCGTCGGAGGCTCACCCGTGTCAAAATCACCCAATCGCCTGCTCGGGATCTTTCTCGGCATCGTCTACGCGATCGACGGGATCTACGGGTTCTTTCTGACCAGCGATACGCCGTTCGCCGCCACGACCGGCCCCAAGGTGCTTGACCTGTTTCAGACCAATCCGCTGCACAACCTGATCCACGTTGTGGTGGGGCTCGCCCTGCTCACCGCCGCGCTCGTCGGGCCCCGATCCGCCAAGGCCATGAACACGGTCCTCGGCGCGATCTTCCTGCTCGTCGGTGTCGTGGGTTTCGTGGTCACGGGCGGCGGTAACCCGCTCAACATCCTCGCCCTCAACGGCGCCGACACCGTCCTGAACTTCGCGACCGCCGTCGTTCTCCTCTGCGTTGGCCTTGGGGCCGACCGTGTCGCTCGGTCCGTCAAGACCGCCTAGGACTCGCGGATCCGCTAGGCCTCGATCCCAGGGATGGCCACCGACCCGGCCATGAACCGAACCACGTTTTCGTCCACGATGATGTCGGATGGACGAAGCGGCCGGGTCAGATAGAGGCCCTCCAGTTCGCTGATCCTTGACAGCGCGACATACGTTTGGCCCGGCGCGAACGAGCGCTGGCCAAGATCCACGATCGCGCGGTCGTAGGTCTTGCCCTGCGACTTGTGGATGGTCACCGCCCAGGCCAGTCGAAGCGGGAACTGGGTGAACTCGGCCACGATGTCCTTCTTCAGCGACTTGGTGACCTGCGAGTACGAGTAGCGATACTTCTCCCAGACGGCGGGCTGCACCTGGTGGGTCTCGCCATCCACCTCAACCCACACCGTGCTGTCGATCTTCGTCACGGTGCCGATGCTGCCGTTGACCCAGCGCTGGTCGGAGTCGTTGCGCAGGAACATCACCTGCGCGCCGACCTTGAGTTCGAGCGCCTCGTCGGCCGGGTACGACCTCCCGCCAAACTCGCCGCTCACCTCGGCACGTGCGGTCAGGGCTCGACCCGGGAGCTTTGCCAACTGGGCCGCGTTGATCCGGGTCACAGTGCTGTTCGTCGTGGCGAGTGTGATCGCCCCGTCGGTCGGTGCCGGGCGGGCCCCTGTGTCGTTCAGACGCTTCGCGATCTCCGCGGTAACCCTGCCGTGGCGAACGGCATTCAGCATGTACTTGAACTCCGCCTCGTGCTGGCGGTGGATGACCGAGAGCTCGTAGATGGTCAGGTCCACCTCGCCCCAGACCTTCGCATCGAAGAACCACATGGAGCGGTACTGGTCCTCGAAGTAGGCGCGCTCGTCCGCATCCCCCGGCACGGGGGCGAGCTGGTACGGGTCCCCGAACAACACGACCTGAGCGCCCCCGAACGCCTCGTGCGGACGCTGCCGGGCCTGGCGCATGCTGCGATCGACCGCGTCGAGCAGGTCGGCGTTGACCATGGAGACCTCGTCGATGACGACGGTGTCAACGGTCCCGAGCAGCTTGCGCAGTTCGCGGGTCTGTTCGATCTCGTGATCGGCAATCACACCGATCGGCAACCTAAACAGCGAATGGATGGTCTGGCCGCCGACATTGAGGGCCGCGACGCCGGTAGGCGCGCAAATAACGACCTGCTTCGACGTGTGCCACGACAGGTGATTCAGCAGCGTCGATTTGCCTGTGCCCGCACGACCGGTGACAAAGATGTGATCGCTGGTCGTCTCGATTCTGTCGAATACCGCCTGCTGCTCGGCGGACAGGGTCACCTCGGTCACTGGCCAAGGTTACCCGCCGACGCTCGGCGAGTAACGGAGAATAGAACAGTGCGCCGACTGACGATCTCGTGGATGATCGGCTTCGCGCTGCTCGTCGGCGCGTTCTTCGGAGCAGTCGCGATCCTCAACTCCACGGTGTACAGCGCGCACGGGTTCGTGTCCAGCTATCTCGACGCACTAAACCGACACGACGCCACCACCGCGCGCGGGCTTCCCGGAGTGCGCGCGCCGAGCGGCGTAGCGACCACCCTTCTCACCGATGGCGCACTCGGCACGATTGCCGGCATCCGGCTGCAGCATGACACGGACCTCGGCGGAGGCACCCACCGAGTCGAATTCTCCTACCGACTCGGCAAACGCGGCGAGACCTCGGCGTTCTCGGTGATCCAGACCCCGTCCTTTCTGGGGCTGTTCTCGCGGTGGTCGTTCGAAAAGTCCCCACTCGCCACGGTGTCGGTCGCGACGCCGCGCGACCCGAGATTTCGGGTAAACGGGACCGACGTCGTGTCGGCGGTGCCTTCAACGCGGTCCCAGCCCTTTGTCGTCTTCGCGCCCGGCCTGTACGTCTTCGACCACAAATCCACCTACCTGGTGGCGACTCCTGTGTCCGTGCCGGTCACGGAACCGGCCAGCGTCACACCGGTGCGAGTCGAGGCCGAGGCGAACGCCCTGTTCGTGAAGGAGGTGCGCACCGAACTGAAGGCCTATTACGTCAAGTGTGCGACGCAGACCGTGCTGCTCCCCACCTCCTGCCCGTTCGGCAAGAGCTTCGCGAACCGGGTCGTCAGCACGCCGGCATGGAAGATGGTGTCAGATCCGGCGGTGACGATCGGGCCGGACGGCAACACGGGTCGGTGGCTGGTGCCATCGGCGACCGGGGTTGCCCACCTCATCGTCAAGGTGCAATCGCTTTACGACGGCTCGATCACCACATTCGACTCGGATGTCTCGTTCGACGTGTCGTACAGCATCGAGATCGCCACGGACAACCACCTCACGATCACGTCGGTGAACCGCTAGCGCTGGTTCGCGCGCTTCGCGAGCATCTCGTTGTACGCGGCAAGCTCGGCGCCACCGTCGCGCTCGGCCTTGCGGTCGTACCGGCGAGACTCCCTCGCATCGCTTCGCCCCCACATGAAGGCAACCAGGATGGCGAGCGCCAGCGTGGGAATCTCACCGATGCTCCACGCGATACCTCCGGCCAACTGCTGATCGCCGAGCGCTGACATGCTTGGACCCCACCCCATCGCGCCGTACCAGTCCGCGGACAAGAGTCCAGTGCTCGTGATGAGAGCGAGCCCGAAGAACGCGTGGAACGCCATGGTGGCGAGCAGGATGAGGAGCCGCATGGGGTAGGGCGGCCGCGCCGGGCCCGGATCGACACCGATCAGGCTGGACACGAAGAGGTACCCCACGATCAGGAAGTGCACGATCATCCACTCGTGTCCGACGTGGTCGGTCGTCGCGTAGCTGAACAGCGGCGTGTAGTAGAACACCCACAGCGACGAGGCGAACAGTAAAGCCGCAACCAGGGGATTCGCGAAGAAGGTGAACGGCCGCGAGTGCACTGCCAGGAGGATCCACTCGCGAGCACCACGGCTGCCGTCCTCGCGCTTTCGGATCGAGCGCAGCGCGAGGGTTATCGGGGCGGACGGCACGAGCAGAACCGGGATGGCCATGGTGAGCACCATGTGCGCGATCATGTGAGCGCTGAAGAGGTACTTCTCGTAAACGTTGACGCCGCCACTCGTCACGTAGAGGAGTACGAGCATGCCGAGAATCCACAGCACCGTGCGATGGACCGGCCACGCGTCACCGCGTCGCTTCATGCGCCAAACGCCCGCAAGGTAAAAGAACAGTCCGAACCCGACCAGCAGGATCCAAAGTAGGTCGGGGTTCAGCCCCGTGAAGTATCGCTCGATCGTGGGGGCGGCCGGGAGGTGCGCCCCGGTGAGCAGTTCGGCCGGCGTCGGGTTGTTCAACTGCGACGCGGGGACCTCGATCTGTGGATCGGTCGTCACTGCGAGCGCGGACGCGGTGCCCTCCGCGAGACCCATAAACGCGAGCTCTCCGGCGACGAAGATCCAGAAATAGCGCGCGACGCCGGTTACCGTTCCCGCGAGCCGGGCGATGAGGAAACGGCGTTGGAAGACACCGAAGATACCCAGGGCTCCGAGGGCGAACACCTTGACGAGAACGAGGATGCCGTACGGCGTGAGCAGGTTCGCCCACGTCGCCACGCGGATCTGCGCGTTCACATAGCCGGAGGCCGCAACCACGAGGAAGCAGATGAGCGCGAGCGTCGAGTACCGCGCGAGGGCGGCGGGGAGCCGGCCGTCCCCCAGCGACTTTCGGACCAGGACGAGGGTCAGCAGTCCGCCGACCCAGATGGCGGCGAACGCGATGTGCAGCCAGAGGGAGGTCGTCGCCGCATCGTGGCTCGCGGTGTCTCCCGCGTGACCCTGGAGCGCCATCGGGATCATGGTCAGCATGGCCCCGATCGCCATCAGGGCGACGAAAGTCTGGTTGCGCACCGCGAAGCAGAGCACGGTCAATCCAGCGGCGATCAGCGTCGTTGCCAGCCACGCCTGTCCCTCCCCAACGGTCGTCACGTAGCGCCAGATATTATCTCCGTACTGCGAAGTGAGGGTGACCGGACCGGGGTCATCCGTCTGAAGGTGAAAGAAGCCGGTCGCCGCGGCGGCCACCGTCAGGACGGCGGCAGATGCGGCGGCGACATCCAGCGCCCGGCCGAACTCGGGACGGTCAGATGCGAAAGCGAATGCACTGAGCACGAGGGAACCGATGAGCCCGGATGCGCCGAGATCGACGAGCATGGTCGCGACGGGCACGCCGTAGCGAACCAGGGCGCCCGGGTCGATCGCGAGGGGCACGTTCGCTCCGCCGCCGTAGGCGAGGCTCGCCAGAAGGGCCGCGAAGGCGATGACCAGGAGCGCCGCCGGGCCGACAATTCGGGAGACTCGAACCACGCTGCCAGCCTAGGTGAGCGCGGCTGGGAGCGGCCCCGTACGCGAAAGGGACGCCGACCCATAGGCCGTCGTCCCTTTCGCGTACGTTCCTGACTAATGCAGGAACTACTTACTTCGCGGCGGCCTTCAGCTTGCTGCCGGCGGTGAGCTTGACACCGTAGCTTGCAGCGATCTGGATGGCGGCGCCGGTCTGCGGGTTGCGACCCGCGCGTGCGGCACGGTGGGTGCGCTCGACAGCGAGCCAGCCCGGGATCGTGACCTTGGTGCCCTCTTTCACCGTGGTGGAGAGCGTGGAGAAAAGCGCGTCGATAACAGAGTTGACGGCGGCCTGTGTTTGGCCTGATTCGGCAGCGAGTGCTGCAACCAGCTCGGTACGGTTCAGTGACTTGTCAGCCATGATTTTGTCCTCCTCGGACTTGTGCATTAAGACAGCGTTAACAAACTGTTCTGTGGGCTAAAAGCCTTCAGAACCGCCTTGAACCTACCAGCTTGACTTCGTAATGCCCGGCAACTCTCCACGGTGCGCCATATCGCGGAAACGAACGCGAGAAACGCCGAATTGGCTGAGGTAGCCGCGCGGACGGCCGTCAATGGCGTCGCGACCGCGCAGGCGGACCGGCGACGCGTCGCGCGGAAGCTTCTGCAGGCCCACGCGAGCTGCCTCGCGGGACTCGTCCGTTCCGTTCACATCGACGAGTGCCTTCTTCAGTTCGAGGCGCTTCGTCGCATACCGCGCGACGATGATCGCGCGCTGGTCGTTCTTGGCAATCTTGCTTTTCTTGGCCATGGTTAGCGCTCCTCGCGGAATTCGACGTGCTTGCGCACGACGGGGTCGTACTTCTTGAGCACGAGACGGTCAGGGTCGTTGCGGCGGTTCTTGCGGGTCACATACGTGTACCCGGTGCCCGCGGTTGAGCGGAGCTTGATGATGGGGCGGATGTCCTGTGCCTTGGCCATTAGATCTTCACCCCACGCGCGAGCAGGTCTTTGACGACGGATTCGATGCCGCGCGCGTCAATCGTCTTGATGCCCTTGACGCTGAGCGTCAGGGTCACACTGCGGCGAAGGGACGGCACGAAGTACGTCTTCTTCTGGATGTTCGGGTCGAAACGACGCTTGGTGCGCCGGTGCGAGTGCGAAATGTTGTGCCCAAAGCCGGGTACGGCTCCGGTCACCTGGCATACAGCTGCCATGACTCTTCTCCTTCAATACCGTGCCATGAGGTATGGCACCCAAGATCACTTGTCGGCACGCGACGAGCCACTTTTTCTTGCGAAGTGTGGCCTGCGTACAAAGCCGACGGATATGCCGCCGGACCAAGGAGTTAGCTTACGTGCAACGAAGGCCGATCCGCAAACCGGTGCAGTCGGCCCGATTACCCGCCGATCGTCGCTTTCTTCGACCGCTTGCCGCCATCCCGAATTACCGCAATGCCGGCGAGGATCGAGCCCGCACGCACAATGAATGCGATGAGGCTGGCGAGGAAGAACAGCACGCCGCCGAGCGGAATGAGCCACAGGTACTGGGCGAAGGATGACCCCAACTGGATGTGCGCTGCGGTGGCGGGGTCGGCCGCGGAGTAGATGACGTCGACATCCTGGCCGAGGCCCACCGGACATGGACTGATCGCCGTATTCGAGCTTGCCGTGAACGACTTGCCCTTGACCGCGAATCGCGCGATCGGGGAACAGCTGTCTCCGGAAGTCGAGCCGAAGCTCGTGACGATGCCGATGGTCTTCGCCTCGCCGGGCCCGGCCAGGTTTTGGGCGCTGAAGAACGCCATCGCTCCGACCCCGATGAGGATGATGAGGATCGCGATACCGATCGAGCGAACAGAACTCACGACGGCCTTGCGATTGGGTCCGACGACGGGTGCGAGCTGGGCGGGCGATTCGATGGCGAGCGGCTCGCGGTGAGCGGGTGCCTTTGGCGCGAGCGCGAGCGCGTGCGACTCACTGAGCACCTGGTCGAACTCGCTCAGGGACGTGGGCGTCGCAGCGGGTCCGAGCGCAATCGGTCCGAGCGAGCTCGGTATGACGGGAGAAGCTGGCGCGGGCGCAAACGAGCGAGGGATCGAGGTCGGTGCTCCGGCAAACTGGGGAGCAACGGCTGGGGCGGGAGCCGGCGCGAGTGCCGCCATTGGCCGATACTGCGGTGCCGGGGCCGGGGCGCTTGGCGAGGTCATGTCCGGTACCGGCGTGGATGTCTCGAACTGTCGCAGGTCAAGATCGCGGCTCGGGCGGTCGAAGTCCGACGACGGCGTCGCGAACTGGCGTTCGTACTCCGCCATCGGGTCGGGCTCCTCGGCCAGAAGGCGCGGCGGCTCGGGAGCAGCGGCCGCAGGAGCCGGCTGTCGATGGTCCGTCCAGGTACTGCCATTCCAGTAGCGAAGCATTCCGTCTTCGCCCGGTGCACGGTACCAGCCCGCTTGTCCCGCCATCTTTTCCCCCCGGAAATTGACGCAGCGATCGCCCAAAAGATTGCTGAGAGTCAAAGATTATTGCTCCGCGGATTGCGAAAACGAGATAGACCCGAATTGGGGGCATCCCGACCCGGCGTGGCGGCGGCGCGTACCCTGATTGCATGGCACACGATCACGGCGAGGGCGCGTCTTCACGCACCAGACTCGCCGTTGCGCTCGGCATCAGCGTGGTCATCCTGCTCGCCGAAATCGGTGGCGCGATCCTCACCGGGAGCCTCGCGCTCGTCGTCGATGCGGGGCACCTGCTCACGGATGCCGGCGGACTCGCCGTCGCGCTTCTCGCGGCCACCCTCGTGCATCGCCCGCCGACCTCGCGGCGCACCTGGGGGTTCGGCCGGGCGGAAGTCCTCGCGGCGACCGCGCAGGCCGCGGTACTGCTCGCGGTCGGGCTGTTCGTTCTGGTTGAGGGCATCCATCGCCTCATCGTTCCGGCACCGATCGCGCCCAGTCCGTTGCTTGTCTTCGGGATCATCGGCCTCGTTGGCAACCTCGCCGCGCTCCTGGTACTGCGGGGAAGTCGCCGGGCCAACTTCAATCTGCGCGCCGCGTTTCTGGAGGTGGCCAACGACGCACTCGGGTCGCTCTCGGTCATCGTCGCGGCGATCGTCATCACGCTCACCGGCTGGACTAGGGCAGACGCGATCGCGGCGCTGGTCATCGGAGCACTCATCCTGCCGCGAAGCCTGCTGCTGCTTCGGGAGACGATCGACGTTCTGCTCGAATCAACTCCACGAGGGCTCGACCTGAACTCGGTGCGCAAGCACCTGCTCGAGCAGCCGCACGTCCGAGCAGTGCACGACCTCCACGCGACCCAGATCGCCACCGGGCTGCCCGTTCTGACGGCGCACGTCGTGGTCGATGACGAATGCTTCTACGACGGTCACACGTCGGCGATTCTCGATGAACTGCAGGCCTGCGTCGCCGAGCACTTCTCGATCGCGATCGAGCACTCGACCTTCCAGCTCGAGCGCGCGGTGCACGGCGACCACGAGCACGAGACCCACGCCTGACGGTGTTGCTCGTAGTTAGTTGTCGGTTCCGCCTAACAAAAAGCAGCATGGATGTCTGCCCGGGGCGATTTTTTTGAGGTTCGTCGCGTTTCGAAGACCCTTTTTCAATCCGTCGGCTTCGCTGAGGAGGAGATCCGCTCACTCTGAGGCGAGAATCTCCTCCCGAGACTCCCTCTGTCGAGAATCTCCTCCTGTGCTGCGCTTCAACATGAGATTGGCACCGAAAGTGCCGCCCTTCTCCTGTTGACCAACCCGCGCCCCGAATTCGTCCTGTTGAACGCAACGAGATCGGGCAGCAGCCCTAACCCAGCCGCTGACAGGCGGCGCAGAGACCGAAGACGTCGACGACGTGGCTCGGCTGGGTGAAGCCGTGGTCCGCCGCAACGGATGCCGCCCACGCCTCGACCGCGTCCGCCTCGATCTCGACGGTGAGGCCACAGTTGCGGCAGATCAGATGGTGATGATGGCTGCCCGGGGTGCAGGCGCGGTACAGGCTTTCGCCCTCCTGCTGGAGTGAATCCGCGTCACCCCCGACCGCGAGGTCGGACAGCGCGCGATAGACGGTCGCCAGCCCGATCGGCGAACCGGATTCCCGGAGTGCACCGTACAGCGACTGCGCGCTGACGAATCCCTCCGAGGTTGAAAGCGCGTCGCGAACGGCTTCGCGCTGCCACGTCGCTCGTTTGGTCATCCGGAAACCTCCTGGTCTTCCACGCTACGCCGCCGCCGGTCGACGAGCCGCAATCGCGAACCAGCCCCGGCCCGCGCCATAGAGAATCGCGCTCCCGAGCGTTACGAAGAATCCGACGGGCAGGCTCGACAAGTAGGCCGCGGCGATCGAGGCCCAGACGATCACCAGCGCGAACCCGATCGACAGGGGGATTGCGCGGAGCGGGTCCGCGCTGAACAGTCGGGCCGCCGCGGGCGGGCCCACCAGGAGACTGAACATGAGGAGCGCGCCGACGACGGGCACACTCATCGTGGTCGCCAGCCCGACGAGCACCGCGAAGAAGACGGACAACCCGAACGTGCTGATCCCGCGTGCAGCCGCCTGCTCCGGAAGCACGGACGCGAGAAGAAGTGGCCGGTAGGCGACGACGACCGCAACGACGCACACCGCGCCCAGCGCCAGGATGGGTAGCAGTTCCGCGCTGCTGACTCCAAGGATCTGGCCGAACAGCAGGGCGAACACCTCCGCCGAGTACTGGCTGCCGAGGCTGAGAAACAGGGCACCGGACGCCAACATGACCACGAGCGCCAGCGCCGTGACCACGTCGTTGCGCCCGCGACGACCGAGGGTCGACACGGTCAGTGCGCCGCCCACCGCGAACACCCCCATACCCAGAATCGGGTCGAGCCCGAGGAGGGTGGCTCCCGCCGCTCCGGCGAACGCGCCATGCGGCAGGGCGTGTGCGAGAAACGAGGATCCGCGCAACACCACGAAGAACCCCACGAGCCCGGCGACGACGGCGACGACGCTTCCGGCGATCCAGGTATTGATGAGGAACTCAGAGAACATGAGCCACCCTGCTCCTCCTCGCGCGCACGGGCACGGCGATCCCGGACAGCAGGTACGCAGCGAACGCCACGATCACGATGCAGAAGCTGACCGGCCAGCTGTGTGCGCCCCCCAGCCAGCCGTAGCTCTCGAACGAGATCAGGATCCCCAGCCAGGTCGATCCAACTCCGATCCCGATGGCGATCAGGATGGCGAAACCGACCCGCCGTGTAAGGCGGAGCGCCGCCGCCGCCGGGGCAATCAGCAGGGCCGTCGACAGTACGGCGCCGATCGTGAGCGCGGACAGTTCGACCGCGAGGGCGAGGGCGACAAGGAACAGGATGCCGGTCAGGCGAACCGGGATGTGCCGAACGGCGGCGAGATCCTGGCTGAGGGACTCCAGCAGGAACCACCGGTAGAACACGACCACGATCAGGCAAACGACAACGCTCAACGCGGCAACCAGGGGAACCACGCCGGCGTCAATCGCGAACAGTGACCCGAACAGCACCGAGATTGCGGCATTGCTGGTTCCCGCGTGCTGTGTGTCCAGGTAGAGGAACAGTGCGGTGAGCCCCAGCCCAAGGCCGAAGACGATGCCGGTTGCGACATCCCGGCCCTGTACGCGCTTGATGCCGACGACCTCCATGACGCCGGCCGCGAGGATGCCCGCCCCGACGAATCCGACCAACTGGGGTATGCCGAGCAGGAACGCGGCGGAACCTCCCACCGCACCAAGATCGGCGAGGGCGTGCCCAGCGAACGACTGGCGGCGGAGCACGGTGAACACGCCGACGAGGGCTGCGACGGCCGCGACCAGTGTGCCGACCAGGAGTGCGAGCTGCACAAGACCGCTTGCGAAGAACACGCTCACTCGTCGTGTCCGTGCGCGTCGTTCGGGCCCGCGACAACGAGAACCCTGCCGTCAATTCGGAGCACATCGACTCGGCGTCCGTAGAGCCCAGTCAGAACGCTCGACTGCACGATTTCGTCGGTCGTGCCCGCCGCCGCTCGCCCGTCGGCCAGATAGACAATGCGATCCATTACCGGCAACAGCGGGTTGAGGTCGTGCGCCGACAGCAGCACCGCGACCCCGCGCTCTCGACCGACCCGGGCCAGGAGTTCCACAATCTCCTGCTCGCTCCGGATGTCGAGGTTCGCGAGCGGCTCGTCGAGCAGGAGTAGTCGGGGCTGGCTGATCAGTGCGTGCGCGATCAGTACCCGCTGCTGCTGTCCGCCCGAGAGCTGGCCGACGCGAGCGTCGGCAAAATCGCTGGCCCCGACGGATGAGAGAAGTTCGTCGACGAGGGCGCGACGCCGCGCCGACGGTAACGGGATGCCCAGCTTCTGGCCGTCGAGGCCGAGCGCTACCACGTCGCGGGCGCGTAGCGGCAGGTCGGGATCCAGCGCGACCTTTTGCGGAACGTAACCGATGACGCCCGCACCCCGGCCGGGTCGGACGCCCCCGAACCGAACTGTACCCGCCGTCGTCGGCTGGAGCCCGAGGATGACCCGAAGGAGTGTGGTCTTGCCTGCGCCGTTGGATCCGATGAGGCCAACGAACTCCCCGGCGGCGATCTCGAAGGTGACGTCGTGCAGGATCGTTCGACCCGACAGGGCGACGCCGACGCCGTTCACCTCGAGAACGGGAGTCTCGGTCATAGCTTCACCGTCGACTGGTGGGAGGTCACGGCCCGGTCGAGGGCGGCAAGCTCGGCCTCCATCCAGGTTTGGTAGCTGAGGCCGTCGGTCGGCATGGTTTCGTAGACGCCGACGACGGGGACGTGGTGCGCCCGTGCGAGTGCCAGATATCTCACGGTGATCGAGTCGGTGACCTGCTGGTTGTAGAGAAAGACCTTCACTCGCCCGCCGGTAAACAGCGCATCCTGGATCGCGACATCCTGCGGGGCGGGATCGGTGTCGTTCATGATCGCGGCCTGGAGCGCCCACGGTGTCAGGTTTTTGGTGCCGGCGGCCTCAAGCAGGTAGTCGGCGACCGGCTCCGTCGTCGCCACGGCGACGCCCGGATGCGCGGACCTGAAGGTCGTGATCGCATCGGTCCATTTAGTCATCGACTGGTTGAAGTCGGCAAGGTTCTTTGCAAAGTAGGCGCGATGCGCCGGGTCGAGCTTGCCGAGCGCCGTCGTGATGCTCTTCGCAACCGCGGGCATCGTGGTCGGCGAGTACCAGAGGTGCGGGTTGCGGGTCGAGTCGGGCAGCCCGAGAACCTTCTGCGCGCTGATGACGATGCGGGAGGAGCTGGGGGCGGCAGCCTCGATCTTCGTCATGAAGCTGTCGTAGCCGAGACCGTTCTGCACGACGAGCGACGCGCTGCTGATCGTGCTCGCGACACGGGCGCTGGCCTCGAAGGTGTGCGGGTCGGTGTTCGGATTGCTCATAACGGAGGTCGCGTCGACGTAGCGACCACCGATCTGGGCAATCACGCTGGTGTACTGGTTTTCTGCTCCGACGGCGACGATGCGGCCATCCGATGGCGCGGGCTGGGCGGCGCATCCGCCGAGCGCGAGACCGGCGACGATCAGGACTACAGCGAACCTGCTATTGATAATCATTCTCAGCACGTGGCCATGTTGCCAGACACACGCCGCGCACGCAAATCAGCGCAGCGGAGCTAGTCGAGCAGGAGCGCCGGCTCCTCGATGATGCTCGCGACATCCGCGACGAAACGGCTGGCGACGTCGCCGTCGACGATGCGATGGTCGAAACTTCCCGCGACCGTGGTCACGAATCGCGACCGCACCTCGCCGTCCACAATCCACGGCTTCTGCTTGATCGTGCCCATCGCCAGGATCGCCGCCTCGCCGGGGTTCAGGATGGGCGTGCCCGTGTCCATTCCGAAGGAGCCCACGTTCGTGATCGTGATGGTGCCGTTCGCCATCTCCGCCGGCTGGGTCTTGCCGTCACGCGCTGTGATCGTCAGGTTCTCGAGCGCCTGCGCGAGCTGCAGCAGGGTGAGCTCCTGCGCATCCTTGATGTTCGGCACGAGGAGTCCACGCGGCGTCGCGGCCGCGATGCCCAGGTTCACGTAGTGGTGCACCGTGATTTCCTTGTCGGTCCACGACGAATTGACGGTCGGATTCCTGCGCACCGCCCAGATCAGCGCCTTCGCCACGATCAGCAGCGGCGAGACCCGCACGCCGGCGAAATCGGTCGAGTTCTTGAGCCGCGCGACGAACTCCATGGTTCGCGTCGCGTCGATGTCGACGAAGACGCTCACGTGGGGCGCGGTGAACGCGCTCTGCACCATCGCTGTGGCGATCGCCTTGCGCACGCCCTTGACCGGGATGATCTCCTCGCGATCGGGCGACCACGCCGGCGTCTCGATGTTGCGGAACAAGCTCGCCTGCTGGGCGTGGCGAATCACGTCGTCGCGCGTGATCTCGCCCGCAAGCCCGGTGCCGACGATCCCGGCCAAATCGACGTCGAGGTCCTTGGCCAGCTTGCGGATGGGCGGCTTCGCGATGACGGCGGATGCCGCTGCCGCGGGCACCGAGGCCGGCCTCGGCGCGGCTGGCGCGGCCGGTGTCACGCCCGCGACCTCCGGCCTGCGCCGACGCGACGCGACGTGCCCCTTCGCCCCGTATCCGACGAGGGTCGCGGGAACCTTCTCCTCGGCGGTAATGCTCCCGGCGGTGTCCGCGACTGCCGATGACGCCTCGCTCGGTGCTTTCGGGGCGGGCGGGGTGGGGCCCGCCATCGCTCCGGTTCCGACGGTAATGATCGGCGTGCCAACATCCACCGTCTCGCCCTCGGCGACCAGGATCGCGGAGACCGTGCCGGCGAACGGTGATGGCAACTCAACCAATGACTTGGCGGTCTCGATCTCCACCAGCACCTGGTTGATTTCGACCACGTCGCCGGCCTTCACCTTCCACGCGACGATCTCCGCCTCGGTGAGACCCTCCCCGACGTCCGGGAGCAAAAACTCTGAGTCAGCCATGGTGTGTCCTTCGCCTAGTACGCCAGCGCGCGGTCGACGGCCTCGAGAACTCGGTCGGCGTCTGGAAGGTAGATCGTCTCGAGCTTGGCCGGTGGAAACGGGGTGTCGAATCCGGACACGCGAAGCACCGGCGATTCGAGCGAATAGAAGGCGCGTTCCGCGACCGTCGCCGCGATTTCCGAACCGACCGAGACGGCGCCCGGGGCCTCCTGGGCGATGACGAGGCGGCCCGTCTTACGAACCGACTCGAGAATCGGCCCGTAGTCGATGGGCGACAGCGAGCGCAGGTCGAGAACCTCGACGCTGGTTCCCTCCTCTGCGGCGAGGTCCGCCGCCTGCAGCAGCACGGCAACCATGGCGCCGTGTCCGAGCAGGGTCACCTCGGTGCCGACCCGGGCGACCGCGGTCGAGTGAAGGGTGCGCCCGCGGACGGCGAAGTCGACCTCGCCCTTGGGCCAGTACCGGCTCTTCGGTTCGAGGAAAATCACGGGATCGTCGCTGCTAATCGCGTCCTGGATCATCCAGTACGCGTCGTGCGGAGTCGATGGGCTCACCACGCGCAGCCCCGGGGTGTGCGCGAAGTAAGCCTCCGGGCTCTCCTGGTGGTGCTCGACGGCGCCAATGTGCCCGCCGTACGGAATACGGATGACGACGGGCATGGAGATGCCGCCCTCGTGTCGGTTGGTCAGCTTCGCCAGCTGCGACGTGATCTGGTCGAACGCGGGAAACACGAACCCGTCGAACTGGATCTCACACACCGGCCGGTAGCCGCGCATGGCCAACCCGATTGCCGTGCCGACGATGCCGGACTCGGCGAGCGGTGTGTCCATCACCCGGTTCTCACCGAAGTCCGCCTGCAGCCCCTCGGTCACCCGAAACACTCCACCGAGCGGACCGATGTCCTCGCCCATGAGGATCACCTTGGGGTCATCCTGCATCGCCTTGCGAAGTCCGGCGTTCAACGCCTTCGCCATCGGTAGCGACTCGAGCGCGCTCACTCGCTGGCCTCGGGCGACGCGTATGCCGCCTCATATTGCGCAAGCCACTGCTTCTCTTCTTCGATCAGCGGATGCGGCTCGGAGTAGACGTTGTCGAACATCGCACCGACCGGAGGAACGCCGAGCTCGAGCGTGCGGCGACGGATGTCCTCGGCGAAGTCCGCCGCCTCGGTCCTTACCTCCGCGAAGAAGTCGTCGCCCTCGCCCCTCGACCGCAGGTACGTTTCGAAACGGGAGATCGGGTCGAGTGCGGCCCAGTGCGCGGTCTCCGCGTCGGTGCGGTACTTGGTCGGGTCGTCGCTCGAGGTGTGCGCCCCCATTCGATACGTCAGCGCCTCGATGAAGCGAGGTCCTCCGCCGGCCCGTGCCTCCTCGAGGTATTTGCGCGACGCGGCGTAACTGATGAGCACGTCGTTTCCGTCGACCTGGACGCTCGGGATGCCGAAGCCTCCCGCGCGCAGATACAGCGGGGTGCGGGACTGCTTCGACACCGGCACGGAGATCGCCCACTGGTTGTTTTGCAGGAAGAACAGTTCGGGGGTCTGGTAGCTCGCCGCGAACACGAGGGCCTCGTTGACGTCGCCCTGGCTGGTCGACCCGTCGCCGAAGTAGGTGATGACGGCTTCGTCGGTCTCGGGATGTCCGGTGCCCGCCTTGCCGTCGAGCGTGATGCCCATCGCATAGCCGGTGGCATGGAGCGTCTGGCTGCCCAGCACCATCGTGTAGATGTGAAAGTTGCCATGCTCGGACGGCGTCCAGCCGCCGTGGGTCAGCCCCCGGAACAGCCTCACGATGTCGATCACGTCGATGCCACGAATAATGCCGACCGCGTGCTCCCGGTAGGACGGGAAAATATGGTCCTGGGGGCGCATCGCGAAACCGGAGCCGACCTGAGCCGCCTCCTGCCCGAGACTCGGAACCCAGATGCCGATCTGCCCCTGCCGCTGCAGGTTGGTGCCCTCGACGTCGAACGCGCGCGTCAACGCCATCACCCGGTGGAACTCTCGCAGTTCGTCGTCGGACAGCTTCTCGACGATCGGAAGGTACTCCGCCGTCGCATCGCTTTCGACGAGCGCCCCCGCGGGCGAGAGCAGCTGAAGCGTCGCCTCTGTGTAGGACATGAAACCCAATCTAACCGTGGATTCAGAGGGTCGTTCGGAGGTTTCGGATAACCTCCGCGGAAGCCCTTAGGAGCTTGTCCACAGATCCGGCCTCACCGATGGTGATCCGCAAACCCTCACCGAGGGCCCTCGTGATGATGCCGTGGCTGGCGAAAACGTCGTGCGCGGTGGCCGTCGACGGCCCCGTCGTCAGCCAGACGAAGTTGCCGTTCGGCTTGGGCACATCCCAGCCCTGGTCGACGAGGGACTGCCACACCTCATCACGCAGAACCGCAATTCGGCCCACCCGCTCGAGGAGTTGCTCCTCGTGATCCAGCGAAACGATCGCGGCCAGCTGCGCGTGCTCGGTGACGGAAAGCGGGATCGCCGCCGCGCGCGCGGCATCCATGACGTACTCCGGTCCGACCGCGTATCCGATTCGGAGGCCCGCGAGCCCGTACGCCTTCGAGAAGGTGCGGAGCACGACGAGGTTCGGATACCTGGCCAGCAGTGGGATGCCGCGGACGGCATCCGGGTCGGTCACGAATTCGATGTACGCCTCATCGAGGACCACTAGAACGGTCGGCGGGACGAGAGCCATGAAGCTCTCGAACTCCTCGAGCGTCACGATCGTGCTGGTCGGGTTGTTCGGCGTGCAGACCAGGATGACGCGCGTGCGGTCGGTGATCGCCTTCGCCATCGCCGGCAGGTCGTGGCGGTGATCGGCTGTGTTCGGCACGGTCACGCTCGTCGAGCCGGCAACGGTCACCAGCCCCGGGTAGGCCTCGAAGCTGCGCCAACTGTACAGAACCTCGTCGCCGGGTCCGGACGCGGCGCTGATGAGCTGGGCCAAAACCGCAACCGATCCCGCGCCGACCTGGACCTCATGCTGGGTGACGCCGTAGCGCTCGGCAAGTCGGCCTCGCAACTCGGTGGCCGAACCGTCCGGGTAGCGATTGATCTGAGCACCCGAGATGGCCTCGAGTACCCGGGGCAGTGGCTCGAACGGGTTCTCGTTGGACGAAAGCTTGAACGCGTCGAACGCCGCCGCCTTGCCCTGGCGGTACGGCTCCAGGACCTCGATGTCCGGGCGGAGTCTGACGCGTGGGGTTGTCACGCCCTCAGCCTAATTCTTCCCCGGTGTACTACCCGCGCCGTCACGGTCGCTCGATAGCATGGCGGTATGCGCAGATTCCTGGTCCGACTCGTCATTAACGCCGTGGCCCTGTGGCTGACGACGCTCATCATCCTCGGCGTCCACGTGGTCTCCTACGCCCCCGGCGTGGGGCCGACCATCCTGACCTATCTCCTGGTCGCGCTGATTTTCGGCATCGTGAACGGTGTCATCGGCACCCTGATTCGCATCGTCGCCTTCCCGCTGTACATCATCACCCTGGGGCTGATCGCCCTGATCGTGAACACCCTGCTTCTGCTGCTGGTGGCGTGGTTGTCCACCCTGATCGGTTTCGGGCTTGTAATCGACACCTTCTGGTCCGGATTCTGGGGCGCCCTCGTGCTGGCGATCATCAGTTTCCTGATCGGCCTGATCTTCCGGCCGCTGCTCGTTCCGTCTAATTCCGCCCGGCGGTAGACGCTAGTTCCGCCCGGCGGTAGAGGCTAGTTCCGCCCGGCGGTAGAAGCAGAGACACGGGTGGCGACCCACAGCGTCGAGTCGACCCTGCTCGCCCCCGCCCCGAACCGGTTCAACGGATCGAGCACCCCGCGAACCTCGCTGCTGCTGGCCTGATCGACGACCGCTGCGGTCTCCTGGTAGTAGCTCAACCGATGCGCCGGCACCGCCCAATCCGACGGGATCGGCGACGCCGCGAACGCGGGACGCTCAACGACGACCGCGTTCGGATTGATGTCGTACCCACTGGTGGCCGGCACGAGATCTTCCGCGTTGCGGACCGTGAGAACCGGAATGGATGCGGGGATCTCGACCTGGGCGGACGGAGCACCAAAGGTGACCACCCCGTGAACATTGAAGAGGCCCGCGGCCGCGACCTGAGAGGCAAGGAGTCCGCCCTGCGAGTACCCGTTGAGCACGACAGGCGATTCGGACGAGATGCCTGCGTCGTGCATGGCGGAGACGACGGCCGCATACGACGCGGATCTCTGCCCGCCCACACCGTTCAGGTCGCTGGTCAGGTCGAACGGCTGGTCGTGGGTGACCGGATCGAACGTCACCGTGCCGGCGATGTAGACGTCGAAACGGTCGGGCTTTCCCGCCTCGACGTAACGGTCGATTCTGATCTGTTCGCCGTTCGGGTCATTCTGTGGATCCGGGAACGACCCCGCGCGCTGCGCTAGGGATGTGGGCGGGGCACCGAACTCGAAGCTGCTCGTCTTTTTCACGGCGGCGGCGGTTGGCTCGAACAATCCGACCCCGCGACCCAGGGCGACGATCGCGTTCGACGACGAGGACACCCCGGTCAGCCGAGCGGAATCGAGGGCGTCGGCAACCGGCGGCGGCACGAGCATGAAGCCTGCCCCGAAGCCGTTCACGTCGCAAGCCAACTCGCGGATGACCGCCACGGTGCCTGGGTTCGTCAGGATTCGACCGTGCGCCTTGAGATAGGTCTGCAGCCCGACCGCCAGGGCGCCCGGCGATTGCCGGGTGATCGCGGACCCGACGAGGACTCCGGTGACCGCCGCGATCGCGAGGGGCAGGCCGAACAGCCTGGCGTCCGCGCCCGCCAGCCAGGCTGCGCCCTCATCGACCCGATGCGCGAGCGCGCCGGCCACCTGCTCCGTCTGTTCGTATTCGGCCAGGCACGCGAGCACGCCCGAGGCCGTGCGTTCCGCCCGGTCCTCCGCGGTCTGCAGTGTGCCGATCGCGGCCCGGATGACGCGGCGGGCATCGAGTGCGGCGAGTGGTACAGGGTCGGCGAGCGAATTCCGCGGCTCGAGCGACTCGAGGACGCCGACCAACGATCCCGCGAAGAGCCGCGCGTCTTGGGCGAGCCTTCCCAGTGAATCGAGCTGGGCCAGGAGGGCGTCACTCGCGACGATGACCCTGCGCCGATAGGTCGTGGTGGTGGTGAGGGGCGACGGGGCTGGTGGTGTCGGATCAGGCATGTCCACCCAGCTCGAACAGTGCCAGCGCGGTCAGATCGGTCGCGGATCGAAGCAGCTCCCTCGTCGTTTCGAGATCGCGCGAGAGCTGGTCGAGAGCCCGCTGATACGCCCACGCCGCAAACCCGTCCCACCCGCTGGCGTCGACGCGCGGAGCGGCGAGCGCGGCGGCGGCCACGCGCGCGGAAATTGAGCGCAGTTGGTCGATCGCCTGCGCCAGTTCCGCTGAGACTGCAGCGGTGCCATCCAGCTCAGACACGAGAGCTCCCTTCTTCCTTTCGAGTGTGCGGTGGCGGACCGTTGTCGTCCCGACTCTTCCCGGAGCCACGGGCCAATCTGCCGATTACTGGTCGTGTGGAGGAGCGGACTGCGCCATTCAACAGATATGCGGGAGACTGTAGCCATGAGTTTCGACCGCACTCTCGATGAGTCGGCGCTCTTTCGAATCTGTTTCGTGTGCACGGGCAATATCTGCCGTTCCCCGATGGCGGAAGCCGTCTTCAAAGACCTCGTTCGCAGCGCGGGGCTTGAGTCCGTCGTGGCTGTCATCTCCGCAGGCACCGGCGATTGGCACGTCGGCGAACCGTCGGATGACCGCACCGTCGAGGCCCTCCGTGCGCGCGGCCTGGATGGCACGCACCACCGGGCCAAGCAGTTCGACCCCGACTGGTTCGAGAACCTGGACCTCATCGTCGGGTTCGACCGCAGCCACGAGCGCATCCTCCGTGCCTGGGCGAACAACGACATCGATCGCTCCAAGGTCCAGCTCCTGATGACCTTTGACGCCGACGCGTCCGGTCCGCTCGAGGTGCCCGATCCCTACTATTCGGATGCCGCACTGTTCGACCTCGTTCTCGCCATGATCGAGAAGGCCTGCGCGGCCCTGTTCCGCCAGGTCAGCCCCGGCATCCCGAAGCCCCACGCAATCCATAAGGACGTCTCATGAGCCCCCTTCCCGACCAGCCGATCAGTCCGCTCGATGGGCGCTACCGCGCCGCGGTCGGGGAACTGGGCGAGCACCTCTCCGAGGCCGGACTCAATCGGGCACGGGTACGCGTCGAGGTCGAGTGGCTGCTCTACCTGACCGACCGCGAGCTGTTCGGTTCCCACCGACTCGATCTTGAGCAGACCCGCAAGCTGCGTGAACTGGTCAGCGGCTTCGACCAGGTCGAGATCGACGAACTCGCGCGCCTCGAGGCCACGACCCGCCACGACGTGAAGGCCGTCGAATACCTCGTGCGAGCGAGGCTGGCCGAACTCGGGCTCGCATCCGTCGCCGAGCTCACCCACTTCGCCTGCACGAGTGAAGACATCAACAACCTCTCCTACGCGCTCACCATCGGCGCGGCGGTGCGCGAGATCTGGTTGCCCCGGCTCCGTACCGTCATCGACGCGCTTCGCGATTGGGCGGTCAGGCACCGTTCGGATGCGATGCTCGCGCACACGCACGGACAGCCCGCCACACCGACCACGCTCGGCAAGGAATTCGCCGTGTTCGTCGGGCGCCTCGAGCGGGTCGCCGCGCAGATCGAGGGGACCGAGTACCTGGGCAAGTTCAGCGGAGCGACGGGAACCTTCGCCGCACACGTCGTCGCGGACGCCGGCCTCGACTGGCCGGCCGTCTCGCGAGAGTTCGTCCTCTCTCTGGGTCTCGACTGGAATCCGCTGACCACCCAGATCGAGCCGCACGACTGGCAGGCGGAGCTCTACTCGAGGATTAGCCACGCCAATCGCATCCTTCACAACCTGTGCACCGACATCTGGACCTACATCTCGATGGGGTATCTCACGCAGATCCCGCAGGCCGGCGCGACCGGGTCATCCACCATGCCGCACAAGATCAACCCGATCAGGTTCGAAAATGCCGAGGCCAATTTCGAACTGTCGAGCGCACTGCTCGACTCACTCGCGGCAACCCTGGTGACCTCGCGGCTGCAGCGTGACCTGACCGACTCGACGACCCAGCGCAACGTCGGGGTCGCGATCGGTCACTCCCTGCTGGCGCTCGACAATGTCGCGCGCGGCCTGGGTGAGATCGCCGTCGACACGGTAAAGCTCGACGCGGATCTGGATGCGAACTGGGAGATTCTCGGTGAGGCCATCCAGACGGTCATCCGCGCCGAAGTCACCGCCGGCCGCAGCTCGATCGCGGACCCGTACGCGATGCTCAAGGAACTCACCCGCG
This sequence comes from Actinomycetota bacterium, assembly GCA_030838475.1. Lineage (GTDB taxonomy): Bacteria > Actinomycetota > Actinomycetes > Actinomycetales > Microbacteriaceae > Galbitalea. The sequence continues at coordinate 36,265 of JAUZFP010000098.1, forward strand.
GCAAGCGGATCGGCCAGAAGGAACTCGTCGCGTTCATCGACGGCCTCGACATCGGCGCGGATGCGAAGCAGCGCCTCCGCGAGCTGACCCCTCGGACGTATGTGGGCCTCGCGAGCGAGTTGGTCGACTACCTCGACGCCTAGAGCGTCAGTGGCCCGCGCGATCCTGGTCGTCGATGTCGCGGCGCTCCTCGAGGTCGGGCTTGGTCGTAATGGCCAGTGTCGCGAGCACCACGAGTGCCACGATGAATCCGACTCCCGCGAAGATGCCGCCGAGTTCCCACTCGCGGGTCGAGAAGACGACGACCAGGCCGACGAAGACGGCAACGATCGCCGCAAAGACCAGAAGCTCGACGGGGCGAAAGCGATCGCGTCGCGTCGGCGGGGTCGGGTTTTCGTCCGTCACGAGGTTGCCCCATCCTTTACTGCGGCGCTCGCACCGAAGCGCAGCGAGAAGCCGGCGATAGCGAGATACACGGCGACTACCGCGCCGTAGATTCCCATCGACCCGACCACCATGACCGAGGCGTTCAAAATGCGCGCCCCGCCGTCACCCGGCGCGTTGTAGTGCTGCACGTAGT
>JAUZFP010000099.1 GCA_030838475.1 Actinomycetota bacterium
ACGACACGGTCACCAACACGATCCTCAATTGCCTGGAGTTCGAGGGACGGCAGCATGGCTAGGACGAAGCTCGCGGTCCTCTTCGGGGGCGCTTCCGAAGAGCATCCCATCTCGGTCAAGTCTGCACAGGAGGTCGCGAACAGTCTTGATCTCGACACGTACGAGCCGTTCTATGTTGGGATTACGCAGGGTGGCGAATGGATGCTGTGCGACCGCCCGGGTCCGACCTGGGAGAGCGGCGACCTTGTCCCGGCGGTGCTCTCGCCTGACCGGGGCATGCCGGGACTGCTGGTGCTTGAGCACGGCACCTACCGGACGATCCCGATCGACGCGGTGCTGCCCGTCCTGCACGGGAAACTCGGTGAGGATGGTGCGGTCCAGGGACTGCTGGATCTCTCCGGCATCCCGTACGTGGGGTGCGACGTCCAAAGCTCCGTCCTCTGTATGGACAAGTCGCTCGCCTATCTTGTGGTTGGAAGCGCCGGGATCGCGACTCCGCAGTTCCGGGCGGTCGCTACGGATGACGAGGTCGATCTGGACGGTTTCACCTATCCCGTCTTTGTGAAGCCGGCGCGCTCGGGCTCATCCTTCGGTGTCAGTCGTGTCGATCGAGGGGAAGACTTCGCGAGGGCGCTGGGGGCCGCGAGGGAGTATGACTCGAAGGTATTGGTCGAACGGGCCGTCGTCGGCAGCGAGGTCGGATGCGCGGTACTGGAGACCGAAACGGGTCTCATCGTCGGCGAGGTTGATCAGATTCGGCTCTCGCACGGGTTCTTTCGGATCCATCAGGAGGACCAGCCCGAGATCGCCTCCGAAAATGCGACGATCATTGTTCCTGCCGACATCTCGGCACACCAGCGTCTCCTTGTGCAGGAGACGGCGCGAGCGATATTTCGCGCGCTCGGGTGCCGGGGACTCGCGCGGGTGGACATGTTCCTGCAGGAGGATGGCGGTGTCGTTCTCAACGAGGTCAACACCTTCCCGGGCATGACGTCGTATAGCCGCTATCCCCGGATGATGGCCGCGGCTGGACTTCCGCTCGACGAGGTGCTCGACCGCCTGGTCGGCTTCGCGCTGAGCGGACACCGCCGATGAACAACGACTTTGTTTTCGTTGACGAGGTTGCCCCCGGAGTTCGGTGGGATGCGAAATACGCGACCTGGGACAACTTCACCGGCAAGCCGGTAGATGGCTACCTCGCGAATCGGATTGTCGGAACCAGGGCTCTGAGCGAAGCACTCGGGTGTGCGCGCGACGAGGCCGAGTGCCACGGCCTCGGTCTGCTCCTGTGGGATGGCTATCGACCGCAACGCGCCGTCGACAGCTTCATTCGATGGTCGCGAGAGCCGGAAGACGGCCGGACGAAGCCCCGGCACTACCCGAACATCGAGAGGTCCGAGATGTTTGAGCTCGGCTACGTGGCCGTCAAGTCCGGTCACACTCGGGGGAGCACGGTTGACCTGACGCTCTACGATCTGGCCACCGGCGAACTTGCTGCGATGGGCACCGACCACGACCTGATGGATGCGGTGTCACACCACGACGCCGAGGGAATCGCGCGCACCGAAGCGAGCAACCGTCGACGCCTGCGGTCGATCATGGAGAGTTGCGGTTTCGAGTCCTACGACTGCGAGTGGTGGCACTACACGCTCAGTGACGAACCGTATCCGAACACCTACTTCGATTTTCCGATCGCGTGAGAATCCGGAGTAGTTAGGGGTGGAGCGGCGGGGAGCTGCACTGTGACGCGAAGCCCGCCCGCATCCAGGGGGGTGAGGGTCAGGGTGCCATCGTGCGCCTGCGCGATGCTCTTGACGATTGCCAGGCCGAGTCCGACACCGGTGTGGTGCGAGCGTGCGCGTTCGGAGCCGCGCTGGAATGGCTCCGTCAGCGTGGCCACCCGCGCCGGGCTGAGGCTGGCACCCGAGTTTTCGACGGTGAGGATGACGTGCCCCGGGGCAACCGCGGTGCCGACCGCAATGGATCCGCCCTCGGGCAGGTTGTGGACGATGGCGTTGTGCAGGAGGTTCGTAGTCAGCTGCAGCAGCAGGGCGTACGAGCCGACAGTAGACGCGACCTCGCCGGCGGTCTCGATCGTGACGCCGTGCTTCTCCGCGAGCGGAAGGAGGGTTTCGGAGGCCTCCTCCGCAATCAGCGACAGGTCGACGCTTTCCCGGACGAATGTCCGCTGGTCACTCCGGCTCAGAAGGAGCAGTGCCTCCGTCAGGTCGATAGCTCGGGCGTTGACGACGTAGAGGCGCTCGAGTAGTTCCCGGCTGTGGAGATCCGGGTCGTTGCGCGCGACGTCGAGGAGGGTCTGGGTTATGGCCAGCGGGGTACGAAGCTCGTGCGACGCATTGGCCGCAAAGCGTTGCTGTTCCGCAACCTGCCCTTCCAGTCGGGCGAGCATGGCGTCGAAGGTATCGGCCAGTTCCCGAAACTCGTCCTGGTGGCCCTCCAGTTCGATGCGATGGGACAGATTCCCGCTCGAGGCGATGCGTGCCGCACGGGCGATGCGGTCGAGGGGACCGAGCATCCGGCCGGCAAGGACCCAGCCTCCGAGCAGCCCAAACACCAGTAGGAATCCGAACACGACGATCGCGATCGGAATGAACGAGCGAACGATGGTTGCGCGGTTGACCAGGAAATCGCCGCGGATCAGAAAGGATCCATCCGGCAGTCCGTATAAGACGTACGCGCCAACCGCGACGAGGACGACGCCGCCGGCAAGAATCAGGAACCCGGCGTAGCTGATGGTGAGTTTAAATCGAACGCTCAGCCCCGGCGCCCTATTCACGCGCGCCCTCGGGGGCGGCTGCGACATCGATGCGGTAGCCGACGCCCGGCACCGTCGCGATCAGCCAGGGTTCGCCGAGCCGCTTGCGCAGGGCGGAGACGGTGATGCGCACCGCGTTGGTGAACGGGTCGGCGTTCTCATCCCACGCGCGCTCCAGGAGGTCCTCGGCGCTGATCACGCCGCCCTCGGCGGCCGCAAGAACCTCGAGCACGGCGAACTGTTTACGGGTGAGCGCCACGTAGCGGCCGTCGCGGTACACCTCGCGGCGGAATGGATCCAGGCGCAGGCCGGCGATCTCGCGTACGGGAGGTCTGCTGCGAGCACGCCTCCGATCGAGTGCCCTCAGGCGGAGCACGAGTTCCCGCAGTTCGAACGGTTTGGTGAGGTAGTCGTCGGCACCCAGTCCGAAACCGGAGGCCTTGTCGTCCAGCCGATCGGCGGCCGTGAGCATCAGGATCGGCATGCCGCTCCCCGAGGCAACGATGCTCTCCGCAACCTCGTCGCCCGAGGGCCCGGGGATGTCGCGATCAAGAACGGCGATGTCGTACGCGTTGAGGCTCAGCAGTTCCAGAGCGGTATTGCCGTCGCCGGCGATGTCGGCGGCGATCGCCTCGAGGCGCAGCCCGTCGCGAATGGCCTCCGCCATGAAGGGCTCATCCTCGACCACCAAAACACGCATGCATTCGATGCTACGAGGCCGCGCATATCGTGGGCATACCGAAAACCGGATACGAAGTGGCAACGTCGGGCCGGCTTGACTGGCAGCATGAGTCAAATGGCAATGAAGACGAGCGTGGTGAAACCCGACGCGAGAAGCATCCTGACGATTGCGCTGTTCGCGGTTTACGCGCTGGTGTTGGCCTCGATCATCCTCTTCAAGTTTCCGTTCTCGTATCAGGAGGATGGCACCGGACGAGTGCTCAATCTGATTCCGCTCGCGGGTTCCTATCGCGACGACGGCACATTACGCGTCGACGAACTCGTCGAGAACGTGCTCATCTTCGTGCCCCTCGGCCTGTACCTCAGCATGGTCAAAGGCACCTGGTCGTTCTGGAAGAAGATTCTGTTAGTTCTCGGCGTCACGGTCGCATTCGAGATCATCCAGTACATCTTTGTGCTCGGGCGGGCGGACATCACCGATGTCCTCACGAACGCGATTGGCGGAGCGGTCGGCATCGGCCTTTATGCGCTACTGAGCCGGGTTCTCAAGGGACGAACCGACCTGGTCATCAACGTCGTGGCACTGATTCTGACGGTCGCTGCGCTGCTGGAGCTCGCGTTCCTGCTGTCGCACGCTCGGTAGGTTAGTTGCCGACCGCGGTCCGAAGGATTGTGGCGATGCGCTTCTTGTCCGCGTCATCCAGCTTCGTGAGGGCGAAACCGACCGGCCAGACGTTGCCGTCATCCAGTTTCGCGTCCTGCTGGAACTCGAGTGACGCGTAGCGGATCTTGAACTTCGACCCCGGCTTGAAGGCGACCACCGTCTTGCCGTCGGCGTTCGCGTATGCGGGCATCCCGTACCAGGTCTTCGCCGCGAGCGACGTGTTCTCCTTGACCAGCTGGTGGAAGGCGAGGGCGAGGTCTTTGTCGGTTCCGGTCATCGCGGCGATCGCGGCATCGCACGCGGCGGCGGCATCAGCGCCTTCCTGCGCGGCCTTCTTCTCGGCGACTGCTGCGCGCATGGCAGACTTTTCCTCTTTGCTGAATATGGCAGCCATGAGCGTCCTCCCGGGGTCTGAACTAAGACCAATAGTAGGTTCGGGGGCCGGGCGGCGCTTCTCGAATCCTGCTCGGTACGCTCCAGCGAGGACGACAATTGTGCCCGTTTGGGACGAAGGCGCTCGGGCGCAGCAACATTCGTCCAACCGGGCACAATTGCGCGTTCTGCGGAGAATGGGGGATTCGAACCCCCGAGGGCTTGCACCCAACACGCTTTCCAAGCGTGCGCCATAGGCCACTAGGCGAATTCTCCTGGCTCTTGACCGCCACCGTGGGCGAGCAAGCCATAGAGAATCCTACCCGTATCACGCGGGTGCCTTGGCTCGGCTTGCGATTGAGAACGCCGCACTACGGCGCCAGCTCGGTTTGCGCTGCTGGCGATGAAAATGCCTGCGGCACTTTCATCGCAATGGGGGATTCGACTCCCCACGGCACGGCCGCCACGTTGCTTCGCAACGCGTCGGAACCGGCGCGTGTGGGCCCACCCGAGGGCTTGCACCCAACACGCTTTCCAAGCGTGCGCCATAGGCCACTAGGCGAATTCTCCTGAAGGACGCTGGCAGGCCAGCGGACCAAAGAGAATCCTACCCGGTTCGGCCAGTGTCGCCATTCGGCGCCGGTCCCTAGGCTGGGGTCGTGCCCACCCGCATCTACGTGACCTCGGCCGAGGGGCACACCGGCAAGTCCACCGTCGCTTTGGGCGTGCTCGAGACGCTCGCCCGCGAGGCCGGCCGGGTGGGCGTGTTTCGTCCCATCTCGAGGTCGACCACCGAGCCCGACTACGTGTTGCAGCTCCTCCTCGAGCACGACACCGCGAACCTCCCGTACGAGGACTGCATCGGCGTCACCTACGAGCGCGTTCACAGCGACCCGGATGGCGCACTCACCGACATCGTGTCGCGGTTCGCCGCCGTCGAGCGGGCCTGTGACGCCGTCATCATTCTGGGCTCGGACTTCACCGACATCGGCAGCCCGACCGAGCTCTCCTACAACGCCCGCATCGCCGCCAACCTTGGCGCACCAGTCCTGCTCGTGCTGGGCGGCCGGATGAACGAGGGCGAGGGCGCCCGAAGCCCGGACGAGATGCGCCAGGTCGCCGACCTCACCGCGGCAGAACTCCGCGAGCAGCACGCCGGGCTCCTCGCGATCGTCGTCAATCGCGCCGACCCCGACCACCTGAAAGAGATCGAGACGGCCGTCGCCACGGCGATGATCGATGACGTTCCCGTGTGGGCGATCCCGGAGGACCCGTTCCTGGTCGCACCGACCCTCGGCGCTCTCCTCAAAGCGACGGACGCCCGCCGGCTGTGGGGAGACCCCGCCCTCCTCGAGCGCGAGGCGCTTGGCGTGATCGTCGCTGCCATGTCGATGGAGAACGTGCTGACCCGGCTCACCGAGGGTGCGGTAGTCGTTACGCCGGGTGATCGGGCCGACGTGCTGGTCGGTGTGCTTCTCGCTCACGCATCCGGGACTTTCCCGTCGCTGACCGGCGTCATCCTCAACGGTGGGTTCGAACTCGCCCCGCAGGTTCAGCGACTCGTCTCCGGCATCGGATCGACACTCCCGATCGCCATGTCGAACCTCGACACCTACGATCTGCTTCGTCACATCCAGGGCACGCGGGGTCGGCTCGCCGCGGACTCCCCGCGCAAGTACGACGCCGCGCGCGCCCTCTTCGACGCCCACGTCGACGACGACGAACTGTTGCGCCGACTGCAGGTCAGCCGGTCGAGCGTCGTCACGCCGCTCATGTTCGAGTACGGAATCCTCGAGCGGGCGCGCGAGAACCTCAAGCACATCGTGCTTCCCGAGGGCAATGATGATCGCATCCTGAAGGCGGCGAACACTCTGCTGCAACGGAAGGTCGCGAAGCTCACCATCCTTGGGGTCGAGGCGACGGTGCGCGCGCGGGCGACAGAGCTCGGACTCGACCTGTCCGAGGCCGACGTCATCGACCCGTTCACGTCCGACCTCCGGGAGAAGTTCGCCGAGGAGTACGCGCGCATTCGATCGCCAAAGGGCGTCACCGTGAGCCAGGCCGGCGACACCGTCACGGACGGGTCGTACTTCGGAACCATGATGGTGCACCAGGGGCTCGCCGACGGGATGGTGTCCGGCGCCGTGCACACGACGGCGAACACGATCCGACCCGCGTTCGAAATCATCAAGACCCGGCCCGGCGTATCTGTGGTGTCGAGCGTGTTCCTGATGGCCCTCGCCGATCGGGTGCTCGTCTACGGCGACTGCGCGGTCATCCCCGACCCGACCTCGGAGCAACTCGCCGACATCGCGATCTCGTCGTCAGAGACGGCGGTGCAGTTCGGGATCGAGCCGCGCGTCGCCATGTTGAGCTACTCGACCGGCGAATCGGGGAGCGGGGCGGATGTCGACAAGGTACGTGCCGCGACCGCGCTCGTGCACGAGCGTCGACCCGACCTCCTGGTCGACGGGCCCATTCAATACGACGCGGCCGCGGATGCGACGGTCGGCAAGCTCAAACTGCCGGGCTCCAAGGTGGCGGGTCGCGCGACGGTGTTCATCTTCCCCGACCTCAACACAGGTAACAACACCTATAAAGCGGTACAGCGCAGCGCGGGGGCGGTGGCGATCGGGCCCGTGCTGCAGGGGCTCAACAAGCCGGTCAACGACCTGTCCCGCGGTGCGCTCGTCGAGGACATCGTCAACACGGTCGCGATCACCGCCATCCAGGCGGCCGCAGTATGACCGAGGTCTTCGTCGTCAACTCGGGCTCGTCATCCATCAAATACCAGTTGGTGAACGTCGAAACCGGCGAGCCACAAGTGAGCGGCCTCATCGAGCGCATCGGCGAGCCCGGCTCGAAGGCGAAGGACCATGCCGCCGGCATGACGATCGCGCTCGACCGCCTTGGCGACGGACACGACATCGCCGCCGTCGGCCACCGGGTGGTGCACGGCGGAACCGTCTTCACCGAGGCCACCGTGATCACGGACAGGGTGCAGAAACAGATTGAGGAACTGTCGCCGCTCGCTCCGCTCCACAATCCGGCGAACCTGGTCGGCATCCGAGCGGCGATCGCCGCGCTGCCCGACGTCCCGCAGGTCGCGGTATTCGACACTGCCTTTCACAAGACCCTCCGCCCAGAGGCCTACACCTACGCGATCGACGTGAAGGTCGCCGCGAGGCATGGCGTTCGTCGCTACGGATTCCACGGAACCTCGCACAAGTACGTCTCCGAACGTGCGGCGGCGTTTCTCGGTCGGCCGCTCGAGGAGACGAAGACGATCGTCCTGCACCTCGGCAACGGGGCATCCGCCTGCGCCGTCGACGGCGGCGAGTCGATCGACACGAGCATGGGGATGACCCCGCTCGCAGGTCTCGTCATGGGCACCCGCTCCGGGGATCTCGACCCGGCCATCCTGAGCTACCTACACCGCGAGGCGGGTCTCGGCTTCGATCAGCTCGACGACCTCCTCAACCACAACAGCGGGCTCCTCGGTCTGACCGGCGAGGGCGACATGCGTGACGTGCAGGATGCGGCGTCCACGGGAGACGAGACCGCGGAGGCCGCGCTCGCCGTCTATCGGCACAGCATCCGGCACTACATCGGTGCGTACCTTGCCCAGCTCGGGCGACTGGATGCGCTGGTGTTCACCGCGGGCGTCGGCGAAAACAGCGTCGCACTCCGGGCGCAGTCACTCGCGGGGCTCGAGGGACTCGGTATATCCGTCGACTCGGCCCGAAACTCGGCGCAATCGAAGTCGGAACGCTACATCTCGCCCGACGGTTCACCCGTCGCGGTGCTCGTCATTCCGACGAATGAGGAGCTGGAGATTGCTCGACAAACCGTCGCTGCAATTGGAGCCTGATCCGGTACAGCCAGAACCAGACGCCGCCGAGCACCAACATCGAAACGAGCCACCCGGATCCGACCAGCAGTCGAATCGTCCCGTCGCGATCCTCGGACGGCTTCAGAGACTGCCCGGCGCTTACGAACTGATCACCCACCCTCAGCGTCACGGTCGCGAAACGGAGTCCCGACGCGGGTTGCCAGGTGACGTTGTCCTCGCCGGACTTCGCCGCATTCGCGAGCACGCCGGTCGGCAGCGACACGAGTGATCCCTTCAGGAAACCACTCCCGTCGCTGGCGCGACCCTGGGCATCCTCGACGACCACGAACGGTGCGAGGCTCCGGGACAGGTCAACGTGGGGCTGGGCATCCACCGTCGTCGTCTGCCCCTCGCGGAGTTCGGCGGCGACCTGACTGGCGAGGCGGAGCGGAGCATCATTCGCACCCAGGCGTTCGAGTTGCTGGGCCACCACGTAGATGGTGCCGAACAGAACGGTCGCGACGATGACCGCGGCCAGCCTCTGCACCCACACCGGCCACCACATCGCATTCACACGAGCAGCTTAGGTCGGGACTCACTGAGCCTCGTCACCCTGCCGGATGATTTCATCGATCCGTCTGCGTAAACTGTTGGGTGGCTCCCCGCGTGGCGCCATCCAGGCCAACTCCCCCAGGGCGGAAACGCAGCAAGGGTAACCGGGCTCTGGCGGGTGCGCGGGGGGTCATTACTTTTGTGCCAGTTGCCCCATATCGATGCAACGCCCGTTCGTTCGGTCGATTCGGGGCAACTGACGATCCTGCGCCGGGTGATCGCAGCGCTAGCATCGAGCCATGGTCGACGGTCCGCCCGCGCAGCACTCGCGCGAGCACAGGCATCAGCGGCCGCCGAAGCCGACGACCTGGTACAGCGTCCTCGCGCAGACGGTCGCGTGGACCATTGCGGGCATCCTGTTTGCCCTCATTCTGGTTCTGGTTCTGGTGCCGCGGCTGACCGGGTCGACGCCGTACACGATTCTCACCGGGTCCATGGTGCCGACCATGCCACCGGGGACGATCGTCGTGACCCGGCCGGAGCCGTTCGCGTCCGTCCGCGTTGGGGATGTTGTCACCTACCAGATTGCGTCCGGGCAGCCCGCGGTCGTCACCCACCGCGTCCTCGCCATCAATGTCGAGTCTGACGGATCGCAAACCCTGACGATGAAGGGCGACGCGAATCCCTCACCCGATCTCAAACACGTCATCGCCAAACAGGTACGGGGCGTCGTCTGGTACTCGATCCCCGTGGTCGGCTACTTCGGGGCGATCGGCAGCTCGGATACGCGATCCGTGGCCGCGCGAATAGTGGGTGGCGGCCTCATCGTGTACGCGCTCTACGTGCTCATCGCGGCCCTCGTTAGAGGGAAAAAGCCCCAAAGGGGTCACAGGGGAGCCGATGACAACGCCTCCTAATGGACGTAGCATCGCAGGTAACTCAGAGTAGACAGCCCGGAATTCATACCCGAGAGGCGCCCAACCAGCGCCGCCCTGTTTTCTCGCCATGCATCTTGATCAGGGAGAATCTCATGCGTAGCGCCACAAAAACACTCATCGCCGGCGCAGCCGGTATCGCACTATTGGCCGGGGGTGCGGGTTCGCTCGCCTACTGGACCGACACCAAGACGGGTACGTCCGTGACCATCGCTTCGGGCGACCTCAGCCTCGGCAGCATTTCGGACAGCACCGGATGGACCATCCAGCAGAGCGCCGTCGGCGTACCTGTTCCGCAGACGGGCACCGCCGCCGCGTATGTCCCCGGAACGACTCTCGTCGTGCCCGGTGACGTGCTGACGAAGACGATTGCAGTTCCGGTCAACATCACCGGCCTCGACAACAAGGCAACCCTTGTTGTCACGGGCGCAACCTCGGGAAGCGGCGCTCTTGCGACCGCGCTGACCGCAGTGGTCACCAGCGTGAACGGGGTTGCCGGGGGAACCGCACCGCTGACCGCGGCCAACAACGGCACCGTCAACGTCATCTTCACGGTGACGATCCCGTGGACGGCTGACAACACCACCAAGCTGGGAACGACCAGCTTCACGGCCACCTACACACTTACCCAGGTTTCGGCAGCGTCCTAGTCTGCGCCGTGTGCGGGGGCTCCGGTCCTCGCGCACGGTACTTACACGCGAGTCGTCGCATGGCCTCCGGACCGAAGAAAGCCGTAGCCGCTGCTGCAGTGGCTGCGGTCCTCGGCGTGCTCCTGCTCGGTACGCCGGGTTCCTTCGCCAACCTGTCATCGAGCGCGACCGGGTCACCCCTCGTCATCACCTCGGGCACACTATCGGCCTCGGTCACGGGCCCCACCTCGGGTACCGTTACGACCGGAACCGCGCCCGCTGGGGTTGTCATCGACACCGGGTCGGCCGGGATCATCCCGGGGATCCAGGACCAGACTCTTACCTACCAGGTCACCAATAGCGGCAGCTCGGCGACACCCGCCGCGATC
>JAUZFP010000118.1 GCA_030838475.1 Actinomycetota bacterium
CAGCCATGAAGCCGAGGACCGGAGACGGCCCAATGGAGGCTGTCAAAGAGGGTCGCCTCATCATCGTGCGGGTTCCGCTCGAGGGTGGAGGACGCCTCGTTGTGTCAGTGAATGACGCAGAGGCGAAAGAGCTTCACGACGCGCTGGCCGCGGTCGTCGCCGCTTAACTCAGTTCGACACTCGCGTTAGCTGCAGTAGTCCGTCGCCGGCGAGCGACAGCGCGCTGAGAACGGCAGGCGATTCTGCGATCTCCTTAAGGAGGGTGCGGAAGTCGGTGACGGTGTCGTCGCGCTGCGCTGGATCGGCGACCCTGCCGCGCCATAGCGCGTGGGGGACGACGACGGTTCCGCCGACGCGAACGAGGCGGAGCGCGTGCTCGACGTATTCGATGATGGGGCCGGGGTCGGCATCCACCAGGACCAGGTCGTAGCTGCCCTCGTTCATCCTGGGCAGCACCTCGAGTGCACGCCCGGCGATCAGGCGGGCGCGGTTGGCGGGGATGCCGAAGTCGGCGAGGGCGCGCTTTGCCGCCTGCTGAAACTCGACCTCGAGATCAATGGATGTGAGCGCGGCCGTGGGTGCTCCGGTCAGCATCCAGAGTCCGCTGACACCGAATCCGGTTCCGATTTCGATGATCGACTTGGCGTTCGTGGCTGCGGCCAAAACCGCGAGCTGGGCGCCCTGCGCGGGCGACACGGGGTCGACCCCGTGCTCGAGCGAGTGCGCGCGCGCCGACGCGATGAGTTCGGGTTCGACGACGAACTCTTCGGCGAACTTCCAACTCAGGTCTTTCTCGGCCACGTCAACTCCTTGTTCGTTCCAGCCTATGGGGAGCGGTCAGGTACGACCGGTTATTCTGTGGACATGATCTTCGGGTTGTCGTTCGAGAAGGTGCTGATCATCGCGATCATCGCCGCCTTTCTGATCGGCCCGCAGAAACTGCCGCAGTATGCGGCCTCCCTCGCTCGTCTCGTGAAGCGGATTCGGCAGATGGCGGATTCCGCCCAGGAGCGCGTGCGCGAGGAGATGGGCCCGGATTTCGAGGATCTCGACTGGCGCAAGATGGACCCGCGCCAGTACGACCCGCGCCGCATCATCCGCGAGGCGCTGCTCGAGGAGGAGCCGGTGGCGGCGAAGTCGACAGTTCCGTCCCAGTCGGCCGAGCGCAAGCGCGCCGCGCTCGAGGGTCTCTCCACCCCGTTCGACGCCGAGTCCACCTAGCCGACATCGGTTTAGGAGGAGATTCCGCAGGGACAGGGCGAATAACTCCTCCCGAGGCCATGCTCAGTGGGAAAGTCCTCCCGGGGATGTGGCTGTGCGCCGCTAGCGGCGGCGAAGGGCCTTCAGGAGTTTCAGCGCGACCTCCATTGTGCCGGCCAGCTTGCCCGCTGCGACGCCCGAACCCGGCAGCGTCATGAGACCGGTGGCTTCGGCGACCGTACGCGACTCGACAAAGCGCAGCAGACCCTCGGGACCGTTGCGGCGCCCGAGCCCGGAGTGCTTCATGCCACCCATTGGGGCATCGATGCTGCCGAAGCTGGAGCGGTAGCCCTCGTTGATGTTGACGCTTCCCGCCACGATCTGGTCGGCAACGCGACGCGCACGGCTGACCGATCCGCTGAAGACGGATGCGTTGAGCCCGAACTCCGACGAGTTGGCCGCCGCGATCGCCTCATCCTCGTTGGCCACGACCTGGATCGCGACGACCGGTCCGAAGGTCTCGTGGGTGAAACACAACATGTCGCTTGTGACGTTCGTGAGCACGGTCGGTTCGTAGAAGTACGGTCCGAGGTCGGTGCGCGCCTTGCCGCCCGCGAGCACCGTCGCGCCCTTCTTGACCGCGTCATCCACGTGGCTCTTGACCCGCTCGAGCTGGGCGGCACTGGTCAGGGAGCCGACATCCGTCGAGTAGTCCAGCGCCGAGCCCTGCACCAGGTTCTTGACGTTCGCGACGAAGGCCTCCGTGAACTGGTCCGAGATCGCGCGCTGAACGTAGATCCGTTCCATCGAGACACAGAGCTGGCCCATCGACGAGAAGCAGCCGTAGACGGATGCGGCGGCGGCCTTCGCGACGTTGGCATCATCGAGCACGATCATTGGATTCTTGCCGCCCAGTTCGAGCGATGCGCCGACCACGCGACCGAGCGCGCGCTGGCCCACCTTGATACCGGTCGCCGTCGATCCGGTGAAGCAGACGTAGTCGGCGGCATCCACGACCGCGTTGCCGATCTCGTTGCCATCCCCGACGACGACCGCCCAGAGCGCCGCGGGTACGCCGGCGTCGATGAACGCGCGTCGAGCCGCGAGAACAGAGAGCACGGTCTGGTTGTCGACCTTCTGCACGACGCCGTTTCCGACGGCAAGCGCCGGAATGACATCCATGAGCGCGAGGCTCAGCGGGTAGTTCCACGGCGTGATGATGCCGACGACACCCTTCGGCTTGTAGCTCACCCGCGTGCGCATGACCAGCGGGATGCCCGCTCGCCGGCTGCGCGTGCGCGTCACGCTCTTCGCGGCGAGAGCCGCATAGCGAGTTGCGGATGCGCCCTGAAAGAATTCCTCGAAGGCGGGTCCGCGCGTCTTGCCCGTCTCGGTCTGGAGGAGGTCGAGCAGCCGCTCCCGGTCGGCCAGGAAGCGGTCGTGACCGTCGAGAAGGATGCGTCGACGGTGGTCAGGACCCGCCGCGAACCAGGCGAGCTGAGCCACACGAGCCGCGGCGGCAGCGTCCGCGACATCGCGAGCCGTGCCGGTAGGCAGGTCGTACAGTTTCTTGCCGGTGAACGGAGCGATCACCGGAATGCTCGCGTTACCCGAGACCGACAGGTCCCGAACGAGGTCGCTGGTGAGGGACTTGTCGACGCTGATTGTTGCCATACTCTTCACGCTACCCGCTGGATGATTTCCACGGGAAACTAGCGGCTACACTGCGAATCATGTCCGCAACGGAGCGACCACTCAGCCGCAAGACCATCGCCACCTACGCCATCGGATCGCTGGGAACCGGTGGCTTCGCTACCCTGCCCGGGCTGGTGCTCGTCTACTACCTGACGGACAATCTCGGCCTCGCCGCGATCCTCTCCGGAGTCGTCGTCACGGTCGCCAAGGTGTGGGACGTGTTCATCGACCCGCTGATCGGTGCCTGGAGCGACCGCAGCCTGCGCACGCACGGGACTCGGCGTCGATTCATGATGATCGGCGCACTCCTGCTGCCCGTCTTCTTCATCGTGACCTTCGCGGTTCCGCTAGGCCTGCCCGCGTGGCTTTCGGCGACCTGGGTCTTCGTCGCGTTCGTGCTCACGGCGACCGCATTCAGCCTGTTCCAGGTGCCGTACATCGCCCTTCCGGCCGAGCTGACCGATGGCTACGACCAGCGCACGAGGCTCCTCGCGATGCGCGTGGTCGTGCTGACCGTCGCGATCCTGCTGTTCGGCGCCGGCGGACCTGCCTTGCGTTCGCTCGGCGGATCGAACCACTACCTCGGCTACCTGGTGATGGCGATCGTCGCCGGTGTGGTGATCGGCATCGGGATGCTTATCTCGTCGCGGGTCGCGCCCGTCGGCATCGCCGCGGTGAGCGCGCCCGTCGAAGCGAGCGCGGGCTACCGCGCGGGCTTCGCGGTGCTCCGCCGCAGCCAGCCGTTTCGAGCCCTCGTTCTCACGTTCCTCCTTCAGGCGCTGGCGACCGGCCTCATGCTCGCGGGCGCCCAGTACATTGCGACCTACGTCCTCAAGAGCGAGGATGCCGTCACGTTCCTGTTCATCGCGCTGATCGCCCCGGCCATCCTGTTCGCACCGATCTGGGCCGCCATCGCGCGTCGCATCGGCAAGGAACGCGGTTTCCTGATCGCCAGCATCCTGTTCGGTGTCGCCGCGCTCGTCATGCTCGGGTTGCTCTGGGTACCAGGAGCGTGGGTGTACGCGCCGGTGGCGCTTGCTGGCGCCGGATACGCGGGGATGCAGTCGCTGCCGATGTCGATGCTGCCCGACGTCATTTCCTTCGACGCGAAGACCAACGGGCCGGGATCGGCCGGTGCCTTCGGTGGGATCTGGACCGCGGGGGAGACGACCGGCATGGCTCTCGGCGCGACCGCCCTCACGGTCATCCTTGCGATCACCGGCTACACGTCGTCGGTCGCGGACAAGCACGCCGCGCAGTCGCCGGCCGCGCTGGCCGGAATCGTGTTGAGCTTCAGCATCGTGCCCGCCGTGCTCATTGGGGCGAGCCTCATTTCGCTGGGGCGCTACAAGCTGCGCAAGACCGATATCGACGAGGCCGCACCAGCGAAGGTTGCCGCGTGACCGACTTCGCCGCCGAGCCCGCCGACATCCTGGAGCGCCTGCGGGAGCTGCGAACAGCGGATGCGCCCACCCACGGTGGGCACGTGCTCAGCTATGTCTACGACTCCGGGATGGCCGAGCTCGACGAGCTCGCCGCGTCGGCCGTGCGGATGGTGCAGCCGGTCAACGGTCTCGACCCGACCACGTTCACGTCCGTCGCCGTGCTGGAGCGCGAGGTCGTCGGATTTGTCCGCGACATTCTGCACGGAGACTCCGACGTCGTCGGAAGCGTGACCACCGGCGGCACCGAGAGCTGCCTGCTCGCGGTCAAGACCGCCCGGGACAATTGGCGGCAGCGCGGTGGTACGGGCGAGCCTCGACTACTCGCCCCCGTGACGGTTCATGCCGCCTTCCAGAAGGCGGCGCACTACTTTGGGCTCGCGCTCGAGCTGGTTCCCGTCGACTCAATCACCGGCGCGGTTACGGCGAGCGCGCTGATCGAGCGATTCGGCGCGGATGTGGCGTTGGTCGTCATCTCGGCCCCCAGTTATCCGTTCGCCGGGCTCGACCCGGTTGCCGAGGTTGCCGCGGCGGCTCTCGCGGCGGGCATCGACTGCCATGTGGACGCCTGTATCGGCGGACTCGTTCTCCCCTTTTGGACGGGACTGCCGGCCTGGGATTTTGCGGTCGATGGAGTCACCAGCGTTAGCGCGGACCTCCACAAGTTTGGGTACGCCCCCAAGGGCGCATCGGTGCTTCTCCACCGCGGGCGCGATCGCCAGCGAACGCAGTATTTCGCGACCACACGCTGGCCCGGGTATCCGGTCGTCAACCCCACCATTTTGGGGTCGAAGTCGGCCGCCGCGCTCGCCGCATCCTGGGCAATCATCCACGCGCTCGGCACCGACGGATTCGCGCGGCTCGCGGCGTCCTGCGAGCGATCCACCAGCGGGCTTCTCGCGACGATCGAGGGCATCGAGGGTCTGCGGGTGGTTGGATCGCCGGTGGGGCCACTCATAGCCGTGACGACGGATGCTTCGGTCGAACCAGCACGCCAAGTGGACCCGCACCACTGGGCGGATCAGGTGCGCGAGCACGGTTGGCTGCTGCAGCTACAGCCGAGCGTCGAGCAGGCCGGGGGGACGCGGCTTCCGCGCACCACCCACCTCACGATTACCCCGGTGACCGAGGGTGTGCTGACCGAACTTTCGGCGGCGCTTATGGCCGCCGCGGACGAAGTACGCGGAGTGCCGCCGGTGACGCCAGCGGAGGTACTCGGCGCGCTGCCGCCGCTGGGCGACAACGCCCTCGACTCCGACGCATCGTTCGGGCTGCTGACGGCAATGGGACTCGGCGCCGGCGGTGGCCTGCCGGAGCGGATGGCTCCGTTGCTCGCCCTCATCGAGGGCCTTCCTGCCGCGATTGCAGAGCGGCTCCTCACCGAGTTGCTGGCGCGCCTGGTAGAGCCGGTCGGCTAGCCGGTCTCGTGCCGAGCCCAGGCCGCGCCGAGCTCAAACCGGGAGCGCGCGCCGAGCTGCTCCATTGCCTCGGAGATGCGGCGGTGCACAGTGCGGGGCGACACATCGAGACTCTGGGCGATCGCCGCATCCGAGAGGCCGCGTGCCAGGAGGTGCAGAACCGGCTCCCAGCCGTCGTCGCCGAGCGGGTAGTCGACGGCGCGGTCCCACACACTCTCCACATAGAGCGAGACGATTTCGGTGATGGACGGATGCGTGACGATCGCGATGCTGCTCGGCGGATGTTCCGCCCAACTCAGCGGAAGGGCACACAGCACGCCCCGATCGGCGTAGACCCAGCTCACCACCTCGTCGACGATCCGGATGCGCATCCCGAGTCGGCGGAGCTCATCGAGAAAGAGTCGGTCTTCCTCGATACCGAGCAGCGCGCGCGGGAAGATCCCGCGCACCGCCGAGCGGGCGACCATCCGCTTCTCCTCCTCGGTCATGGTCGGCACCATGATCGAGCGGATGATGGACAGGTTCGGGTAGAGGTTCACCGGGCTGCGTGGCGGGTGGGTGACGGCGTAGCGCGGCCAGGCCTTCCACTGCGCCTCGTGGCCGTGCACGAATTCGGCCCACGGCGCGGTGTCGTCTGGTGAGCCGCCGACCTCCCAGTCTCGGGTGAGCGCAGACAGTGCGGCGGCCGAGATGGCGAGGGATCGCAGCTGGTCCAGCTCCGAGGCGACGATCCGCTCGGTGGCGGCCGCCATCGCGTGATCGGGGGAGAGCGCCTCGATCGAGTCGCCATCGAGTGCGATGAGTCCGGCCGCGTCCAGGCGTTCGAGCAGTGACGGAAGCGCGTCCTGAGGGAGCGCCTGGAGCTCGCGGAGTTCGGTCACGCTGCCGGGGCGAATTCGGTAGATCGTGCTGAGGAGACGTAGCGCATCCGGGTCGGCGAGTACGGCGTCCATCGGCGGGGGTCCATTCGCTCGTTACCGTTAGTTTTTCGTGACCTGACGGATGTTTGTCATGGCGAGTATATGACAAGCACTGCTCGCTACTCTGGCCGCATCATGACAGCAATCTCGCCGACGGTGTCCCGACCCGTCACTGAGGCACTACCGCGGCTCGACCCCCGCCTGGTCGACGTGGCCGACTTCCTTCGCGGCGAATATCCGCGGGTTGTGGCCACCGTTCGCGCGGTTGCGGGGGATCACGACACCGCCGTCGACGCTGTGCACGAGGCTCTCGTGCAGTTACTCACCGACTTGCAGCGCGACTGGCCGCGCAATGTCGCTGCCTGGCTGACCGTTGTCGCGTGCAACCGCGCGCGCGATGTCCGCCGGCGGGAGGCCGTCGGACGACGTGTCGTGGACCGCCTTCGTCCGGCGCCCCCGGAAGACCCGGTGGATCGAGTGGGCCGCGACCTCGACGTGCTCGCCGCGCTGGACACACTGCCCCCGCGCATGCGCGCGGTGTGCGTGCTCCACTACCTGGAGGACCGGTCGGTGCGCGACATCGCGAACGAACTCGCGATCAGCACCGGCACGGTGAAGACCCAGCTGCATCGAGCCCGGATCGCACTGGCCCGGCTTCTCGGGACCTAACCGACCGAGAGACCCAGCTTCTTTCCGGCCAGGCCGCGCTCGCGGACGGCGAGCTGGGCAGCTACGGCCAGGATGGCCACCGCGGCCGGATCCGTTGGCCGCGAGAGCACAATGGGTTCGCCGGTGTCTCCACCTTCTCGGAGGGGAATACTGATCGGGACAGAAGCCAGCAGCGGCACGGGCTCGTCGGTTGTCGTGAGTCGAGCCGCGGTGTCCGCCCCACCACCGGTGCCGAACACATCGATGATGCTTCCGTCCGGTGCGGCCAAGCCCGCCATGTTTTCGATGACCCCGATGACCTTCTGCCCGGTCTGCCGGGCGACCAGTGCGCTGCGCTCGGCGACATCGGCGGCCGCCGCCTGGGGCGTTGTGACAACGATGACCTCGGCCTGCGGCAGTAGCTGGCCGATCGAGATGGCGACGTCGCCGGTGCCTGGCGGCAGGTCCAGCAGGAGGATGTCGAGGTCACCGAAGTAGACATCGGTCAGGAACTGCTGGATGGTGCGATGCAGCATCGGGCCGCGCCAGGCGACGGCAACTCCGGTCCCTGAGCTTGTCGAAGGGTCGACGAACATCCCGATCGAGATGACCTTCACATCGTGAGCCACGGGCGGCAGGATCATGTCGTTCACCTGGGTCGGCTTCGCGCCCGTGATCCCGAGGATGCCCGGAATCGAAAAGCCGAACACGTCGGCATCCACGATCCCGACCCGCAGGCCGCGGGCGGCCAGCGCAACGCCGAGATTGGCGGTGATGGTGGACTTGCCGACACCGCCCTTGCCGCTCGTGATCGCGTAGATGCGGGTCAGAGAGTCCGGGCCGAACTGGAGCGTCTTCGGACGACCATTGCGAAGTTTCTCGGTCAGGGCATCCCGCTCGGCCTTGGTCATGACCGTCACCGTGATGACGGCTGTCTCGATTCCGGGCACACCCGCGACCGCGGCGGTGACGTCCCGTTCGATGCGGTCGGCGGCGGGGCAACCGACGATGGTCAGCTTGATCGTCACGCGCGCGGTGCCACCATCCACCTCGATCGGTCCGACCATGTCGAGCTCGGTGATGGGGCGGCGGATCTCGGGGTCGATGACCGTGGCGAGCGCGGTCTCGACAAGCTCGACTCGAGGATCCACCCGGACATCACTCAAATCGCCGCGTCCTTGTCCTTCGACTTGTCGAGCTCCTCGAGCAGGGAGCGCAGCTCCGCGCGGATGAAGTCCTTGCTGGCCATGTCCTTCATCGCCAGGCGCAGCGAGACGATCTCGCGCGCCAGGTACTCGGTGTCGTTGAGGTTGCGTTCCGAACGCTGCCGGTCCTGCTCAATCTGGACGCGGTCGCGGTCATCCTGCCGGTTCTGCGCGAGCAGGATGAGCGGTGCGGCGTAGGACGCCTGCAGGGACAGGATGAGCGTCAGCAGGGTGAAGTTCGTGTGCACGGGGTCGAACTGCGCGCCCGTCGGCGCGATCGAGTTGTAGATCAACCAAATGATGACGAAGGCGGTCAGCCCGAACAGGAACCATGAGGTCCCCATCGCCCTGGCAAACCCCTCGGAGAATCGACCGACGGTGTCCCGATTGCTTCCGCGAGGGACGAAGGAGGTGCGCAGCCCCTTCGGCAGGTCGAGTCGAGTCTCGTTGCGGTTAGTTACGCGTGCCATTTGTCGTCCTCCTTGCTGTTCTTACCGGAATCGCTGCAGTGGATGCGTCGCTATACAGCGACTCGGTACTGCTC
>JAUZFP010000166.1 GCA_030838475.1 Actinomycetota bacterium
CATCTGCGTCGTCGACGGAACCGATCCCGCGGAGATCGTCGCGACCCTCGGTACTCGTGTCGAGCCCGGGGAGTTCGGGTCCAAGCAGCTCGAGGTCATCCGCTCGACCGACATGTATCTGCGGTCAGGCACCTTCTCCGCCGACGAGATCATCAGCTCGTGGAAGTCGGCGATGTCCGACGTGATGTATGACGGGCGGTTCGACGTCGTGCGCGCGGTGGAGACCTGGTCGCGCCGCGACGTGGTGCCCGACGCCGAAGAGCTCCTGGTGCTCGAGTCGGAGATGAACCGCTACCTGCCGCTCTACCCGCAACTCATCGTGTGCTTGTACGACATCGAACGCTTCGGAAGCGGCATCATCGTTGACCTGCTCAAGACGCACCCCCGTATGCTCGTAGGCGGGATGCTTGTTGAGAACCCGTACTACCTCACACCCGATGAACTCCTGAACGAGGCGCCGCAGAGCGAGGCTGTCAACCCCAATGCCGAGATCAATGAGGCCGCGCAATGGTACTTCGCCGAGACGACTGGCTGCACGTAGCTCGTAAGGTCGACTGGACCCCGCGCTATGTCGACGAGCGGGAGCTGTTCCCAGAGGAAATCAGCGGTCGGCCCTGGTTGCCCCGCGAGGCATGGCGCGACTGGAACGAGGCCTACCGCACCACCTATCGCGAGTACGTCGCGAACCAGCGCGAGAAGGACGCCGCGGTGCTCGGCGTGCGCGCCGCTCTGAGCAAGCCCCGCCTCTTCGACGATCTTGACCCCGGTTGGGTCCAGCTGGTCAAGTTCCACAACGGCGCTGTCACGCTCGTGGAGTACGCGGGCGCGGTCGCCGAGCTGCGGATGGCCCGGTTCGGACGCGACAGCGCCTGGCGGATGATGTCGACACTGGGCGCGCTCGACGAGATCCGTCACACGCAGATCCCATTGCTGATCGGCCACGACATGCTGGCCCACGACGGCAACTTCGACTGGACCCATAAGGCGTTCTACACCAACGAATGGGTGATTCTTGCTGCACGTCACCTCTTCGACGACATGTTCCTGGCCGCCGACGCGATCGACTCCGCGATCCAGCTGAACTTCGTGTTCGAGACGGGCTTCACCAACCTGCAGTTCATGGCGATGGCGGCCATGGCCGACCGTGCCCACCATCACCTTTTCGAGAAGACGCTGGCAAGCATCCAGACCGACGAGGCCCGCCACGCCCAGATCGGTCACCCGGTCATGCGGACACTGCTCGAGAACGGGTCCCGTGAGCGGGCTCAGTACCTCGTCGACAAGATGTGGTGGCGATGTTGGCGGCTGTTCCTCGCGCTGACCGGAACCGCGATGGAGTACCTCACTCCGCTCAGCGCCCGGACCCGGTCTTTCAAGGAGTTCATGACCGAGTGGGTGTGCGACCAGTTCATGAAGAACCTCGCAGAGTTCGACCTCGAAAAGCCTTGGTTCTGGGACCTTTTCACTGAAGAGCTCGACTACGCGCACCACAGCTTCCAACTGGGGCTTTATACCTACCGGACCACATTGTGGTTCGACGTCGCCATGCCGGACCGCGCCGAACGCGAGTGGCTGAATGACAAGTACCCGTGCTGGGCGGAGACGTACGGACCGCTCTGGGACCAACTCGAGCGTCGCTGGGAAGCCGGTGGCGAGAGCAACACGTTGTCCTACGGGCTGCCCGGGCTGTGCAATCTCTGCCAGCTCCCCGCGTTGTTCATGCACCCCGGTCGGAATACGGCGTGCACGTTGGAGATGGACGGTCGACGGTACCTGTTCTGTTCCCAGCCGTGCCGCTGGATCTTCGAGCAGGAGAGCGCACGCTTCGCCGATCACAAGAGCGTGGTCGACCGCATCGTCGTCGGCGAGGCGCCCGGAAAGCTCACGGACCTGCACGGGTGGATGGGCCTCGAGGCGCCCGTCGAGACCGGCAAGGACCTGCGCCGGGGCCTCAATCCATGGCGCCTCGACCCCATCCCGACGACGTGAGTGTGCAGCGATGCGCATCTACCTCTTCGGGTACGCCAGCGACGACTTCCTGGCCCGGGTGATCGTGACTCCGAACCAGCGCACGGTGGCGCAACTGGCCGACCAGCTGGTGGCTTGGGGCCTGGCGCCTGACCGGATCGGATGCGTGAAGGTCCGCAACGAGGTCGGCGACATCCTCGATCCCTCTCTCACCATCGCTCAGGCAGGTCTCGGAAATGGCGACATCTTCACCGTCGAGCGAGCCTGAACGTGCCGGGACAGTGTGGCAGTACGCAGCGACGCTGGACGACGTCTGGGAGGGCGAGATGCTCGCGATGACCCTCGGCTCCGTCGACGTGCTGCTGTGCAACGTCGGCGGCGAGCTGATCGCCTACGAGGATCGCTGTCCTCACCTCGCGAACCCGCTTTCGCAGGGCGTACTGGCTGAAAACGTTCTGACCTGCGCTGCGCACGAGTGGGTCTTCGATATACGCACGGGTCATGGGGTGAATCCGGAAACTGCGTGCCTGCGTCGCTTCCCGGTGCGACTCGACGGCGATCAGGTCTTCGTCGACGTGGGGCATGACCAGTGAGCGCGCCGGGCGCGGGAGACGGCGTGGGCCCGGTGCTGCAGGCAACGCCGTTCGCGCGTGTGGTCGTGTCGGTGATCAAGGACGAGAACGAACACGTGCTCGTCCTCGATGAGGATGCTTACCTCCGCGTGCTGGCCCCCCGAGTCTGTCGGCTGTCCCGGGCCGGGGTCGAGGCCGCACTGGGAGCAACCGTCCGGTTCCCCGGCGACCTCGAGCTCGTGATGTCGTCGTTCACGGGTGTCCTGAAGCTGACCGAGGACGGCGCCGTCTGGCGGCTCGCGAGTGAACATGCCCAGCATCCGGCCACTCGCCTGGCAGGTGACCGATGACCACACCGTCTCGTCCACCGGGCCGCAAAACGTATTCCCGGCTTGCGGCGGGACGGCGCGTGCCATCCGAGTACGAGCTGGTCAGCTCGGACCTGCACTACAACCATCCGCTGCGCTTCGAGCTACCGGAAGGCAATCCCGTTGTCGACTGGTACTACCGCCACCGTGAAGGCTCTGCGCTGCAAGCCCGCAATTGGGAGCAGTTCGCCGACCCGCGTCGCACCACCTACCGGGTATACACGCAGCTGGAAGACGGTCGCGAAGACGTTGTCGACGGCTTGCTGCGGGAAATCGATGAGACCGCCTACGACCGGCAGCTGGATCCCGAGTGGGTGCGGTTCCTTGATCGCTGGTACTTCCCGCTGCGCTTTCCGGTCCACGGGTTGCAGATGCTGGCGTCCTACATCGCGCAGATGGCGCCCTCTTCCAGGATCACGAATTGCGCCGCGTTCCAGGCGGCAGACGAGATGCGCCGCGTCCAGCGGATCGCATACCGCGCCGTGCAGCTTAACGGTCCGCCGTTGGACCCCGAGACGGCGCGTCGACAGCAGGCGGCGTGGGAAGACGCCGAAGCATTCCAGCCCCTGCGAGAGCTCATCGAACGCGCCCTGATCACCTACGACTGGGGCGAGGCGTTCGCAGTGACCAACGCCGTCATCAAGCCGTGCATCGATCGGCTCATCAACCAGGAGGTCGCGGGCACGCTGGCAACCGCGAACGGCGACCCGATCCTGACGAGCATTCACTTCTCGCTCCACGAGGATGCGCGATGGCATCGGGCATGGACAGCAGCGCTGCTGCGGCACCTCATAAACGACACACCTGCCAATGCGGAGCTTGTTTCGGCGTGGGTCTCGAAGTGGCGCCCGCTCGCATCCCAGGCACTGGAAGCTTTCGCGGGCGTCGTGGCGGACGCACCGGTGAGGTTGGATCCGGCCGCGCTCGCTGCCCGGATCAGCGACGAGGTGTCGCGTGAAACGGAGGTCGCGCTGCAGCGGCAAGCCGGCGAATAGCGCGTGGGCGCAACGAAGGTGGGAACTTCTCCTGGCCGGTTGGCCAGGAGAAGTCGTGGGCTTGATGGGTCAGGTGTCGGAGTCGTCGACGGCGGTGACTGCGACGGTGCCGTCATCGGCGATCGTCACCACCACGTCGAGGTCGTCGGAGTCGTCGATGATTGTCAGGAGCTCGACCACCGCATTGCGGAGCTCAGGTGCATTCATGTTGTCAATGGTCGCTCGGTTGTCCGGATTTCCGCCGGGGGCTTGAAGATCCGTGGATGTCGATGATTGGGATTTGTCTGCGT
The DNA here is from genome assembly GCA_030838475.1 of Actinomycetota bacterium. Taxonomy (GTDB): domain Bacteria; phylum Actinomycetota; class Actinomycetes; order Actinomycetales; family Microbacteriaceae; genus Galbitalea. The sequence continues at coordinate 4,194 of JAUZFP010000166.1, forward strand.
TGTCAGCCATGAGGTAGACGCTACGGAGTCGCGCGACCGGAGAAATCGGCCCCGCAAGCCGGATCTGCGCCCCCGATTTCACATCCCAGGTCAATGGCCACCAGGGCGAAAAACGCCACAATCCAAGCTTTTCCAGGCGTTCCGGACCTCCGGTGGATCAGCATCGATGGTACCGATGCGTCAGGTAACGGAACCGCAACGGTGCTACTTCCCGCGTGTTGAAGGCCAGGAAGCGCGATCGCCGGGCGCCGGCTATTCCGAGGCGTCGAGGACGCTGACCGCGATGCCGTACGGCACGAACCGCACCATGCGGTTCGAGTCTGTGTTGTTCTTGTTGGCCCGGAGCGCATCGAGTTCGGTCGCATACACCTCTTCGACTCTGGCGCCGCCATCTGAGTCGACGGTGTAGATGGCCCAGACCCCCTCACCTGCCTCACCCGTGGTCTCCGGTTCACCCCGGGGGCGCGAGTACCGCGCGAACTCGTCGAACAGCGCCGACCACCCTGCCCGCTCGCCCGGTAGCGTGACGAATCTACTGAATCGGTCCAACGCGTCGCGCAGACCCTCGCCCGCCTCGCGGACAACCCGCTCGAAATCTGCGGGATCAAATCCAAACGGGCCGTTGTCGCTCATGACGGTCCTCCTGCCAGGCACACCGCGGCGCTCGCGGTTATAGCAAGTGTGCGCGCCGCAGGCGTCGCGCGCCACGGCACGCCTCCGTAGCCCTCAGCGGTTTGGCCACCACGGCGCCTGGCCGCCACCGCTGCCCGTCGCGGCGGACGACCTCGAGGGCGTCTGCCAAAGCGAACGCGGTGGTGGCTGACTCGGCGGAAGTTGTTCCGGTGCCGGCTCAGGCGCCCACTGCCGGGTAGGCGGTGGTGTCCACTGCGGCGTCCATTCCGAGGTCTGAGGTCTTTGCGGCGGTGTCCACTGCGGAGCCTCGGGTGTCCGCGGCAGTGTCCACTGGGGAGGCTCCGGTGGCGTCCACTGCGGAAGCTGCGGCGGCGTCCACCGTGGAGGCTCGGGTGATTGCTGTCGGGGCCAGGACCCGAATGGCGAAGACGGCAGCAGCTGCTGCGGTTGTCCGCCTTGTGGCTGAGGCCCCAATGGTATCTGGAGTGGCCCGATCCACAACGATGGCGCCCTCCACGGCAAGGCCGGCGCCTGCAGGGCAGGCGCGACGGGGGCCGCGGGCGCAGGCGGCGGCAGGGCAGCGGGCGGCGGCAAGGCAGCCGGCGGCGGCGCCAACGGAGGCGGTTCCGGGATGGCGGCCGGAACAGGAGGGTCTTGGGCAGGCGGAGCTACGGCGGCTACCGGCGCCGCGGTGAGCGGCTTCTCGACGGCGACCGGCGTCGGTGCCGGCACCGACTGGGCCTCGGCGGGTTGCTGCGCAACGGGAGCACTGGCCTTGACGGCCGGCTCCTGTGTCGGCGGCGGGGGCTGCGCCACGAGCGACGCCGGGTCGGGAATCGCGGCCGCGGGAAGTTGTTGCGGCGGCGCCTGCGCGACGGCAGGAGGACTTTGGATCACGGCGGGACGCTCGGTGATGGCCGGTGTCGGCGCCGCAGCGTTCGGCTTCATTGCCTTTTCG
>JAUZFP010000094.1 GCA_030838475.1 Actinomycetota bacterium
GACCGGAACCGCGCCCGCTGGGGTTGTCATCGACACCGGGTCGGCCGGGATCATCCCGGGGATCCAGGACCAGACTCTTACCTACCAGGTCACCAATAGCGGCAGCTCGGCGACACCCGCCGCGATCGGCTCCATCCACGTCGTCAGCACGAGCGTCACCGATACGACGCGGTGGGCGGACATCCGCCCCTATCTCTCGGTCACCGTCGCAGTAAACGGGGGTGCGGCAATTACCGTGCCGTCGAGCGCGATCACGTCGACCGGGATCGACGCGACGCTGTCGTTCAGCGCCAACGTTCAACCCGGCGCGACGGTACCGGTGGTCGTCGAGCTCACAATTCCGGCATCCGCAGGCACGATCGACCTGTTGCGAACCCTGCAACCCGATCGGAGCACCGGTCTGACGATCGCTTCGATCATCGCAATCGCACCGGTGTTCACTCTCACGCAGACCTCGATTGCGGCACCATGAGGCAGCGACGCGGACTCCGGATGATGCGTCCCGTCGCGCTCGCGGTCGGGTTTGCGGTACTGCTGATGGCAATCCCCGCGAACGGAACCGGCGCGACCTGGACGACGACCACAACCGCCACGACCGCGGCAGCCGGGACGGGACAATGGTGCGCGGCACCGGATCCGAGTGAGGTCGGCGCGCGCTTCATCCGACTGAGCACGGTGACGACGAACGTCGGAACCAACCAGCAGATGGCCATCATCCCCGTCGCGAACAACGCGGCCTGGGGCGGGGGAACCGGAGTGAAAACGCTGAACGTGCGCCTGTGGGGTTGTCAGACGGCGCCGGTTGGGAGTCTTCGCGTGACCGCGTGGTCGAATCCGTCTACCGCCCTCGGTATGACCTGGCTCGCGGGAGGCGCCGTAGCGCCAGCTTCGCGGCTCAATCCGGCGAGCGCCGCTGGGATTGACCTGAAGACTCGTGCGCAGTTGGCAACGGTCACCGGAGCGCCGCCTCCGCTGCTCGGCAGTCCGTCGGGTGATGTGCGACGCTACAGCTGGATTATCGCGGGCGGACGCACAAATGCGTCTTCGGCCGCCGAGGCTACCGATCCCCCGCAGTGCACCTACTTCACAAACCTGCTCGGTAGTGCCGCCTGCCCCGTAGACATCACCAACTCGTTGGGCGGGGATAGCGCCTTCGCGAACCTTTTCAATGTCACTCCATGGAGCGGATCGACAATCAGCTCAGTCACATACACGGCGCACACCTGGGCCACCCAGTCGGCGACCGGTTGGGGGACCGCAAACGGCTGGCTCAATGTGACCTGTGGCGTCCTTGCGCTTCTCGAGTGCGGGACAAATGTCACCACAACCTTCCTGAACGGGACTTCGGCGTCGGATGCTTCGCTGCTTGCCAGCTCCAATGGCAATCTCCTGCAATGGGTGGTCGTTCAGTGGACGGGGACGACCCCGCCGCCCTCCGACCTCGTGCTCGAGGTGTTTCTGCAGTGAACGTTCTGGGTGTGCTGATGGCGATCGTGATTGCGGCGACGCCGTCACCGACCACCACCGACTGGACGGTCACTCCCGTGTTCGGGCCCGCCATTTCGGCGCCAGGAACAAGCATGAACCCCGCCCTGGTTCCCGGGCAGTCAAGCACGAGCGGCTACCTGATTACTCACACCGATGCCATCCACGGACCCCTGGATGTGACCGCCGCGTCGACGGATGCCGCAAGTAGTTTCGAGGACCACCTTCTGGTGACGGTCGCGGTGAACGGCGTCGTGGGGCAGACGACGACGCTCGGCCAACTGCTGCGGCACTCCGGTGTCGTGCGGGGGACCACCGCCCTCCCGAGTGGTCCCGCGATGCTGACCGTGACGGTGGAACTCGATCCGGCCTCGACCTCCGTGCAGCGACTCCGCCTCGTCGACTTCACCCTCTTTGTCACCGTGAGTGACGAGGTCGTGCCACTCGCGGGGCCGCCGAGCGATCCGACGAGGGGACTTCCGGGGCTCCCGATCACGGGCCAGACGGTTTCGCTCGCGGCCATCCTGCTCGGCGGTTTACTCATCGTCGGCGGGACCGTTCTCGTCCTTCGCAGGCGGCGGAGAAAGCCCGTCGCGAACATAGCGCAGGCGACCGACTGAGGTCGGAGCCGCCGACTATCCTTTAGGGGTGGCCACTGCCCTGTATCGCCGGTATCGTCCGGAGACGTTCGCCGAGTTGATCGGCCAGTCGCAGGTGACCGATCCGCTTCGCACGGCGTTGCGCACCGACCGGGTGAACCACGCCTATCTCTTCAGCGGGCCCCGTGGATGCGGCAAGACCACCTCCGCACGCATCCTCGCGCGGTGCCTGAACTGTGTTGAGGGTCCGACAGACACGCCGTGCGGCAAGTGCCCCAGCTGCATCGAGCTGTCGCGCGACGGCGGGGGATCGCTGGACGTCGTCGAGATCGATGCCGCGTCCCACAACGGTGTCGATGACGCGCGAGACCTTCGCGAGCGTGCGGTGTTCGCACCCGCCCGGGATCGCTACAAGATCTTCATCCTCGACGAAGCGCACATGGTCACGCCGCAGGGGTTCAACGCGCTCCTGAAAATCGTCGAAGAGCCACCGGAGCACGTGAAGTTCATCTTCGCGACGACCGAGCCCGAGAAGGTCATCGGCACGATCCGGTCGCGCACGCACCACTACCCGTTCCGGCTGGTGCCGCCCGCGCAGATGCTCGAGTACACGCAGACGCTCTGCGATGCCGAGGGCATCACTGTCGCGCCCGGAGTACTGTCGCTCGTGGTTCGTGCCGGCGGCGGCTCGGTACGCGACACGCTCTCGCTGCTCGACCAGCTCATGGCCGGGTCCGATCCTTCGACGAGCACAGGCACGGTACACATCGAGTACGAGCGCGCGGTCGCGCTGCTCGGCTACACCAACAGCGCCCTCCTCGACGAGGTCATCGACTCGATCGGCGCTCGCGACTCCGCCGCCGCGTTCACCGCGGTCGATCGCGTCATCCAGACCGGGCAGGATCCGCGACGGTTCGTCGAAGACCTGCTCGAACGCTTCCGCGACCTGATCGTCGTCGCGGCTACGACGGCCGAGGGTGCGGCGGCGGTGCTTCGCGGTGTCCCGCAGGACGAGCTCGACCGCATGGCCGTGCAGGCCAAGAAGTTCGGCGATGCCGAACTGTCGAGGGCAGCGGATGTCGCCAACGCGGCGCTCACGGAGATGACGGGCGCGACATCCCCGCGTCTCCACCTCGAACTGATGGTCGCGCGCATCCTCGTTCCCGAAAGCGACGAATCCGAGCGCGGTGCGCTCGCTCGCGTCGAGCGGCTCGAGCGACGGATCGGGGTGGATGGCTCGGCCGTTGCCGCTCCGCCGACCACTCCCGTCGCGCCGGTCGCAAAGACAGCACCGCCGACGGCCAAAGCGCCCGAGCGGCCTGTGCCCGAGCCGGTTGCGCCCGCGCCAGCTGCGCCCGCGCCGACGCCCGCCGTAATCGAGGCCGTCGCCGAAGCCAAAACCGTCAGCCTGCAGCAAATGCGCGACTCCTGGCCAGAAATTCTCGAGTCAGTTAAAGAGAAGCGCAACGCGTGGATGGTCGTCTACACGAGCCAGGCCCGCGCCCTCGAGGGCGACGTACTGACCCTGACCTTTCCCAACGAGACGGATGTCGCGAGCTTTAAGAAACCGCAGGGTCCAGGCGAGAGCGTTAGCGAGATCCTCCGGAGCGCCATCCTGTCGATTCTCGGTCTCCGCGTGAAATTCATCGCGAAGGTCGAGCCGACGATGGCCGCGGTGGCGGAGGAGATCGCCGTGTCCGAAGCCGATGCGCCGGAGCCAACGGAACCCGACTCCGAGCCCCCCGTAGATGAGGCCGGATGGGCGGTCGCCGAGATCCCCGGATCCGTCGAGGCAGAACCTGTAGCCACGGCGAAGTCTGACCGGGCGCCAAAAGCTAGCGTGCCAGCTAAATCATCCACACCGGCGAGCGTCGCCGAGTCCCAGCGCTACGGCGAGTCGGTGGTGCGCGAGATCCTCGGCGCCAGCTTCATCGAAGAGCAGGCCGTCGTCCCCCGAGTGACCCCGAGAGACAACTAACCCGTGTACGAGGGAATCGTGCAGGACCTGATCGACGAACTCGGTCGGCTGCCCGGAATCGGGCCGAAGTCGGCGCAGCGCATCGCGTTCCACATCCTGACCACCGAGAGCTTCGATGTCACTCACCTTGCCGAGGTGTTGATGACGGTCAAGGAGAAGGTGCGCTTCTGCGAGATCTGCGGCAACGTCACCGAGGAAGAGAAGTGCAACATCTGCCGTGACCCGCGGCGCTCTGCGGCGACCATCTGCGTCGTCGAGGAGGCGAAGGATGTCCAGGCCATTGAGCGCACTCGGGAATTCCGCGGCCTGTACCACGTGCTCGGCGGCGCGATCAGCCCGATCGATGGCATCGGACCGGACGACCTCAACATCCGCAAGCTGGTGCAGCGTCTCGCCGATGGCACGGTGACCGAGGTCATCATCGCGACCGACCCGAACCTCGAGGGCGAGGCGACGGCGACATATCTGAGCCGACTGCTCGTGCAGCCCAACCTCACGGTGACGCGCCTCGCATCCGGTCTCCCGGTCGGCGGCGACCTCGAGTACGCAGACGAAGTCACGCTCGGCAGGGCCTTCGAGGGACGCCGGCTCGTCGAGCAATAGTTCCGCGTCGGAGCGCCAGTTTTCGGGACATTACACTGAAGGCTGCACAATTTCGTCGTCCCCAGGAGTGCCGCGTGAGCTTGATCGTACAGAAGTACGGAGGATCCTCCGTCGCTGACGCCGAGAGCATCAAGCGGGTCGCGAAGCGCATCGTGGAGACGCGGAAGGCGGGCAACCAGGTTGTCGTCGTCGTGTCGGCGATGGGCGACACGACGGACGAACTGATGGATCTTGCCAACGAGGTGGTCCCGCAGCCGAGCGGTCGCGAACTGGACATGTTGCTGACGGCCGGCGAGCGTATCTCGATGGCGCTCCTCGCGATGGCGATCAAGGGCCTCGGGATCGAGGCACGCAGCTACACCGGGAGCCAGGCCGGCATGATTACGGATGCCCAGCACGGCTCGGCCCGCATCGTGGATGTCACGCCCGATCGCGTGCGCAAGGCGATCGATGATGGCGCGGTCGCCATCGTCGCCGGCTTCCAGGGTTTCAACCGTGGGACCGGCGACATTACGACCCTGGGTCGCGGTGGATCGGACACCACCGCCGTGGCTTTGGCCGCTGCACTCGGCGCGGATGTCTGCGAGATCTACACGGATGTCGACGGCGTCTTCACGACCGATCCGCGGATGGTTCCCACCGCGCGCAAGATCGAGAAGATCACCAGCGAGGAAATGCTGGAGCTGGCGGCCGCCGGCGCAAAGGTTTTGTACATCCGCGCCGTGGAATACGCCCGTAGGCACGGGGTTACCCTTCATGTACGGTCGTCGTTCAACAACAACACCGGCACCCTTGTCGTCAACCCGGTGGAGGGAGAAAGCAACGTGGAAGAGCCACTCATCGCAGGAGTCGCGGCAGATCTGGGCCAGGCGAAGATCACCGTTGTTGGTGTCCCCGACGTGCCCGGCAAGGCCGCGCAGATCTTCACCGTTGTGGCGACGGCTGGCGCGAACATCGACATGATCGTGCAGAACGTGTCCCGCTCGGAGACAGCCAGCACGGACATTTCGTTCACGCTGCCCAAGGATGACGGTGCGGCGACGCTCGCCGCGCTCGAGGCGGCGAAAGGCGACATCGGATTCGAGTCGCTGCAGTTCGACGACCAGATCGGCAAACTCTCGCTGGTCGGGGCGGGGATGCGCACGAACGCGGGCGTGTCCGCGAAGCTGTTCACGGCGCTGTTCGAGGCCGGCATCAACATCGAGATGATTTCAACCAGCGAGATCCGCATTTCCGTGGTCACCAGGGCGGACACTATTAAGCGAGCGGTCGCGGTGGTGCATTCCGCATTCGACCTGGATAGCACCGAGGGCGACGCACAGGTTCACGGAGGTACGGGACGATGACCGATTCGACGGGCTCACGGCAGGCCAACGGTATTAAGGTCGGCGTCGTCGGCGCCACTGGCCAGGTCGGCTCAGTGGTCCGCCAACTCCTCGAGGAGCGCGACTTTCCGATCGCGGAGATCCGGTATTTCGCATCCGCCCGCAGCGCCGGGACGACCCTCCCGTGGAAGTCCGGACAGATCGTCGTCGAGGATGCGGAGACGGCCGACCCGACCGGGCTGGATGTCGCGATCTTCTCGGCTGGCGCGACCATGTCGAAGGTTCAGGCGCCGCGGTTCGCCGCCGCCGGAGTTCTCGTTATCGACAACTCGTCCGCGTGGCGGATGGACCCCGACGTTCCTCTGATCGTCAGCGAGGTCAACCCGCATGCCCTCGACGAGGTTCGCAAGGGCATCATCGCGAATCCGAACTGCACGACCATGGCCGCCATGCCCGTGCTGAAGGTACTTGCCGACGATGCTGGCCTGACTCGCCTGATCGTTTCGACCTACCAGGCGGTCTCCGGAGCGGGGCTCGCCGGCGGCGAGGAACTGCTCGACCAGGCCCGCGCCGCGGTCGCGCAGGACACCATCCAGCTGGTGCACAACGGGTCGGCAGTTGACTTTCCCGTCGCAACAAAGTTCCCCGCGACCATCGCATTCGACGTCATCCCGCAGGCGGGCAGCTTTGTTGACGACGGCTTGGGTGAGACCGACGAGGAGAAGAAGCTCCGCAACGAGAGCCGCAAGATCCTCGAGCTGCCCGACCTGCTGGTCAGCGGCACCTGCGTTCGCGTTCCCGTCTTCACCGGCCACTCGCTGTCGATCAACGCCGAGTTCGCCTCCCCGCTCGCGGTCGAGCGCGCCAAGGAGCTGCTTGCCGATGCCCCCGGCGTCGTGCTGATGGATGTCCCGACCCCGCTGTTCGCGGCGGGCAAGGATCCGTCGTACGTCGGGCGCATCCGCCAGGACGAGGGTGTTCCGGATAACCGTGGGCTCGCGCTGTTCATCAGTAACGACAACCTCCGCAAGGGTGCCGCGCTCAACGCGGTGCAGATCGCCGAACTGGTCGCCGCGAAGCTGGTCCCCGCCTCCTAGCCCTCCCCGCTCAACAGGACGAATTCGGCCTCGGGGTTACTCAACAGGAGAATTCGGGAGTGTTGTGCTGACCGCTCCTGTTACGTCGACTTCAGGTCGACCGGACCTGAGCCGGGCGAGGATGACGTCGATGCACCACTCCAGTTCGAATTGGATGAGCTGATAGTCGAAGCGGAGGCTGCCGAAGCTGCCAAGGACGGCGTTTCCGTCTCGCACCCGGTCCCGATGCTGGCTACTGGGCGGGTCGTGGAACTGACGGCTATCGACTTCGACGATAAGCCAGTCGTCTATCAGCAGGTCCACGAAGCCCACTCGATTGATCGCCGCTTGCGGTTCGACCTTCAGCCCGGCTGCCGCGCATGCAACGCGAAGTTTCGACTCAGTGCCGGACATGGATCGACTATCCAGCTCTCGACGCATCCCGCGAAGATGCCCCGGCAGCGCTTCGAGAAGGAGACCGAGCCCGGCCGCACTCAGCATCCGCTGATGTAAGGCGCTGTCGACTGACGCCACGAGGGACGGCCGGTCGACCGCTCTCGCGTGCTGCACGAGCGCGTCGATGAGACTGACTCGCCACTGTCGATCGCCCGTGTTCGGGAACCGCGTGATCGCCCAGATTCGTCGCTCCCCACTCGCAACGGGTGGCAAACGGCTGGCGCTTGGCTGGGTTGCGACGACGAGGTCCTCTCCGTCAGACCAAACACCGTAGCTCTGCAAGGCCGAATGGCCGCCGAGAATTCCGCCCAACTCGAGCGCCCTCATCGCGTCGACCGGCGCGAGAGGAGAGCTGAGCCACCCGCGCCGGGGCACCGCCACTTTGCCGGCCGCGATGGCTTGTGCGATCGACCTGGTCGACACGCCCATGGAGATCAGTTGCGACCTGCGTGCAATGCCCCCGAACCGGCTCAGGTCTCGCGAAATGTCTCGTGCCACGGGGTCCACGGTGAAGGATATTTGACGGCAAGAACCTGCCAATGGCGATTCTGTGGAGGTGATCGACGCAGACTGGGATGTGTTCGACAGGAGGCGACTCCGGGCATGACCGGAATCGTCCTGTTGATCGAGCCAGACACCGAATTTCTCCTGTTGAGTCCGAATGTGGCCGAATCGGAACACAAAATGGGGCCGCCGTTCAGGGGAGCGGTGTCGAATAGCTGTCATGAGCGAAGCCCGGGTCGCCTTCTACGGCGACTCATACACACTCGGCGTCGGCGCAACGAGTCCGGTGCGGCGGTGGTCGACGATCGTCTGCGCCGCGCGCGGGTGGCGAGAGTTCAACCCGAGCGTCAACGGCCTCGGCTTCGTGCGGAACCGCACAAACTTCGGCGACGGCGACCTGCCAAGCCAGATCGTCGCGAGCAGACCCGACATCGTGTTCGTCGCGATGGGCCTCAACGACAACTTCGGATTCGCCACCGACTCCGATCGGATCCGGGTGCAGGTCTCGACCGACCTCGAATACCTGCGGCTCGCACTGCCGATGGCGCGCTTCATCGTTGTCGAGCCGTTCTGGTACACGGATGACCGTCCGGACTCACTCAGCGTGATCACCGGTTGGATCAAGGCGGCGGCCGAGTTCATCGACGCCGACTACATCATCGGGGCCTCCCACTGGCTCGAGCACCACCCGGAGTGGATGGCCGCCGACGGGCTGCACCCGAACGTCGACGGCTACGCGCGTATGGCCGAACTGATGGATGTCGCGCTCGCCGCGCTGCGACTGCCGGCCCTGGTCTGACCGGCGGCCGAGACTCCGGCGTGCGAATCGATAAACTGAGGCAGTGAACAAACCCATCGACGTTGCCCTCATCGGTGGCGGGATCATGAGTGCCACCCTCGGGACCCTGCTCAAGCAACTTGAACCCACCTGGCACATCCAAATTTTCGAGCGACTCTCCGAGGTTGCCCTCGAAAGCTCGAACCCGTGGAACAACGCCGGCACCGGCCACTCCGCGCTCTGCGAACTGAACTACACGCCGGAACTCCCGGACGGAACGATCGACATCTCTGGTGCGGTCAAGGTCAACGAGCAGTTCCAGGTGTCACGGCAGTTCTGGTCGCACCTGCTCGAGGTGGGCGCCCTGCCCGATCCGAGTGCGTTCATCAACTCGACCCCGCACATGAGCTTCGTCTGGGGCGAGGACAACGTCGAGTATCTGCGCAAGCGTTACGAGGCTCTCAAGGATCACCCGCTGTTCGCGGGGATGGAGTTCAGTACGGACGCGGCCGTGATTCGCGGCTGGGCACCCCTGCTGATTCCCGGCCGCCGGAAGGACCAGCCGATCGCCGCCACGCACATCGCGGCGGGAACGGACGTCGACTTCGGTGCCCTGACCCACCTGCTCACGGATTACCTGACCGGAAACGGCGCCGCCCTCATTCTCGAAGAGAGCGTTACGAACCTGAAGCGTAAGAACGGGCTGTGGCGCATCAGCACTCGGCACACCGTCGGGAACACGCCCGAGGTCTACGACGCCAGGTTCGTCTTCGTCGGGGCGGGCGGCTACGCGCTCGGCCTGCTGCAGAAGTCCGGCATCAAGGAGATTCGCGGTTTCGGCGGGTTCCCGGTGAGCGGCGAGTTCCTGCGAACGGACAATCAGGCTCTGGTGAAGAAGCACCAGGCGAAGGTCTACGGCAAACCGGCGCTCGGCGCACCGCCGATGTCTGTGCCCCACTTGGACACCCGCGTCGTCGACGGGCAGGCCAGCCTGATGTTCGGGCCGTACGCGGGCTTCAGCCCCAAGTTCCTGAAGAGCGGATCGGCGTTCGACCTGATCCGATCCATCCGCTGGCACAACCTGATTCCGATGATTGCTGCTGGTGCGAGCAACCTGGGGCTCGTGCGCTATCTGGTCAGCCAACTGCTCGCCCTGCCGTCAACGAAGTTCGACGCGCTGCGGGAGTTCTTCCCCGACGGCGACCCCGCCGACTGGTATCGGATCACCGCGGGCCAGCGCGTGCAAGTCATCAAGAAGGACGCCAGGAAGGGCGGCGTTTTGCAGTTTGGCACCGAGGTTGTCGCGGCGACCGACGGCAGCATCGCCGGCCTGCTCGGCGCATCGCCAGGGGCGTCGACCGCCGTCCCGATCATGCTCGGCCTGGTCGAGAAGTGCTTCCCCGGTTCGATGGATGCGTGGCGGCCGAAGCTCGCAAAGATGGTGCCGAGCTATGGCAAGCAGCTCTCCGACAATGCGACCTTCGCCGCGAAGACGATGACCGAGACGGCGAAGGAACTCCAGATCGCTCGCTAAACCTCGGGTCGAGCTTGTGAGACCTTGACGGACATTCGAATGTATGTTCGAATGACTGGATGCGGTGGCAAGGCCAGGAACTGAACGTCGACCAGGCGGAGACGCTGCCCGGTCTCGCGCGACTGAGCAATCTGGTGCGCTCCGTGCAGACGCCGGAGTTCGCGGGAATCACCTTCCACGAGGTGCTCGCGAAGTCTGCACTTAACCACGTCCCCGGGCAGAGCGCGCTGCCGTTCGGCTGGACGATCAACCCGTACCGCGGCTGCAGCCACGCCTGCGTCTACTGCTTTGCGCGGAACACCCACACCTACCTCGAGCTCGACGCGGGCAAAGACTTCGACAACCAGATCATCGTGAAGGTGAACGTCGCCGAGGTCCTCGGCCGAGAGCTAGCGAAACCAAGCTGGGGACGGCATCCGGTCGCACTCGGCACCAACACCGATCCCTACCAGCGCGCCGAGGGGCGCTACCAGCTCATGCCCGGCATCATCGCCGCCCTGGCGAACAGTGGAACGCCCTTCAGCATCCTCACGAAGGGCAGCCTCATTCGTCGCGACCTCCCGCTGCTTGCGGCCGCGAATGAGACGGTTCCTGTGGATCTCGCGATGTCGATCGCGGTCTACGACGACGAGCTGCAACAGTCGGTGGAACCGGGCACTCCCAGCACCGCGGCACGGCTCGCGACGGTGACGGCCGCACGGGAGCAGGGTCTACCGGTAACCGTGTTCCTGATGCCGATCCTCCCGTACCTCACCGACACGAGGGCCCACCTGGATGCCGCGCTCGAGCGAGTGGCCGCGGCGGGGGCGTCCGGGGTGATGCATACGGCACTGCACCTGCGTCCGGGCACGAAGGAGTGGTTCATGCAGTGGCTCGCGGCCGAGCATCCGGAGCTTGTTGCCCGGTACGAGGCGATGTACAAATTCAGTGCATACGCGCCCAAGGAGTATCGCAAGTGGCTGGCGGACAAGTTCCGCCCGCTCGCGCGCAAGCATGGCCTCGGCCGCGCGACCCCGGATCCGGTGACGGGGACCGTCAGGTCGAGGGCGCTCCGACCCGCTGCCGCCTACGACGCCGAACCGACCCTCTTCTAACTCCCGAAATGGGGGCGATGGCTGACGCAACGCGCCCACAACACGGGGTACTCGACCGTTCGGTGCAGTGCGATACTGCGGGTAGCGAGACCGTTCGCCCCTAAGGAGTATCCGTGTCGCAGGGCCAGTCACAGCACGTTGGCCTGTTAGCGGTGAATCGCGCCTTTAGCAGGTTCGCCCACGTCACCGGCTACGTCTGCCTGATCGGTGCATTCTGCGAGGTGGCCGGGTATCAGGCTGCCGCGCCCCAATCGCCGATCTGGCCCGTCCTATTGCTGCTCGCGGTTACGCTCGTCCTCCTCGTCTTCCTCGACCGCTGGCGTACAACGATCTACTCGGTCTTGTTCCTGGTTGTCGGCGGGCTCACGCAGTACTGGCTGTCCTTCTCGCTGCTGAGCGCGTTTTCGTCGTTGCGGTCCAGCCATACGCTGGTTCTGTCGCTCGTCACGGTCGCACTCGTGCTCGTCTGTGGCCCCGGCTTCGTCCCCACGTCGACCATCGTCTGGGGCCTCATCGGCTTCGTCATCGCCCAGGCGGTTTCGCTGGCCGCACTGCTGTCGACCGGAGCGCCGTTCCAGCTGGATGCAATTTCGCTTGTGGTCGTGATTGGCCTCGTCCTCGTCGAGTCGACGGACGCCATCACGCGAAGTCGTCGACTGGCTGTGCGGCCCGAACTCGACCGTGCCGTCCTCGACGAGGAGCTTTCCGTGCTGCGCTACCGCACCGAGGTCAGAGCGGCCGCCCTCATGCACGACACCATACTCGGCCATCTCGCGGGTGTCGCCACGAGCCCGGATGGCTCACTGTCGCCGCGCCTGACCAGCGAGATCCAGCGAGACCTTGGAATCCTGATCGGCGAGGACTGGCTGAACGAGCCGGCCCCCGCGGCAGATGACCAGACCCGTGCCGACTGGCGCCGCAGTGCGCTCATGTTGGCCGTGCAGGAAGCGCGTGATCTTTCGTTGACGGTGGATGTCACGGGTGACCTCGGTGCGATTGGTCGACTGACCGAGGAACGGGATGTCGCGGTCGGGCTGGCCGCCAAACAGTGTCTCGTGAATGTGCTTCGGCACGCGCAGGTCGCGCGAGCCGAGGTCGTCATCATCGGCTCGGAGTCGGATGTGTCGGTGATGGTGATCGACGCGGGCAGGGGTTTTTCGGAGGAGCTGGTCGCCTCCGATCGTCTCGGGTTGCGGCAGTCGGTTCGGCGACGTATTGAGAGTGTCGGCGGCGACGTGCGGCTGTGGTCGACGCCGGGTCGTGGCACGTCGATCCTGATTCGGGTGCCCGCCGATCGCCTCAGGGACGGCACCGATGAGTAACCCGGGCCTGTCGTACCAGCAGCTGGACCCGGTCGGCAGCTATGGCTCGCGACCGATCACCCTGGTCATGTCCCTGGGCGTCGTCGGTCTCGCCGCCGGGGGTACCGCGCTGAGTTGGCCCGTCGTTTCGGACCCCCTGACCGCTTTTCTCGCCATCGTGGCCACGGCTGTTTCCGCGCTCGGGATTACCTTCTGGTCGAGCCCGCTGCGCGCACCGTTCCGCTGGTCCGGGTTCGTTATTGTGATGATCTCCGCGGGGCTGAGCCTCGTGCTGTCGGCTCTGTCGACCTGGAATGCGTCGACCGACCTCGACGACCAGTGGTCGCCGATCACGGTTGGCCTCATCCTCGTGCAGCTCAGTTCGTACCGGCCGGCTCGCGAGCTCGTCGCCGCGACGGTGCTCGGAGGGATCCTCGCCGGATTCGTGGCGGTACTGCATCCGACTTTCGGCAGCTCGACGCTCCCCGCGCTCGTCAGGGTGCTGGATGCCGCGCTCCCCTTAATTGCGCTTGGAGCGGGCGCGACGGCATACTCCTCGGTTCTGGTTCGGTCGCTCGGCCAGTGGTACGCACCCCCCGGCGCGAGCGACCGATCGGAGAGCGCCGCGATCGCGGAGCGGATCGTGCGCTCCGTGCAAGACGACAGGGTCACCATCCTGAATGACACGGTCGTGCCATTCCTCACGGGCATGCTGGAGCGCGACGACGTCACCGAGGCGGACCGATCCCGTGCCCGATCGATTGCGGACACGATTCGCTCGGCGATGGTCGCGGACGTCGATCGCAGTTGGCTGGACGTGATCATGGATCACCTGGCGCTGGAGCGAGGCGACGCGACGCTCCCGGGCTCCGAGGTCGTGCAGGACCCCGACCGCGCCGCGTCCGACATGACAACGGAGCAGCGGATCGTCATCCGAGCCGTCGTGCTCGCTCTCGTCGATCATCCGGGCTTCGACCCGGATGGTTTCGCGATCTCGATCGCGCGTGGGGACACCGCGGCGGTGGTCACCCTGGCCGCGAAACTGGACGACGACGAGTCGATCACGCGTTCGGGCCTCGCCCCGTACCTTGCCGTGCTGCGAATCGCTTTTGGGGACCTTCACGTCGCGTTTCAACGCCCGGCGCTGACACTAAGGTTCTCGTATGAGCAGAAGTGACGTTGTTATTACGCCGTCACTCGTGGCCGGAGGGGCGGTTCCCCGGGTGCGGCTTGCCCTCCTCGACGACCACGAGGTTTTGCTCGACAGCCTGGGCAGCTGGATCGAGGCCAACGCCCCCGACTTCGACCTGGTGCTGAGTGCAAGCACGTGGCTGCAACTCGTGCACAGCGACAACTTTCCGACCGATCTGGTCTTCATCGACTTCCAACTCAAGGAGCCGGTGTCGATCGAGGCGCGCGTGCGCACCTGCAGGGCGGCGGGCGCGAAGGTGATCGTGTTGTCGGCCCTGGACTCGCAGGAGTCGCGCGATCGCGCCATCGCCGCCGGGGCGGCGGCGTTCCTCACCAAGTCTTTGCCGATGCGCGAAGTCATGGATGCCGCGCGGCAGGTTATGGGCGTCGAGCGCAACGCCAGCATCCCGCTCGACCGGCACTCCAGCCAGGATGGCGACTTCACGAAGTCGCGCCCGAAGCTCAGCGCGGGGGAGTTGGACGCACTCAAGCTGTATGTCGCCGGTTACAGCACCGAGGAGGTCGCCGCCCAGTTGAACGTTCGATACGAGACCGCGAAGACCTACCTCAGGCGGGTACGCGAGAAGTATGCGAAAGTGAATCGACCGGCCGGGAAGAAGGCCGATCTTATTCGGCGTGCGGCAGAAGATGGGTACCTTCACTAGTGTCAAAGCTTTATTTCCGTCATGGGGCGATGAACAGCGGCAAAAGCACCGCGCTCCTCCAGGCGGCGTTCAACTATGAGGAGCGCGGCCAGCAGGTGCTGGTCGCCAAGCCCCAGATCGACACGAAGGGCAAGTCCTTCATCGTGTCGCGGCTCGGGGTGGAGCGTGCGGTCGACTTCACCGTCGCGCCGGAGGAGGACATCTACGTCGCGTTCGCGGCGCAGCGCGAGCGTGTCATTCGCGAGTTCGGAGTCGACGTGAGCTGCCTGCTCCTCGACGAGGCGCAGTTCCTCAGCGAGAGCCAGGTGGATGACCTGCTGCGAATCGCCATCCAGGAGGATGTTCCCGTGCTGGCCTATGGCATCCGTACCGACTTCCAGACGGTCGCGTTTCCGGGCAGCCGCCGTCTGCTCGAGATCGCGCATTCTCTCGAGGAACTGAAGACGATCTGCCGCTGCGGCCGCAAGGCCATGTTTAACGCGCGGCTGGTGGATGGCGTCTTCGTGTTCGATGGGGACCAGGTTGCAATAGATCAAGGACGTGTGACCTACGAGTCACTCTGCGGGGCGTGCTACCTCGAGGAGAGCGGCGGCATCCTGAATAACGGCCGTCGTTCGAAAGTCGACTTCAGCTACACCGGTGGCCCTGACCCGGACTTCAGCTAGGCCGTCAGTACAGCGGATTGGCGAGCATCAGTTCGGTGTTGCGATCGAGCGCTGTCCCGTCGTGGCTCGCCACGTAGTTCGGGTCGTTGAACGAGAACTCCCGGTAGAGCGAACCCAGCGCCGACTGGCTATCGTCCGAGTATGAGGCCTGGTATGGCGCCGCCGATTCGATCAGGGTCGTGAAGAGGGATAGTGTGCCATCCCGGTTGTCGCACACGTCGATGATTCGTGCCTGCTGCGGGAACTCGATGTGCGACGCGGTGTTGATCTCCCAGAAGCTTCGTTCTCGGGTGGGTCCGGGATGCGGCGTAATCGCATTCGAGTGGGTGTGCCCGTTCACCCAGGCCAGAACGGTCGGGTAGCGCTGCACGAGTCCGACGATCTCGGGGCCGAGGTGCCGCGTCTCGTGCGGCGCAGCAGGATCCGGCTGCGCGTTATCCATGGTCCGGGTCGTGTGATGGCTGAACAGCACGAAGTAGGTGTCGTTCACGATGTGTTTCACCGCGTTGCCCGCGGCATCGAAATAGGTACTCGTGCCTGCCTTGAGCGTCTCCTCCAGCCAGCGCAGCTGCGCCGTTCCGAGCGAGCCGCGCACGAAGCCCGCGCGATTGGTCGAGTCGAGGGCGATGCCGGTCACGCCCGGCGCGATCTGGAACGAGTAGTACGACCTCCCGGTTGCGACCGAATCCGTGTCGAAGCCGTGCCCGACCGGACCGGGACCCGTTGCCCCTTCGGTGAGGTGGGCGGCCATGAACTCGGTGGGCGTGAACGGGACGCGGCGTTCATCCGGCGTCACCCGCCAGCGTTTGCTTGGGATTGCGTTGAAGTCGAGCGGAACCGGGCGTCCGCTCCGAAACGCCGCCGTCAGCTCGAGGTTCGCCTTGTGCGACTCGAACCCGGTGAACTTGACGTCGCCGGTGTACAGCTCGTCCAGCGCCGTGTAGCTCGCGGGCATGATCCCGCTGATGGAGTCGTCGTGATTGCCGAACACGCAGTACCAGGGCGTGCGGAGGCCCGCGCTGTGGTGCGTGCGGGTCGCACGGGCAAAGTAGCGCTCGATCTGCGGGAAGCCGACCCGCTTGTAGTGGTCCGGAAGGTCGAGCTCCGGGTTGTAGTAGGCGGCACCCCCGCCGGATTGCACGCCCTCCCAGACCGTGGCGTCGCCGGTGGACGGGGTGATCGCCCCGCCGTTCATCACCGTGAGGAACCAGTCGAGTTCGACGGTCTCGTTGTTGTCCGTGTTGTCACCCGTCGAAACGACGCAGTCGAACGGGCGGCCGCTGAACGGGCCCTCGCCAAGACGATTGATTCGCGCGACGAGTTGGGCGGCGGCGTGGGTGCCGAGGGCCTCGTGCGGGCGAAAGGCGATGGGATCGACGTCGATCAGATACTCGAAGCGCATCGGCGACTGGGCATCCATGATGTGCAGGTCGGTGATCTGCACGATCGACGCAAGGGCCTCCCGCGTGTCGTCTCGGCGCGCACCCGCCTCGGCGAGGTCCTGGCGGACCTCCAGGGGAAAGCCGGGACCCGCGGCCAGCCGGCGGTAGCCGCTCATCCCGCTCGGGGTGGCGGCGTGCTCGAGGGTGGTGCCCTTCGTCGAGAGGGCTCGGGACGCCGTCGTGGCGAGAGCCCGATCCGTCGCCACCGCGGTTGCCTCACCCCCGAGAGCGATTAGTGCGAGCCCACCCGTACAGGCGAGCAGTAAGGAACGACGTGTGACCTGTGCCACGGTGCTCACTTTCGTCAGCGCACGCGCTGGTCGAAGAAGTCCGGAGGCCACCATCCCGCGCCGAGTTGGACGCCTGGTGAATTCCGCGACCGTGTCGCGTAAACATCAGCCGACCGGTTGCATCACCGCGGAAGCCGCCGTTCCGTTGGCCCTCAGAATTACCTTTTCACCCCGCGACTTGGTGAAGTCGAACATGTTCTGGAGGGTGCCCGCACGTGCGTCGAAGGAGGCGTCACCGAGGCGTCCGGTCGTCCAGTTGTTCTCGATGAAGGCGGGGATGGACGCCTGCTCGGTGGGAGTGTCGTCGATGTAGTTGGCCTTCGCGAACGGCGAGATCACCAGCAGGGGCAGGCGCGGTCCCGGGCCGCAGCGGTCGGCGTATCCGCCGCTCACACCGACCTTCGGATCGGCGGCCGCCGAGACGCACATCGGCTGGTCGCCGACCAGGGAATTGACGACGTGCTGGTCGTTGGAGCCGTTGAGAACCGGTGAGCTCTTCTGGTCGTACCAGCCATCCGAGTCGTCGTACGCGATGACAATCGCGGTCGTGGCCCAGTACTTTGAGCTCTCGATGGCGTTGATCTCGCTCACCAGAAAGTGCTGCTCGTCGAGCGGGTCTGAGTTGGCGGCGTGCCCATTCTGATAGGCGGCGGGCTTCAGGAAGCTGACCGAGGGCAGCACCCCGGCCTTGAGTGCGGCGTCGAATTCTGTCAGGTCGTAGTTGTGATTGGCCTGGTCAGTCTCGCCGATGGCCGACGTCGAGCTGGGCGGGAGGTGATGCGGATTGGAAGTAGAGGTGTAGTAGGCAAACGGATTGTGATGCGGGACGTAGTCCTTCGAACTCACCCTGTCGACGTTGTCGTGGCGTGCGTCACACTTGGCGATCGAGCCGCTCGTGGCGTTGTACGGCGTCGTCGGTGCGAAACCGCCCTGGAACCACCCCCACGAAACGTGCTGGGCGTTCAGAAGGTCGCCCACATTCTTCCCGGTCATCGTGGCGAGCGGGACAGGCGAGGTGTGGTCGTTCCCGGAGCAGTCGTCGAACGCGGGATCGACGTCCCCCGTGTCGGTTCCGACGTTGTCGGCGTTCGTCGACGAAACGACCAGCGACTTCGGCAGGACCGCCCCCGAGTGAGGATCGACGGCGGTCATCCCGTGGGTCTGGCCGGCGGCAAGGTTGAGTGCTCCGGGGGTGGACGGCCCAAATGTCGAGCCGTACGAGTTGTCGTTCATCGCGTAGTGCTGGGCGTACGACCACAGCGCCGTTACGGTGTTGCCGTCGTAGTAGCCCATGGTCAGGCCGGTGGTCGAGAACGCACCACCGATTCCGCAGCTGTCACCCGAGGTGAACTGCACGGCCTTGTCGTTCTTGCCGTTGTCCGCAGCCTCCTGCTCCGGCCCGTAGCTGTGATCCTGATCGCACGTGACGGCCTCGGACGGGGTTAGTCGGAGCGGATTGAACTCGTTGGGGTTCTTCGTGAGCAGGTCGTTCTGCAGCAGGTTCACCGGCGTCGGTGTCCCGGGGATCGCTGTAAATTTCACGCCATCCGTGTTCGCCGCCTTCGGATAGGTGCCGAAGTAGTGGTCGAAGGAGACGTTCTCGTCATAGATGACCACGAGGTGCTTGATCGGTGTGGTCGTCTGCGGGTTCGGGCTGGCCGACGCGCTGACGCCGGGGGATGCGCTGGGCATGGCCGAACTGTCGGCGACACACGCCGTCAGTAGTCCCAGCATGGTGACCGCCGTGAGACCGGCAAAGACGACACTCGATCGGGTACGCACGGGTGAATCCTAAGGTCAGTCCACCTTGCAAATGTGCCCGTTTGGGACAAATTGGCCCGCGCGCGCAGGCGAAATTGTCCCAAACGGGCACATTTATCAAATTTGTCGGGGTAGCGGGATTTGAACCCACGACCTCTTCGTCCCGAACGAAGCGCGCTACCAAACTGCGCCACACCCCGATTGCTTCACCCGGCTGTGCCTCTTACAACACCGCGCGAATGAACCTCGTCAAGAATAGCCGATATCGTCCTCGGTCACGTCCGAGGCCAGAAGCGTGACCAGCACGGCCTCCGGCGGGCAGGCGAAGCGCACCGGTGCGTAGATCGAGGTTCCGATTCCCGCCGAGACGTTGAGGGCCGCCGAACGGCCGGCGTGGGTCCAGGTGCTGAGACCCTGAGCCTGGTCACGCGGAATGTCACAGTTCGTGACCAGCGCCGGCAGACCGGGGATTCGAACCTGCCCGCCGTGGGTGTGGCCGGCAAAGATGGCTTGCGCGCCGTAGGTCACGAAGGCGTCGAGCACACGGCGGTACGGAGCGTGGGTGACACCGAGAGTGACCGTATTGCCGCCCGCGGCATCCTCGCTCTCGCGCACTTCGTCAATTGCTCCGGGCAGCAGGTCGAGGCGGTCCCACTGGCGGTGCGCGTCGTTGACCCCGATGAACTCCACGGTGGTGTCGCCAATGGCGAGTGCCAGCGCCGTGTTGTTCAGGTTTGACCAGCCAAGGGCGTCGTCGAAGTAGGCCTCGAGCGCATCCGTGTCCAGGTCCGCGGGCCGGTACTCGCGCTTGCGTTCCGGTGTGAAGTAGTTGAGCGGATTCTTCAGCACCGGACCGAAGTAATCATTGGATCCGTTCACGTACACGCCCGGAATGCCGGCGAAAGGTTCGAACGCGCGCTCAATACCCTCGAGGCCATCGACGTGGCCGAGGTTGTCGCCGGTGTCGATGATGAGGTCGGGTTCGAGCGCAGCAAGCGATCGAATCCATTCCTGTTTAGCGGACTGCCAGGGCGCCATGTGGGCGTCCGCCAATTGGAGCACCGTGAGTGGCGCCGACCCGGGCTGGAGGACGGCGAGATACTCGCGACGAACGGTGAACCGGTTTCGTTCGATTACGCTGCCCCACGCGAACGCGGCAACCCCAACCGCTGCTGCCGCGCCAATCGCGGAAGCAGTACTCCTACCAGCCCGTCCCCGGGCTACGGACACGAGCCCAACTTGCCGATCTCGACGGTGACCTTAGTCGCCGCGGGGCCCTGCCAACCCTCGATCGGGTTGGTCGAGATCGCCTTTCCCACCTTCGTTGGGTCGGCAGTGACCACACAACCCTGGACGGCATCCGTGGTAAATCCGGCCGCGGCGATCGCCCCCTTTGCCGCGGGGAACGGGAGGCCCGTTACATTCGGCACGGTTTTCGATTGGGTTCCGTCGCTGACGTAGATATTGATCAGGTAGCCGGGCGCGTACTTTCCGCCCGCGCCCGGGTCGGTGTACGCGACGGTACCTTCGGGCTGTGCCGACGGGATCTCGCCAGCGACGACGTTGACGTCGAAGCCGAGCGCCTGGAGTTGGGCCGTTGCGGCGGTGACGGTCTGACCCGCGTAGTCCGCGAGTGCGACCGTCGTGCCGTTGAGGTACTGGGCGGGAGCTGGCGGGAACTTGCCCGGGGGGTAGGCCGCGTCGATCGCTTCCATCGTGTGCTTGAACACACAGTTACGGAGCGTCGCCACCTGGTTCGCCGTTCCGGGGCAGTGAACCGGTGGACGGGTCAAACGGGTTGGCACCTGTCCGGTGGCGTTGCCGACCCAGACGGCCGTGGACACCCTCGTGGTCGAACCGACGGTCCACGTCTCGAGCGACTTGTTCGTCGTACCGGTCTTACCGAGGACGGCTACTCCGGCGGGCCGTGCGGCGCCTGCGGTACCACCGCTGAACACGCCCTGCATGGCGACACCGACCGCAGCGTCAATGCCGGGATCGAGCGCCGGCGAGCAGTCCTTCGCCTGGCCGGGAAGCTTTTGGCCCTCGGGAGAGATGACCGAGTCGATCGCGACCGGCTTGCAGAAGACGCCGCCGTTCGCGATTCCGGCGTACGCGGCCGCCATGGTCAGCGGTGCGACCGAGTTGGTACCGAGGATTGCGGACGGCTGGTGCTGCAGCTGCAGGAATCCGCTGGGATCCGAGGTGTCCGTGTGACCCTGGTGCACGCCGAACGCGATCGCATCGTCGCGGGTGTCGCACTGGTCGAGTTCCTTGCCCATATTGAGGAACACGCCGTTGACGGATTGCGCCGTCGCGCGCATCACGGTAAACGGGCCCTTCTCGCCCTCGTCATTGGTGTACTTGCCGTACGTGCCGCCATAGCCGCCGGGCTCGCAGCGGTCCTTGAACTTGGACAGGTCCAGATTCGGGTTCGGCGTCGCATCCACGATGTCGTTGAGGCCGTGGCCGTGCTGGAGCCAGTTCATGAGGGTGAACGGCTTGTAGGTCGATCCGGCCTGGAAACCGTAGGCGCTGCCGCCGTTCTTCTGGTCGACGGCGTAGTTGATCGCCGTCGTGCCTGCGACCTTGGATGTGCTCTCGTTGAACTTCCGGTTCTCGACCATCACGAGTATTCGCCCGGTTCCGACTTCGACGGATGTGGTCGCCCCACCGATGTCCATCGTCGGCAGGGTCGCCGGGACCCACTGGTTTTCGACCCCCTGTGCCGACGCCTGCAGGCCGACGTCGAGGGTCGTGTAGATCTTGTATCCGCCGATCTTCCAGTTCTTCGCCCGTTCGGCGGCGGTGCTTCCGAACGCAGTGAGACTTGGGTACAGCGTCTTGATGTACGCGCACCAGAACTGGGCGTTGTCGATGGCGGCGGTGCAGCCCTGGCTCGGTGGGATGTTCTTGATGGTCTTCGACGACTCGACGACCTTGATTCCGGCGTCGTACTGCGCCTGAGTGATGTGCTTCGCGGCGAGCATCTGGCCGAGAATGGCGTTGCGTCGGGGAGTGTTCGCGGCGTAACCGGCTTTACCGGTTGGTGCCTTCTGGTTGGGGTTCTGGACAATCGCGACCAGTGTCGCCGACTCGAGGGGTGTGAGTTTCGCTGCTGTCGTTCCGTAGTAGCGCTGCGCGGCGGCCTCGATGCCGTACGTCGTGCCACCGAACGGTGCGATGTTGAGGTAGGCGAGAAGGATGTCCTGCTTGCTGTACTTCTTCTCAAGCGAGATGGCCAGCTTGGCCTCCTGGAGCTTACGGTTGAGCGTCGGAGCGATTGCGTCGTTGATCTTTTGGTTCTGCTGCTTGAGTGTCGGCGCCTGCAGCGCATCCTGAATCGCGAGGTTCTTCACCAGCTGCTGCGCGATCGTGGATGCGCCCTGTTGGCTCCCGCTCGATGCGCCGAGACCGGACAGCGCGGCGCGGATGATACCGGTGGGGTCGACGGCACCATGGGTATAAAAGCGGCGGTCCTCGCCGTCAACGGTGGCATTCTTTGCACCGGTCGAGATCTTGTCCCACGCCACCTGCTGGCGGTTCTCATCGAAAATGGTCGCGACCGGCACTTCTTTTCCGGCGGACAGCGCGTAAATGGTGTTCGGACCGGGCAGCTTGCCGATCGAAATGTAGCTTGGCAGGTTGTTGAAGATGCCGATGGCGCTTTGGGCCGTGACGCTGGAAACAGCGATCATGGGTGTCACGCTCGCGGTCACGAGAACCGCTGCGACCGCGCTAAACGCGATCATGCCGAGGACGGCCGAAAACATCGGGCCGCGCGGGGTATTTTGGGCAGACATAGGATAAAGGCTACGCGATGGTCGCAATCCCACCCTGAACGAGAGCCGACAAATGCCAATCTGGGAGTACATGACGACTCCGCTCATCGTTCACAACACCGCAGCGATCCTCAACAACTGGGGCTCGGAGGGCTGGGAGCTGGTGCAGGTCGTTGTCGGTCCGGAGGGCGGACTCGTGGCCTATCTAAAGCGTGAGAAAAGGGAAGACCTCTGATGCCAAGCGTTGACGAACGACTCGCCGAACTCGGACTCTCCCTGCCGGATGTGGCAAAGCCGGCCGGCGCCTATGTCCCGGCGATCACGACCGGCAACCTCGTCTTCACCGCCGGACAGCTTCCGTCGACGGCCGGGGTCCTGCCGGCAACGGGAAAGGTTGGTGCCGAGGTGACACCGGAGGATGCCAAGCAGTACGCGCGCATCTGCGTGCTCAACGGGCTGGCTGCCGCCCAGAGCGTGATCGGCTCGCTCGATCGAATCGTCAAGGTCGTCAAGGTCGTCGGGTTCGTCGCATCCGACCCGGCGTTCACCGGACAGCCCGGCGTGATAAACGGGGCCTCCGAGCTTCTGGGCGAGATATTTGGCGACGCGGGAGCGCACGCGCGCAGCGCCGTCGGGGTCGCCGTGCTGCCCCTGGATGCGCCCGTCGAGGTCGAGTTCGTCTTCGAATTCGAGTGAAAAAAACCGCGCGTCGCGCGAAAATTAGAGTCAACTGAAGGTAGCCTCGGAGTGTCCCCCGAAGACGGGTGTTTTCATTGCTAAGGTTGCCCTCCTTTGGGTTACACTGATCCGTAGTCAAATGAGAATTTGACGCGCAACGCCGTACGATTCCCCCCAATCAGGCGTTGCTGTGGCGGCGCCTGTTCCCCCCAATAGGCGCCGCCCCTCTTGTTTAAGGTGCTTCTCCGATGTAACTCGTCGGTGAGAGTTATTTCCTGCACTTCGGGCGCCGCGGGCGCCCGGTGGGATTACTGTGCGTACGCCCCGGGCGCCAGCCGTGCATTCCCGCTGACCAACCTTCGGGAGGACTATTCCGTGGGGATGGGGTAGCGGAGGAGTATTTCGTCTCGAGTTCGACCAATCTCCGCCCAAGGCCGACCCGGGAGCGACAGCCATGCCACTTTTTGGTTCGGGGACACCCCGCCCGCCACCCACACCTCCCTCACCGTCGACGGGAACAGGTCGGTCGCCGCCGTTGTGGCCGCTCCGGCTCCGGGCGCGGGCCCGTGCCCCTAGCCTCTGAACGGTGACCTCGCCCGAGACCCGTTTTGTCGCCCGACGGCCCGGCGCCTCCGAACTCGAGCGGCCGACGCCAACGATGCGGCGGGGGCGCGACGGCGGATACCCCGTGGAGTTCGGACCGCTGGCCGAGCTCGTGGCGGACCCGAGCGTCACCGACATCTTCGTCAACGGGCGGGATGGGGTCTGGGTGGATCGCGGCGACGGAACCATCGCGGTGGACGACATCGCACTTTCCGAGACCGAACGTCGAGCGCTGGCCGTGCAGTTACTCTCGCTCGGCGGCCGTCACATCGACGAGGCCACGCCCTGCATCGACGCCCGGCTCGAGGATGGCATCCGCGTCCACGCCGTGCTTCCACCCGTCTCGCCGACGGGAACGCTTCTGTCCATTCGACTGCCGCGCATCGAATACGCGACTCTCGATTTGCTCGAGAGCGCGGGCTTCTTCGAACTGGTTGCGCGCGACCGGGTCGAGGTACTGATTGAACGACGCGAGAACCTGCTCATCACGGGGGCCAGCGGTGCGGGCAAGACGACGTTTCTGTCGGCGATCCTCAGCGCTGCTCCGGCCAGTGAGCGGATCGTCGCAATCGAGGAGACCTACGAACTGCGCGTTCGCCATCCCCACTACCTGTCCCTGGAGGCACGCCAGGCGAACCTCGAGGGAGCGGGCGGCATCGGCCTGGAGCGCCTCGTCCGCGAGGCCCTGCGAATGCGCCCCGACCGGCTTGTGTTGGGCGAATGTCGTGGGGCGGAACTGCGCGAACTGCTCGCCGCGCTCAACACCGGCCACGATGGCGGCGCAGGAACACTGCACGCGAACTCGCTCGAGCATGTCCCCGCGCGGCTGGAGGCCCTCGGAGCGCTGGGCGGGATGACCGCGGTCGCCGTCGCTCGACAGAGCGTAAGCGCGATCGGCAGCGTCCTGCATGTCACGCGCGGCGCATCCGGACGACGACTCGCACAGCTGGGATCCCTCGCTCTTGATCGTCGCGGTCGCCTCTCGATTGTGTTGGCATCATGAGGCCGCACGAACCGAACCTGGCCGCGATAGCGGCAACCGTCCAGCGGCTCGCGGTGCTGCTGAGTGCCGGTGTACCTCCGTCCTCCGCGTGGGGTTACCTCAGCGACGGCCCCCTGACGGATGCGGTCGCCGCCGCCGGCGTGGCCGGAAGCACGATTCCGGCCGCAATCGTCGATGCAGCATCCCACCACGCCGTCCCCGGCGAACGGGATGCCTGGTTCGGACTTGCCACCGCGTGGGCGGTGGCGTCGGATGCCGGGGCACCGCTGGCCGCGACCCTGCGCGATTTCGCCGAATCGCTTCGCGGCCTCGCGCAGGCGCAACGTGAGATTGCGATCGCGCTCGCGTCACCGAAGGCGACGGCGCGACTGGTGCTGGCTCTCCCTCTGGTCGGGGTGCTGTTCGGAGTGCTCCTCGGCTTCGACTCGCTCGGTACCCTGTTGACGACGCCGCCCGGATGGCTGTGCGTCGTCGTCGGCACGGCTCTCATGCTGCTCGCCTGGCGCTGGAACGGGCGGCTGGTCCGTCGCGCTCAGCCGAACAACCTCACGCCGGGACTCGGCTTCGACCTGCTCGCGATCGCCGTATCGGGCGGCGGATCGCTCGACCGCGCACGAGGGAGTGTGACGGCGGCGCTGTCCCGCTTCGGACTCGGCGCGCTCGACGACGAGCCCGGCATTGAGGCGACCCTTGAGCTGTCCGCCCGCGCTGGTGTTCCCGCGGCAGAACTTCTGCGCAGCGAAGCTCGCGAGCGGCGGCGGGATGCATTGGCGGCGGCCCAGTCGGGCGCCCAGACCCTCTCCGTGCGTCTCATGATCCCGTTGGGCGTCTGCGTGCTGCCCGCCTTCATGATCCTCAGCGTGGTGCCTCTGCTCCTGGCGGTCCTCGGACAGACATCGCTGTCCCGCTGAGTCCCCTTCCCCACAGTCGTTGCTCGCGGGGTTGCCCAGCCCGGTCCGATCCGTTCGCCGGTCGCCGACACCGGGCGAGCGAGACTTAGCGGGTCGTGCCGCCCAGTTCAACGGAGGACCATGAGACGCCACTCGATCTTCGGCGGGATTCGCGCTCGCGCACGCGACGACGCGGGGTCAGCGACCGCGGAGTATGCCATTGCGACGCTGGCCGCTGTCGGATTCGCCGGCCTCCTCGTCGTGATCCTGCGAAGCGATGCGGTCCGCGGGATGCTGACCAGCCTCATCCAGCATGCGCTTTCGTTTTAGGGCCGACGCGGGTGCAGTCACCGCGGAGTTCGCGGCCGCGATGCCCGCGGTCGTTCTCGTCCTTGCCTGTGCGCTCGGAGCGATCGGCCTGGGCGGGGAGCAACTTCGACTGCAGGGCGCAGCCTTTGACGCGGCTCGGCTCCTCGGTCGCGGCGATCCCGGTGCGCTCGCCATCGTTCGGTCGGTGTCTCCGGTTGCGACGCTCACCACCCGAACCTCGGGCGTGACGATTTGCGCGGACGCGAGTGCCGTGGTCTCGCTCGGGGTATTGTCCGGAATCGCTCTTCACGCCACCTCCTGCGCGCTCGATGACGCCGGGTCCTGAGGCTCGACCGGGCGAAGCCGGATCGGGGTCACTGCTCGCGGTTGCGGTCATCGGCGCGACCATCGCTTCGATCGCGCTGGGGATTCCGCTTCTTGTCGGTATCGGCATTCGCCAGTTCGTCGAGGGCGCCGCGGACGCCTCCGCGCTCGCCGGAGCGGACGTCGCAGCCGGCAGCTATCCCGGCTCACCGTGCGTGGTCGCGGCCGCCGTTGCGAGGGCAAACGGGGCGCGACTGGCCGGCTGCGCGGTGGACGGACTTGTCGTCACGGTACGTGCCAGCGCCGAATTCCTGGGCCTTCCGCTCGCCGCGAGCGCAACGGCCGGCCCGCCAGTCGTGGGAACGAATTAGGAGATAGACGGGTTGACGTGTGTATGGTGTCGCTGACGGAGCCAGCAACCCGTCGCACAGTTCTGTTCCAAGAGCGCATCGATTAAGAGGAGTCACGTGCCAGGCACGAAGAAGCTGGTCATCGTCGAGTCGCCCGCAAAGGCGAAGACGATCGGCCAGTATCTCGGGGACGACTATGAGGTTCAGGCCTCTGTCGGTCACATCCGCGACCTGATCGAGCCCAAAAACCTCCCGCCCGAGCTGAAGAAGGGATCGCTCGGCAAGTTCTCCGTCGATGTCGAAAACAACTTCGAGCCCTACTACGTGGTCTCGGATGCGAAGAAGAAGACGGTCGCCGACCTGAAGAAGGCGCTCGCCGGAGCCTCAGAGCTCTACCTCGCAACTGATGAGGACCGCGAGGGGGAGGCCATCGCGTGGCACCTCCTGCAGGTGCTGAAGCCCAAGGTTCCCGTGCACCGCATGGTCTTTCACGAGATCACGAAGGATGCGATCCAGGAGGCCAAGAACAACACCCGCGAACTCGACACCGCCCTCGTTGACGCGCAGGAGACTCGTCGCATCCTTGACCGGCTGTACGGATACGAGGTTTCGCCTGTGCTCTGGCGCAAGGTCGGGCCTGGCCTGTCCGCCGGTCGAGTTCAGTCCGCCGCGACGCGGCTCGTCGTCGACCGCGAGCGGGAGCGACTCGCCTTCACGGCCGCGAGCTATTGGGACCTGATCGCCCAGCTCACTCCGGCGGCGACCGAAAACCAGGACTTCGAATCGCGTCTCGTCCGTATTAATGGAACGCGGGTTGCCGTTGGCCGGGACTTCGACGACAAGGGCGCCCTCAAGTCGGACGCGATCGCGCTCGACGAGACCGCGGCCGAGTTGCTCGCAACCGCCCTTCGCGACGCCGACGTTGCGATCACCGTCACCTCGGTCGAGTCGAAGCCGTACACGCGTCGTCCGGCGGCGCCGTTCACGACCTCAACGCTCCAGCAGGAGGCGGCACGCAAGCTGCGCTTCTCCGCCCGCCAGACGATGAGCGTCGCGCAGTCGCTGTACGAAAACGGGTACATCACCTATATGCGAACGGACTCGCCCACGCTGTCGCAGCAGGCGCTCAACGCGGCGCGAACCCAGGCCGCTCACCTGTACGGAGCCGAGACGGTTCCGGCGTCCTCTCGCCTCTACTCCGGCAAGAACAAGAGTGCCCAGGAGGCCCACGAGGCGATTCGTCCGTCCGGCGAAACCTTCCGCACACCGGCCGAGCTGCAGTCGACCCTCCGTGGCAACGACTGGAAACTGTACGACCTGATCTGGAAGCGCACCGTCGCATCCCAGATGGCGGACGCCAAGGGCTCGACCGCGACGGTGACGATCGCCGCCGCCCGACCCGCGGGGGAGCTGGTGACCACGACGGTGACCGGACCTGTCCAGCTGGCCGAGTTGACGGCGAGTGGCACTGTCATTACCTTCCGCGGCTTCATGTCCGCCTACGAGGAAGGCCACGACGAGGAGCGCAACGAGTCGACCGACGCGGTCGAGGCCAAGCTTCCGCCGCTGACGGAGGGGCAGAGCCTGCGGCTCGTCGAGCTCGAGGCAAAGGGCCACGAAACGAGCGCTCCGCCCCGCTACACTGAGGCCAGCCTCGTGAAGACGCTCGAAGAGCTCGGTATCGGGCGCCCCTCGACGTACGCCGCGATCATCTCGACCATCATCGACCGCGGTTACGTCACGCCGCGCGGAACCGCCCTCGTTCCCAACTGGATCGCGTTCTCGGTGGTGCGCCTTCTCGAGGAGTACTTCGCCGACCTGGTGCAGTATGACTTCACCGCGGAAATGGAAGACGACCTTGACCGCATCGCCGGGGGCGAAGAGGACCGGGTCGAGTGGCTCACCGGTTTCTACTTCGGCAACGCGAAGCAGCGCGGTCTCCGAACCGTCATCGACAACCTCGGCGAGATCGACGCGCGCGAAATCAACTCCGTTCGGATCGATGACGACATAACGCTGCGCATCGGCAAGTACGGTCCGTACCTCGAGGTACCGACCGATGATCCGGCGACGCCGCGCCGCGTCAACATCCCCGGCGAACTTGCCCCGGATGAGTTGACCGCGGCTAAGGCTCGCGAGCTGATCGATGCTCCGGTCGTGACCGACCGCGTGATCGGTACCAACCCGGCGAACGGCAAGCTGGTTCTTGCGAAGGATGGTCGCTACGGCCCCTACGTGACCGAGGCCGACCCAGAGCCCGAGGTGGACGAGGCCGCGGTTGCCGCTGCAGCTGCCGTCGCCGCCGAGGCCGCCGCCGCGGCCGAGGTCGAGGTCATCGACCCGAAGACCGGCGAGATTAAGAAACCTAAGAAGAAGGTCGTCAAGAAGCCGGCCGTCGTGAAGCAGCGCACCGCATCCATCTTCAAGAGCATGGATCTGGCGACCATCGACATTGAGACGGCGTTGCGCCTGCTCGACCTCCCGCGCGTGGTGGGCATCGACCCGGAGACGGGCGTCGAGATCCTGTCGCAGAACGGCAAGTTCGGCGCATACCTGAAGAAGGGCACGGACACCCGGTCGCTGCCGAGCGAGGAGTTGATCTTCGATATCGACCTGGCCGGAGCGCTCGAGCTGTACGCGCAGCCCAAGTACGGTGGCCGTTCGGCATCGAGCGCTCTGAAAGAGTTCGAGGCCGATCCGGAGAGTGGAAAGCCGATCCGGATCAAGGACGGCCGCTTCGGCGCCTACGTGACCGACGGCACGACGAACGCGACAATCCCGCGCGGCGAGGACATCGAGGACATCGACTTCGAGCGGGCGGTTCAACTTCTCGCCGACAAGCGGGCGAAGGGCCCCGCCAAGCCGAAGGCGAAGGCGCCCGCGAAGCGTCCCGCGGCGAAGCGAGCTCCAGCCAAGAAGGCCTAGCGTGACGGGTCTGTTTCTGACGATCGAGGGCGGCGACGGGTCGGGCAAGTCGACCCAGTCGGCTCTGCTCGCCGAGTGGCTCGAGGCGCAGGGTCGCACCGTGGTGCTCACCCGCGAGCCCGGCGGCACCGACTTCGGGCTCGAGGTCCGCGACCTCGTGCTGCACTGGCACGGCGACATCTCGCCGCGTGCTGAGGCTCTGCTCTACGCCGCCGATCGCGCCCATCACATTGCGACCAAGGTGCGCCCGGCACTCGATCGCGGTGAGATCGTGCTGCAGGATCGCTATCTCGATTCGTCGGTCGCCTACCAAGGCGCCGGACGCGTGCTGGAGCCGGCCGAGATACGAAACCTTTCGCTGTGGGCGACGGAGGGTTTGCTGCCCGACCTGACGATCCTGCTCGACCTCGACGAATCGATCGGTCGCGACCGGCTCAAGGAGCGGACGAAGTACGACCGGCTCGAGGCCGAGGAGCAAGCCTTCCACGCCCGCGTTCGCGTGGGATACCTGGCGCTGGCGACGGCGGAGCCCGACCGGTTCCTGGTTCTCGACGCATCCGACGACCTGGATTCGCTCGCCTCGGCTATTCGCGAGCGTGTCAGCAAGCTCCTCTAGGCTCGCAGCATGGGCGTGTGGGATGAGCTGACCGGCCAGGCCGAAGCAATTGAGGTCTTCGCCGCCGCGGCCGCGGCCGGGGCGACCGGGTCAGCCATGACCCACGCCTGGCTCATCACCGGACCGCCTGGTTCGGGGCGATCCAACCTCGCGTACGCCTTCGCCGCGGCGCTCCTGTCGCGAGACGCGGGCGACCTCGACGCGACCGAGCGGCAGGTGGCCGCGCGAACGCATCCCGATCTCGGTGTTCTGAGCACTGAGCGCGTGATCATCAGCATCGAGGAGGTTCGCCAGCTGGTCACCTCGTCGCAGTTTTCGCCATCCGTGGGCCGTTTCCGTGTGATGGTGATCGAGGATGCCGACCGGATGAGCGAGCGCACCTCGAACGTGCTGCTGAAGGCCCTCGAGGAGCCGCCGCCGCGCACCGTCTGGATCCTCTGTGCCCCCAGCGAGGCCGACCTGATTCCGACCATCCGTTCGCGGGTGCGCAGCGTTCGGCTTCGCGTGCCGAGCGTGGACGAGGTCGCCGAACTCATCTCCCGACGCGACGGCGTCGACCTTCCGACGGCGACACGTGCCGCGCGGGAATCCCAGAGCCACATCGGTATGGCACACCGCCTCGCGACCAACGACGAGGCGCGGGCGCGCCGCGAACAGACTCTCCAGATCGCCCTCGGTATCCGCACCGTGGGGGATGCGGTGCGCGCGGCCGGGGTACTGCTCGACCTCGCCGGCGACGACGCGAAGGCGATCACCGAGGAGCGAGACGCCGAGGAGCGCGAGGGTGCCCTCCGGTCCCTCGGTATCGAGCCCGGCGGCACAATTCCCCCCGCGCTGCGGTCGCAACTGAAGAATCTTGAGGAAGACCAGAAGCGCCGGGCCACCCGCAGCCTGCGCGACGGCCTCGACCGGATCATGGTCGATCTGCTCTCGCTGTACCGCGACATCCTGCTCCTGCAGCTCGGAGCAACCATCGAGCCAATCAATCTGAGCATCCAATCCGAACTGATTGCCGCGGGTGGCAGATCGACATCCGCAGAAACTCTGGCCACAATGGATGCCATTGCAATTGCACGCCGCAGAATCGACGGCAACGTGAGTCCGGCACTCGCACTCGAGGCCATGCTCATTTCCACAGCTACGAATGGACCGTAACCAATGAGACGTGCACCGTCAGACGCGCACCATAGATCCCTCCGGGCTGGCCTCATCGCCGCCCTCGTCGGCGTTTCCCTCGTCCTGAGTGGATGCTCGTCACTGTTCCTTCCGCAGAGCGTGACGTCGACGCCGACGGGTGAGTCGGTTTCGGCCGACCTGGCGCCCTACTACCACCAGGTGCTTACGTGGAAGTCCTGCGACGACGGCATGCAGTGCGCGACGGCGAAGGCCCCGCTCGACTGGAGCAAGCCGGCCGGTGCATCGATATCTCTGGCGCTCATTCGGCACCGTGCGACGAACGGTCATCCACTCGGCTCGCTGCTGGTGAACCCGGGCGGCCCCGGCGCATCCGGTGTCGACTTCGTCAAGAACAGCCTCACCTTCGCGGTCGACAAGACTCTGGAGTCCAACTACGACATCGTCGGTTTCGACCCTCGTGGTGTGAATCATTCGAGCGCGATCAAGTGCTACACCGACCCGGCAACGTTCGACACCTACATCTACGGTCTGCCCAAGGGCACGATTGGTTCCGACCAGTGGATCAACGAGGTCGAGCAGCAGAACAAGGCGTTTGGCGAGGCGTGCGCCAAGGACACCGGTGCCCTCCTCGGCCACGTCGATACCGACAGTGCCGCCAGGGATCTCGATCTGCTTCGTGCCGCGCTCGGCGACAAGAAGCTCGACTACCTCGGCTACTCGTACGGGACACTGCTCGGCCAGACCTACGCGAACCTGTTCCCGAAGAAGACCGGACGCCTCGTGCTTGACGGTGTCGTCGATCCTACGGTTTCGCCCTTCGAACTCAGCGCCGACCAAGCGAAGGGTTTCGAATTGGACCTTCGCGCGTTTCTCGCCGAGTGTCCGAAAATTAAGGACTGTCCCTTCACGGGCACGGTCGACCAGTCGATGACGAGCATTCGTGGGCTATTGGACAAGTTGGACCGGTCACCGATTCGCAACAGCGACGGTCGAATGCTCGGTAGCCAGACGATGTTCACCGCGATCATCTACCCGCTGTACAACACGACGAGCTGGCCGTATCTGGTGGACCTGTTCAACGACGTCGATAACGGCAGCGCAAAGATCGCGTTCTCCTTCGCGGATGCCTACAACGATCGCAACGCGAATGGTACGTACGCCTCCAACGAGACTGAGGCGTTCATCGCAATCAACTGCCTCGACTACCCGTCGGACCCGAACGTTTCCACCATGCGAACGCAGGAGGCGCAGCTTGACAAGCTCGCGCCGGTCTTCGGGCACGAGATGGCCTGGGGCGGGACATCCTGCTTCGACTGGCCCTACAAGCCGACGCGCACCGCCGGTGCTCTCGCGGCCAAGGGCTCCGCGCCCATCATTGTGATCGGAACGACGGGTGACCCGGCGACCCCGTATGCGATGGCGCAGCATGTGGCGACGCTCCTTCAGAACGGCCACCTGATCACGTACCACGGCAACGGCCACACGGCGTATAACAAGGACACGACGCCGGCCGACCAGTGCGTCAATACGGCCGTCGATGCCTTCTTCATCCACGGGACTGTTCCGCAGAGCGACCCGCAGTGTGGTGCCTGATCCGTCCAAATCAAGTGCAACATTGCAGACTATGCAATAATTGAGGTATGCCCGCAGCTGAAATTCCGGGGCTCCGCGAGCGCAAGCGCATCGCCACCCGTCAGGCAATCCAGCGCGCCGTTTTGCGTCTTGCCCTCGATCGGGGACTCGAACACGTCACGGTCGAGGAGATCAGTCGGGAAGCCGACATTTCGCCGCGGACCTTCTTCAACTACTTCGTCTCGAAGGAGGCGGCGATGACGGGAGACTCTCCCGCCCTCCTCGAAGAAGACCGCATCTCAGAGTTCATTGCCGGCGGTCCCACGGGGGATCTGCTGCGCGACCTCGGTGAGCTCATTGCGACCTCGGCGGAGACGGCTTCGGAGAGCAGGGAGACGCTGCTCCTGCGTCGGGACCTGCACAACCGCTATCCACACCTCTTCGCTCTGCGTCTCGCGGGAATGAAGGCGTTCGAGGACGAGCTCGCGCTGCTCGTCGAGTCGCGTCTGGTGCACGACGATCCCGCGCTCGCTGAGGACAAGGCGGCGCTCAAATCGCGGGCCAGGTTCATTACCCTCGTCGCGTTCGCTGCCCTTCGTCACGCCTGGACCGAATGGGCCGAACCGGGTGGCGAACAGAGCGAGGGCCTCGCACCGCGGCTCCGAGATTCGTTCGACCAGCTCGAGACTCTTCTCGTGCAATCGTCCCGGGCCTGATCGGCTAGGCTTTCATGCTGTGCCGGGGCTCGCTCCGCACGCGCCGCCTTAGCTCAGTCGGTAGAGCATCTCACTCGTAATGAGAAGGTCATCAGTTCGATTCTGATAGGCGGCTCCGTCAGCCCCGCGACTTGTTCCGTTTGGGACAACTTTGCCTGCGCGCGCAGAACAGATCGTCCCAAGTGGGCGAAATAGCCGACCCACTGAGTTCATTGAGAAGGCTGGCTGAGGTCGCTTCGGTTTGCTGTTTCGGTCCCCCATAAGGCGGACATCGGTAGCCGATTTCGCCCCCAGTTCGAGGGGAGAAGCAACGGTTTTGTCCCCCCTGCGGGTTGCGCTCGTAGCCGGAGGAGCCTAACTTACCCCTAAGCACTGGTTTCAAATGGGGGGACAGTGCAAACGTTGTATGGGGGTACAAACGTTGAAAAATGCTGTAATTCTGGCGACCGCACTTGTCGCTACAGTGATTCTTATCCAGGGGGCCGCACCGGCGAGCACCGTCGTTTCGTCGCGGCTCAGCGCCAACATCGTGGCCGGCTCCGTCGCGTCGAGCAGTACTTCCGGCGCCATGTCCAAGCTTCTGCAAAGCGTGGCGCCCGCCGGGGCGCCCGCCACGGCGACTGACACTGCGGCCACCGCGAGTAGTGGCACGGTCGCGACGAATCCTGCCCAGGTCGCTCCGACTCAGGCGAGCTCGGTTTCCGCGACGTCCGCGAGTGCGGATGTTTCCGGTCGCACGTTTTCGACGACGCCGGCGACGGTCTCGGTGACGCCGACTCCGACGCCGACTCCAACACCGCCGCCCGCACCCGTGTGCCCCGCGGCGATCGGTGGATCAACTGCTGGCGCACCAGGAGCATCGGACCCGAGCGGCATCCCCGGGACCTCGTCCGCGGACCTCGCATCGTTTGCCTCGCAGTACAACGCGATTCGCGTCGCGAACTGCCTGACGCCGATCCCCTTCGCGAACATCAGGTACAGCTCCTGTCTCCAGCAACGCATGTGGTGGATGGCCGACGACCCGAGCACGAACTCGGCCAGCGCATGGGGGCATACGAGTACGGCTGTTCGAAGTGACGGAGTCCCCATTGTCGGGTGCGACGGCGACCTCGCGGGCGGATCCGGATATACCTCGGCATCGGTCGCCACCGCGTGGTGGAACTCGGCTGATCACCGGGCATCGCTCTTCCAGCCGCCGTACTCAGGAAACGTTGCCGGCGTGTGCATCGCCTTCGCCATGACACACGGCGGAGTAAACGTCCCCGCCCCGAACGAACCCGCTTCGTTCGTCCGCGCCGCCGCGTACTGGTACGGCTGCTAGCAGGGGCTACCATTGCCTTCGGCGGCTCGGGAGGTGAGCCGCCGAAGGGATGGGTACTGTGTCAGATTCGCTTCGCTGGGGCATTCTTGGAACGGGCTGGATTGCGTCGGAGTTCACGCAGGACCTGCTCGCCAACGGCATGACGATCACGGCCGTCGGGTCGCGCACCCAGGAGTCGGCCGACGCCTATGCCGCGAAGTACGGGATCGCTACGGCCCATCCGAGCTACGAGGCACTCGTCGCGGATCCGAACGTCGACGCCATCTACATCTCGACACCGCATCCGTTCCACTATGACAATGCCAAGCTCGTGCTCGGCGCGGGCAAGCACGCTCTCGTCGAGAAGCCCTTCACGTTGAACGCGGGAGAGGCTCGCGAGGTCGTTGCGCTGGCCGCAGAGAAGAAGCTCGTGGTGCTCGAGGCGATGTGGACACGATGGTTGCCACACATGATCCGGGTGCGCGAGATCATCGCCGCCGGCACGCTGGGGGATGTCCGTACCGTCATTGCCGACCACGACCAGGACCTTCCGGACGACCCGAAGCACCGCATCCTGAACCCCGATCTCGGTGGCGGTGCGCTCCTCGACCTCGGTATCTACCCGGTCTCGCTCGCCTGGGACATCTTCGGCAAGCCGACATCAGTGACTGCGATTTCTAGTGCCTCCCCGATCACGGGCGTCGACCGTCAGACCGCGATCCTGCTCGGATACGACGGCGGGCAGCAGGCCGTGCTGCATACGGCGCTCGACACGCTCGGCCCCAACACGGCGGCCATCATCGGCACTAAGGGCCGGATAGAGATCGACTCGGTCTGGTACACGGCGACCAGCTTCACCGTGTACGACGAGAACAACACCGTGGTCGAGAAGTACAACCAGCCGGTGGTCAGTCGAGGCATGCAGTACGAGGCGGTAGCCCTTGAGCAGATCGTTGCGGCCGGCGCGCTCGAGGGTCGGGAACTTCCGCCGAGCGAGACGGTCGAAATCATGGAGACTCTGGATGAGATCCGTCGCCAGATCGGGCTGAGGTACGCTGCGGAGCACTAGCCCTTTCGGCTCGTCCGCAGCCACCCGCCAGTAGTATTGCTGGGTGAGCGACCTCCAACCTCCGACCAGTCGACGGGCTGCTCGGGAGGCATCTAAGCCCACTTCCGGGGTCCGCACTCCTCCCCCGGTCGCTTCGGGTGACGGATCGGGTCCACGATTCAGCCGGGTCCAGTTGGGACTCGTCATCGGCGCGGGCGCCCTGGTCTTTGTGCTGCTCGCGGTCGGTTCGGTGTTCTTCGGGATCTCCGTGGGTCGCAACGCGGCGAGTACGGTACCCGTCCCACAATCGTCATCGCCGACACGAGCCACCCCCGCGAGCGTTGTGCAGCCGACCGCCATCCCGACCTGCTCCCTCGACAGCCTGGCGAGCGCACCGGCCCTCATCAAGCTCTACGGTTCCGTGGTCGAGACCGCCAGCGGCAATTCGCTCTACTCAAACAACGACACGACCGCGCAACGTCCGGCGAGTGTCCTGAAAGTCCTGACCGCAGCAGCGGCGCTCTCTGTGCTCGGTCCCACCTACCAAATCACGACCAGTGTGGATGCCGGCGCCGTCCCCGGGACGGTCGCGCTCGTCGGCCAGGGCGACGCCACCCTCAGCAGTGTCGCGCACAACGTGTACTCGGGAGCGCCTACCCTGTCATCCCTGGCGAGCCAGACGATTACCCAGTACTACGCGGATCCGGACAACACCGGTCACCCGATCAATCACGTCGTGCTCGATTCGACCTACTGGGATCCGAACGATAACTGGGACACCTCAGTTCCGCGATCTGAGCAGACGGGTGGGTATCTCTCCGAGAGCACCGCGCTGCAGGTCGACGGAGATCGAGCCAACCCCGCCGTCCAACGCAGCCCGCGCAGCACCGATCCGGTTACCGCTGCCGGTAACGCATTCGTGACCGCTCTCAAAGCCGCAGACCCAACGATCACCACCGTCACCCTCACCAAGGCAGCGGCGGAGAATGGTGCGACCGTCCTCGCCTCGGTCAAGTCGCAGCCCGTGTCGACGCTGATCAAGCAGATGCTCGCGCAGAGTGACAACACGCTCGCGGAGATGCTGGCCAGAATCGTCTCCGTCAAACAGAACCTCGGCGGCACGGGAGGCTCCATCCAGCAGTCCACGACCGCGGCGCTCGGGAAGTACGGCCTCGACACCGCCGGTCTGACCATCGAAGACGGCTCAGGGGAGAGCGACGAGTCGCTCATCACGCCGCTCTTCATGAGCAAGTTCATGTCGCTCGTGAGCACCAAGGCGCTCGGGCTGCAGGATGTCGCCGCTGGCATCCCCGTGGTCGGGAAGTACACCGCAAAGGCGGGAGTCATCGCAAGCGCGTACACGCTGAGCGGGTACACGACCGCCGCCGACGGCACGGGGGAGTCGTTCACCTTCTTCGCGGAGGGCCCCGGCATTACCGCGGCCGCGCAACCCGCTCTGGCAGCGCTCGCGAACGCGGTGTACACCTGCGGTAAGAACATTACGAACAACTGATTGGATCGTACGTAAAGCCATGCGCGCACTCTTCATCGTCGACGTTCAGAATGACTTCACGGAGGGCGGTGCGTTGGGTGTCGAGGGTGGCGCCGCCGTCGCGGCGGATGTCACGAGCTACCTCCGCGCCCACCACAGCGACTACGACGGGGTGTTCGCTTCCCGCGACTGGCACGACGCGACGGGCGACAACGGCGGTCACTTCGCCACCACGTCGGCACCGGACTTCGTGGTGACCTGGCCCCGGCACTGCGTCGCGGGCACCCCGGGCGCGGAATACCACCCGGCTCTCGACACATCCCTTATCGACATTCACATCCGCAAGGGTCAGGGCGTTCCCGCCTATTCGATTTTCGAAGGCACGGCGGATGACAGCGAGACCGTGCTGCAGAAACTTGATGAACTAGACGTCGCGGATGTCGATGTCGTCGGAATCGCCACGGACTACTGCGTGCGGGCATCCGCGCTGGATGCACTCGCGGCGCACCGGCGAGTGCGTGTGCTCACCGACCTGGTCGCGGGCGTCGCGGCCGATTCGAGTGCCGCCGCGCTGAGTGAACTGAAAGACGCAGGCGTCACTGTCGTCGCCTCGAACGGAGAATAACCATGTCATCCTCGTCAGAAACCGCGCTCCTCGCCCGAGTTCCCGACCAGCTGTTCATTGGCGGGCAGTGGGTCGACTCAACCTCGGGGCGCAGCATCGACGTTCGGGATCCGGCTACGGGTCTGGTGCTCAAGACGATCGCCGACGCTTCCGTCGCCGACGCCCGCCGAGCGATGGATGTCGCGGCGGAGACCCAGGCCTCGTGGGCGGCGACCGCTCCGCGGGTCCGCGGTGAGATCCTGCGGGGTGCCTTTGATCTGCTGCAGGAGCGGCTCGAGGACTTCGCCCTGTTGATGACCTTGGAGATGGGCAAGCCGCTTGCGGAGGCGCGCGGCGAGGTGGGCTACGGCGGCGAGTTCCTGCGCTGGTTCAGCGAGGAGGCCGTCCGCATCCACGGCCGTTACGGGACGAGCCCCGAGGGCACCGGTCGGATGATTGTCACTCAAGTTCCTGTCGGTCCTTCGTATCTCATCACCCCGTGGAACTTTCCGCTCGCGATGGCGACGCGCAAGATCGCGCCGGCGCTCGCCGCAGGATGCACCGCCATCATCAAGCCGGCCGCGCTCACTCCGCTGACGACGTTGTACTTTGCGAAGCTCCTGCAGGATGCCGGGCTGCCGGATGGTGTGCTTGGCGTGCTGACGACGTCGACGTCGGGCGAGATCACGACCCCGATCCTTGCCGATCCGCGACTGCGCAAGCTGAGCTTCACCGGCTCGACCCCGGTCGGTGTTTCCCTGCTCAAGGAGGCGGCGAACAACGTTCTTCGTACCTCGATGGAACTCGGCGGCAACGCCCCGTTCCTGGTGTTCGAGGACGCCGATCTCGACAAGGCGGTGGACGGCGCGATGCTGGCGAAGTTCCGCAACATCGGTGAGGCCTGCACCGCGGCGAACCGGTTCATCGTGCACGAGTCGATCGCGGACGAGTTTGCGAAGCGGGTGACCGAGCGGGTTAAGGCCTTCACGATCGGTCGCGGCACGGAGGACGGTGTGACGATCGGGCCGCTGATCAACGAGGCGGCCGTGGCGAAGGCAACGTCACTCGTGGCGGACGCCGTCAAGCGCGGCGCGACGCTTCTGGTCGGCGGATCCGCGGTCGAGGGAGATGGGACGTTCTTCCAACCGACCGTCGTTTCGGGGGTCCAACCGGGCAGCGACATCCTGCGTGAGGAGATCTTCGGGCCGGTGCTCTCGATCATCCCGTTCACGGACGAGGCGGATGCGGTAGCTAA
The DNA here is from genome assembly GCA_030838475.1 of Actinomycetota bacterium. Classification (GTDB taxonomy): domain Bacteria; phylum Actinomycetota; class Actinomycetes; order Actinomycetales; family Microbacteriaceae; genus Galbitalea. The sequence continues at coordinate 39,352 of JAUZFP010000094.1, forward strand.
GGCCAACGACACCGAGTACGGCCTGGTCGGGTACGTGTACACGAAGGATCTGGCTCGAGGCCAACGCCTGATCGAGAGCCTGCAAACCGGCATGATGGGGCTCAACGTCGGCGTGGTGTCCAATGCCGCCGCCCCATTCGGCGGTGTCAAGCAGTCCGGGCTCGGCCGCGAGGGCGGCTCAGAGGGCATCAACGAGTACCTTTCGACGAAGTACACACTGACGCCCAATCCGTTCAATTGACGGTTATCGAGATCTCGTCGCTGGACGATCCTCGACTGGTCGACTACTCGCACCTGACCGACGTTGCTCTCAAGAAATCGGGTGGCGGCCTCTACATCGCGGAGTCGCTCCTCGTACTCGAGCGTGCAATCGCGGCGGGGCACCGCCCGCGTTCCGTGCTCGCGCTCGGCGCGTCGGTCGCGGACGCCGTGAGGGCGACAGCGGGTATCGACGTCCCGATTTTCTCTGGTCCTTCCGAGTTGCTCGAGGAGCTCACCGGATACCTGCTCCATCGTGGTCTCATCGCGGCGATGCATCGACCCGGGTTGCCCAGCGCCGCAACTCTGCTGCGAGGCACCCGACGGGTCGTCATCCTGGAGAACGTGGTGGACCCAACCAACGTTGGTGCGATCTTTCGGTCGGTCGCCGCAATCGGTGCGGATGCGGTGCTTGTGACACCCCGGTGCTCGGACCCGTTCTACCGTCGCGCCATCCGGGTGAGCATGGGCACCGTCCTGCAGGTGCCCTGGACGCGCGTCGGGGACTGGGCATCCACTCGCGAGTTGCTCACCGCATCCGGATTTCACCTTGCCGCGCTTGCGCTCGCGGACGATGCGGTGGACCTCAAGGAGTTCGCGGCGACCGCGCCCGAACGCGTGGCGCTGGTGCTCGGGACGGAGGGCGAGGGACTCACGAGGGAAGCGATCGAGGCCGCCGACACCGTGGTCACCATTCCCATGGCGCATGGCATCGACAGCCTCAATGTGGCGGCGACCGCGGCGGTCGCGATGTACGCGCTCCTGCCTTAGCTAGTCGAGCGGTGGGACCGGCAGGTGGGTTGGAATTGCGATCCTGTTCCACAGATTGATCGTTCCGATGGCAAGGATCAGGTCACCGAGACCCTTCTCGCCGAACCCCGTTCTGCCGCGGTCCCAGAGGCCGTCGCTCACTCCACCCGCAATGTGGGTGACCGCGTCGGTCAGCTCGAACGCGAGACGCTCCCGGTCCGTGAACAGGGTGGACTCCTCCCATGTTGAAACCGCGGTGACCTTGCGAACCGGCACCCCGCTCTTGATGAGATCGGTCGAGTGCGCGTCCACGCAGTAGTTGCACCCGTTGATGAACGAGGCGCGGAGATAGACCAGATTCACGAGCTCGAAGTCGATGTTTTCGGTGACGTACGCATCCAGGTCGACGACCTTGCGATATCCCTCACGTGACGACTTCCCGATGGCGGTGCGAGCGCTCATGTGACTATTCCCTTTCGTTGTGTTGCCTCAAACCTACGAGCGCGAGTGGCCCAGTCAAAGAGCCAATCTGAGCCAATTTAACTGGTCCAATGTAGGGTGACGAAATGGATGTCCACCTCACGCTCGGCGCGGTTGGGGAGCGAACTGACGGCATCTACCGCCAGCTGTCCGCGGCAATCATCGAGGGCAGGCTCGCGGCCGGGGAGGCATTGCCGCCCAGCCGAGCTCTCGCGGCGACCCTCGGCGTTTCCCGAACCACGGTCGCCGTCGCCTATGACCGACTCGCAGCCGAGGGCTTCACGGTGACCCGCAGGGGCGCGGGGACGTTCGTCGCCGAGGCCAGGGCATCCGGACAGGCTCGGCGGGCACCCCACGGCCGGACGGTAACGGCTCGCCCGGTATGGGCAGGCAGGACCGTCCCGTCGACCGAGCGCGCGCCGGCCGCGTTCGACTTCGGGATCGGCATCCCCGACCCCGCGCTGTTCCCGCTGGCCGCGTGGCGTCGTCAGGTGGCAAATGAGCTGCAACTCGGTTCCGCCCTGCTCAACGGCTATGCGCATCCCCCCGGTCTACCGCGACTTCGCGCGGCGATCGCCAGACACGTCGGGGTCTCGCGGTCGGTGCGGGCCGGTGCCGACGACGTGATTGTCACCTCCGGTGCACAACAGGCGTTCGATCTTGCCACGCGCGTTCTGGTCGGGCCCGGGGATGTGATCGCGGTCGAGGAGCCGGGCTATCCACCGGTCCGATCGCTGTTCGAGAGCCTCGGGGCAACCGTCGTCGGAGTGCGGGTCGACGAACACGGCATCGTCGTCAGCGAGATACCCCCCCGCGCAAGGCTCGTCTACACGACGCCCTCACACCAGTTTCCTACCGGCGTTCGCACGTCGCTCACTCGACGACTCGAACTGCTGGCCTGGGCGGAGACGGCTAACGCCGTGATTATCGAGGACGACTACGACAGCGAGTTCCACTACGGCGGTGGTGCGCTCGATCCGCTGCAGAGTCTCGATCGCGCCGGCCGGGTGCTCTACGTCGGGACGTTCTCCAAGACCCTTGTACCGGGCCTGCGCATCGGATTTCTGGTCGCGCCGGAGTCACTGCATCAGCCGCTCGCCGTCGCGAAACGGCTGAGCGACTGGCACACCGACACCGTCACCCAGGGCGCTCTCGCTCGCCTCCTCGACGAGGGCATCTTTGCTGCCCACGTTCGTCGCGCAAACCGGGTCTACGCGGGTCGGCGCGAGCGGATCATCGAGGGTGTTGAGCGCGAGCTCTCGCGGTGGCTCGACGTGGTGCCCTCCGTCGCCGGTCTGCACCTGTTCGCACAACTGCGCGCGGACGTGCCGCTACGGGTTACCGCGGTGACGGACGCGGCGGCCGCCGCAGGGGTGGGGATCCAGTCGATCGCGCGATTCGCCCACAACGAGGACAGCGAGCAAGCGCGGCGCGGGTTTGTGCTCGGATACGGCGCAATCGAGGAGGCCAGCATCGACCACGGCCTCCGTCGCCTGCGGGACGTGCTGACGCGTCTGACCTAGACGAGCAGCTGGTGCTTCGCGAGATCCTTGTAGAGCGGCGTCGACTTGATGAGCTCGGAGTGGGTTCCGACGCCGACCACGCGACCGTGATCAAGAACCACGATTTGGTCGGAGTCGACCACGGTCGACAGCCGGTGGGCAATGACAATGAGGGTGCGATTTTCGGAGACCGCGTCGATCGCCTCACGCAGCAGTTGCTCGTTGAGACCGTCGAGCGACGACGTCGACTCGTCCAGCAGCAGGATGGGCGGTGCAACAAGCAGCGTCCTCGCAATGGCCAGGCGCTGGCGTTCGCCGCCGGACAGCATCACGCCATCCTCGCCGACCGGCGCCTCGAGCCCCAGCTCGTTGCGCTCGAGCACCTCGGTCAGGTTGACGGCGTGCAGCACGTCGATGCACTGCTGGTCGGTAGCCTCGGGTGCGCCGAGCGTGAGGTTCTCCCGGATCGTGCCGGCGAGTACGGGGGCATCCTGTTCGACATATCCGATCTGGCCCCGCAGCTCGGTGCGGTCAAGGCCGCGGATGTCGACGCCGCCGAGTCGCACAACCCCCGCGGTGGGGTCGTAGAACCGCTCGATGAGGGCAAGGATCGTGCTCTTGCCCGCTCCGGACGGACCGACGAGTGCGGTGCGCTTGCCGCGCGGCGCAGTGAACGAGACCCCGTGGAGCACGGTGCGATCGTGGGTTTCGACACCATCCGTTTCCTCGTGTCCCTCGAGCGCGTCGGGAACCGGGACGCCCGACGCGGCCAGCAGCTTGGCCGCCTCCGACTTGTGCGCCTTCTCCGGGTAGGTGAACGCGACGTTCTCGAACCCGACCGCGTCGTCCTGCTCGATGGCGGCGACCGGCGTGACACCGGCATCCTGCTCGCTCTCGCCGGGCAGATCGATGATCTCCTGGATCCGACCGAGGGCGCCGAGCGCCTGGCTCACCGAGGTGACCGCACCGAAGGCGGAGCCAAGCGGGGCGATCATGGTGAACAACAGGATGACGAACGCGATGAGTGTCGCAATGGTCAGGGTGCCGCTCGCGACCTGCAGACCACCGACACCCAGCACGGCGAGCACCGAGACCTGGAGCGCGATCCCCGCGATCGGAACGACGAGGGCGGACGCACGAGCGACCTTGAATCCCATGTTCCGTGCGCCGAGCGCGTCGTCCTGGACCGCATCGATCTCACGCTCGGTCGCGTTGGATGCCCGGATCGTTCGAATCGCGCCGACCGCGCGCGCAACACTCGCACCCAGTTCGCCGACCTTGGTCTGCTGGCCCTGGCTGGCGATCCGGATGCGCCCCGACAGTGAACCGACTCCCACGATGGACAGTCCGATCACCACGACCGTGATGCCCAGCAGCAGCGGGTCGATGAACGCCATCGCGATCAGCGACCCCACGAATTGGAGCGCGCCGCCGATCGAGCTGACGAGTCCCTGGGTCATCACGGAGTAGAGCAGCGTGGTGTCGGAGCCGACCCGGGAGACCAGATCGCCCGTGCGACGGGTATCGAACTCGCTGATCGGAAGCCCCAGAAGTCGGCGCACCAGCACCTTGCGAACCGAGAAGACGATATTCGTCCCCATCCGCTGCAGCAGGTACTGCTGGAAGGCGGTGACGAGTGCGGTCGCGACGAGAAGCACGAGTACGAGGACCGCGATTGCGGTGAACGGCTGCTTGTCCTGGAAATTGGTGATGCCCTGGCGCACGAGGAGTGGCTGCGCGACGGTCGCGACGGATCCGATCACGCTGAGGACGACGACCACGGCAATGAGCGGCTTGTTTTGCAGGAGGTAGGGCAGCAGCTGGCTGAACTTTGCGCGCGGCCCGTCGTCTCCGGCCGCTGAGCGACGGCGTCCGAAGAGGCCGCCGCGTGCCGGGCGCTGTGAAGTCTCTGTGCTCATGGTCTTAGCTTCGTCCGTACTTCTTGTGAACTGCCTGTTTGGATACGCCGAGCGCGAGCGCAATCAGCTGCCAGGACGCGTTGGCGTTGCGGGCGCGGCGAACCGCGACGGCCTCCACGCGGTCGACTTCCTTGCGGAGTTTTTCAATCGCTCGTAGCGCCACGATCGGGTCATCCGAGTTTGCGGCATCCGCAAGCGTCAGCATGAGATGTTCCATGCCGTCAACCGTAGTTGACGAGATTTGGGATGTCAACTTTGGTTGACTTTGGACTCATCTTGGTGGGTCGGCGGTCTGGTCTAGGCTCGAAATCGTGCCAGAAGCCGTCATCACCGCCTCCTTGCTGACCAAGAAGTACAAGGACTTTGCGGCGGTTGACGGAATTTCGTTCGAGGTGGCGCCCGGCGAATCGTTCGGACTGCTCGGACCGAACGGGGCGGGAAAGTCCACCACCATGCGAATGGTCGGCGCGGTGTCGACGCGCACCAGCGGGGACCTGTCGATCCTCGGTCTCGACCCAAACGAACATGGCCCGGAGATTCGAGCCCAGCTCGGAGTCGTGCCGCAAGCGGACAACCTCGACCAGGAGCTTCGCGTTCGCGACAACCTCATCGTCTATGGCCGGTACTTCGGTATCCCGCGCCGGCAGGTGGCCAAGCGAGCGGACGAGCTCTTGGAGTTCGCCCAGCTGAGCGACCGGGCGAAGTCCCGGGTCGACGACCTCTCCGGCGGAATGAAGCGGCGACTCACCATCGCGCGCGCGCTCGTGAATGATCCCCGCATCCTGCTGCTGGATGAGCCCACGACCGGCCTCGATCCGCAGGCCCGGCACATCCTCTGGGATCGGCTCTTTCGACTCAAGGAACAGGGAACGACGCTCGTGCTCACGACGCATTACATGGATGAGGCCGAGCAGTTGTGCGATCGCCTGGTCGTGGTCGACAAGGGCACGATCATGGCGGAGGGGTCGCCGGCGGCCCTCATCAAGCAATACTCGACCCGCGAAGTCGTCGAGGTTCGCTTCGGTTCGGAGAAGAATGCGAACGTGGCAAAACAGCTCAAGGGCATCGGTGATCGCGTCGAGGTACTGCCGGATCGCATCCTGATCTACAGCGACAACGGCGAGGCGGAGTTGAGCGAGATCATCAGGCGCGGACTCAACCCGATCACGAGTCTCGTGCGCCGCTCGAGCCTCGAGGATGTGTTCCTGCGGCTGACCGGGCGGAGCCTGATCGAATGACCGCGTCGATCGAACGGCTGACTTCCGCTGGCGAGAAGCCGCGCCGGTGGGGATCGTTCTACGTCGCCGAGCACCGCCTGTACGCCATGCGGGCTTACCTGCAAACGCTCCTCGTTACGGGTTTCGGCAACCCGCTTCTCTACCTGTTCGGCCTCGGGGTCGGGCTCGCTCGTCTCGTCAACGTGCCCGTCGGAGGCGCCACCTACCTCGAATTCGTCGCGCCCGCGCTCCTCGCCTCCGCGGCGGTGACGGTCGCGGGGGAGGAGTTCTCCTACCCCGTGCTGATGGGCTTTAAGTGGAACCCGATCTTCTTCGGGATGAATGCCGCGCCGCTCTCGGGTCTCCAGATCGTCAACGGCATGATCATCAGCGTCTTCGTGCGGATGTTTCCGACCGTCGCGATCTACTACGCCTTCATGCTGATCTTCGGGGCCGTGCCGCACTGGTCGGGAGTGTTCGACATCCTCGTCGCGGTGCTGGTCGGGATGTCGGTCGGCATCATGATCATGGCGTACACGTCGACCATCACCGAGGATCACGGACAGATGGCGATCATCCAGCGCTTCATCCTGATGCCGATGTTCCTGTTCTCCGGCACGTTCTTCCCCATCACGAACCTACCGATCTACCTTCAATGGATCGGCTGGATCTCGCCGTTGTGGCACGGCACCCAGCTGGGCCGGGTGCTCAGCTACGGCCTGGTCGAACCCGGGTGGCTCACTCTCGTCCACGTCGTCTACCTGCTGGCGCTCGCCACGACCGGCTGGACTCTGGCTGCTCGGCAGTTTAGAAAGAGGCTGGGCTCGTGACTGCGACAGTGCCGACGTCCCCGGCGCTGGTGACTGCCCAGTCCCGCAGTCGGTTCCTTGGTGCGATCTACGCGGGCAACTCGCGCGCCATCCTCGGTCGCGGGCTCCTCGCGACGCGCACGTCAAACTATTGGGTCGTACTCAGCGGATTCTTCGAGCCCGTTCTCTACCTGCTCTCGCTCGGGATCGGTCTCGGCTCGCTAATCGGCACCGTAACGACGTCGACCGGCCAGCAGGTACCGTACGCCGCATACATCGCGCCGGCACTTCTCGCGGTCTCGGCCATGAACGGGGCGATCTACGACTCGACCTGGAACGTCTTCTTCAAGATGAACTACGGAAAGTTGTACGAGGGGATGCTCGCCACATCCATCGGTCCTTTTGACGTCGCGCTGGGCGAGATCGCGTTCGCACTTCTGCGCGGACTCCTCTACGCGGTCGGGTTCATGATCGTGATGCAGGTCTTTGGCCTGAACCTGGCCTGGACCGCGATCCTCGCGCTGCCGGCCGTGGTCCTCATCGCCTTCGGTTTCGCAAGCCTCGGGATGGCGATCACCAGTTACATGAAGACGTTCCAGCAGATGGACTGGATCAACTTCGTTATGCTGCCGATGTTCATCTTCTCGGCCACGTTCTACCCGATCACCGTCTACCCGCCGATCATGCAGTACATCATCGAGGCGCTCCCGCTGTGGCACGGCGTTGAGCTGATTCGCGGCCTGACCACGGGTGCGCTGAGCTGGGGACTGCTCTGGCACGTGCTGTACTTTGCGGTGATGATCACGATTGGCCTGATCTTCACCACCAAGCGACTCCGCGCGCTGTTCCTCGCCTGATGGCGAAGCGCAGGCGCTCCCGGCGCAAGCCGCGCCGCGACAGCCGGGTCTGGCTGAGGGTGCTGGTTCCCGTCGTGCTGCTTCTCGTGGTCGTTGGCGGAGCGTTCGTGTTGCTCCGTCCCGTTGCGGCGCCGCCGCTCGAGCCTCCCTCCATCCCCGCCTGCCCGGTCGTTCAGAAGGTGACGGTGGGTTCGTACCTAGTGCCGGCCGGTCCGATTGCCGGATTCTGCCAGTCGCAACTCGTGAACGCCGCACAGGTTCTTCGCGCCGCGCAGTCCTACGGGCTCAGCGTGCACGGCCAGGAGATTGGCGTGATGACGGCGATCGGCGAATCGAGCCTTCGCAATGTCAACTACGGAGACACCGCCGGACCGGACAGCCGAGGCATCTTCCAGCAGCGCAGCAACTACGGCGAGCTGGCAAATCGCATGGACCCGTATACGGCGGCTCGCGCGTTCTTCCTGCGGATGCAGGGGATCGTGAGTTGGGAGACCCTGCCGCCGACCGTGGTCGCGCACACAGTGCAGCGCAATGCCGACCCCGACTACTACACGCAGTACTGGCAGCGGGCGGTCACGATCGTCACCGCGCTCAATCGCACGATCGTGCCCAGCGCCGTGCCGCCGCCCGTGTCGTAGCAGGTCCGTCATCGACAGGACAGAGGGGTCTACGCGGGCCTAGCACACGGCAATTCGGCGAAAGTCACGAATTGCTATGAAGATGCCGTTTGTTTACCTGCCGTCTTGTTGCCGTGAAAGTGGCCGACTCGGCTGATTAATTGCCCGTCCGTAGCTTTCGTGACGAGGAACCGGCCGCCGCCCGATCGGCCACTCCCGAAACCCCGATAGAAAGTGCGCCACGATGACTGTGCAACCGCGTGTCATTTTCACCAGATTTGCGGGTGTCGAGAATCCGGAGTTGGGCCCATGGTTGGCGCACGTGAGCCGGGTGCTCGGCAAACGTGCGCCAACCGTGGTGAAAGTGGCCGAACCAAGCGTGTGGCAGCTCGTCTCGGCGAACAATCGGGAGCTCGCGCGAAGCGCCGGGATCTTCGCCGGATTCAGGGCGGCATCGGATGCGGCGGCCGCGACGGTCGCCAGTCTCGCCTCCGCCATTGTTCGCCCCGTCGTTGACGACGCCCGCGGACTTCAGGGCTGGTATCTCTCCATCGACGGCGAGCCCGCCGTGGTGTGCTCGCGTTGGTACCTGGCCGATCGAGAACGATCGCAGTCGGTGAGTCTCGCCGTGTCGTCGCTGAAGGTTGCGGTCTTCGGCGACGGCGCCCGCCTGGCGCCCGATCGCTCGGCTAAGGAGAACAGCCTTCGTGTCCGGTGACCTTCTCGTCGATCAGCCGCGAACGCTGACGACAAAGCATGATCGCAGCGACGTCCCGTTCCGCCTCGGCACCCGCTCCGCGAGTTTCGTTGTGCTCGGGATCATGTCCCTCGCGGGGGTATTCCTGCTCCTGCAGGGCGGGCAGGCGCTCGGGGCCGACGGTCCCAAGTTTCTGACGACCCAGGCCTGGGACCCCAACTCCGGCGTCTTTGGCATCGCGGCAGTGCTGCTCGGCACGATCTTTGTCGCGTTAACCGCCATCGTCATCGCGGTACCGCTTGCGACGGGTACCGCGCTGTACATCAGCGAGTACGCGCCGCGCCAGATCAGGCAGACCCTCATCACGCTTGTTGACCTGATGGCTGCGGTGCCCAGCGTGGTGTACGGGCTGTGGGGGCTGTTTCTTCTCCAGCCGGGGATCCAGAATGTCTCGCCGGGAATCGTGGATGTCTCGCAGTTTCTCGCGACCTGGTTCGGCTGGATTCCCATCTTTCACGTCGACGGGTTCGACCCGTCGGATCCGCTCACGACCAAGACGATCTTTACGGCATCCACCTTCGTCGCCGGAATTGTCGTCGCCATGATGGTCGCCCCGATCATCTGCTCCATCATGCGCGAGGTGTTCACGCAGGCGCCGTTGGGTGAGCGCGAGGGTGCACTCGCGCTCGGCGCGACCCGCTGGGGAATGATTCGAAGTGTCGTGCTCCCCTTCGGACGGGCCGGCATGATCGGCGGCACAATGCTCGGCCTGGGTCGAGCACTCGGGGAGACGATCGCGGTCTACCTGATCATCAGCCCGATCTTTACGATCCAGCCACACATCCTGCAGAGCGGCGCGAACTCGATCTCCGCGCTCATCGCGCTTCGCTACAGCGAGGCATCCCCGTTCGAGATCTCCGCGCTCATGGCGGCCGGGCTCGCCCTCTTCATCATGACCCTTATCGTCAACTTCGGCGCATCCATCATCATCTCCCGGTCCCGGTCCGGAGCATCGAGCGACTGATGACGACGACCATTGCGCCACCCCCGTCTCCCGCGCCGCCGCAAGAGCTCGGCGAGGGTGAGCTCGTCGAGGTCCGGCGCAGCACCGGGGCGATCCGTCGCTCCGATACCTTCGGCATCCTCGGCTCGGCGATCGCGGCCGTGTCCCTGTCGGCGTGGCTGATGACCCAGCTGCTCATCTTCCAGGGGATCCTGCCGTTTATCGGGTTCGCCTATGTCTTCTTCGTGCTGTTTTACGGAATCGTCACGAGGTTCGACGAGTCGGGCATGGCGGTTCGGGATCGTCTGGTCGCGGTTCTGGTGCATTCCCTCGCGATCCTGCTCTTCATCGCCCTTGGCGCGGTGGTCATCTTCACCTTCGTGAAGGGGTACTCGGCGTTTTGGCACCTCAACTTCTTCACCGCGGACATGAGCGCTGCGGGTCCGCTCGATCCGCTCACCGACGGTGGGATCCTGCACGCGATCGCCGGGACGCTGATCATGATCACGATGGCCCTGGCCATCAGCATTCCCCTCGGTCTCGCGACAGCGGTCTACCTCAGCGAATTTCCCGGCAGGTACGCGCGACTGGTTCGAACGGTGGTCGAAGCGATGACCGCCCTCCCCTCGATCGTCGCCGGTCTGTTCATCTACGCGACAGTCATCCTGACCCTTGGGGTTCCGCGCTCCGGTTTCGCGGCCTCACTCGCAATCACGGTAATGATGCTCCCGATCATCATTCGCTCGTCCGACGTCGTGCTGCGGCTTGTCCCCGCGGGTCTCAAGGAGGCGTCTCAGGCGCTCGGATCGAACCGCTGGCGCACCGTCTGGAATGTGACACTGCCGACCGCCCGCTCCGGACTGACGACCGCCATCATTCTGGGAACCGCGCGCGGGATCGGCGAGACGTCGCCGGTGCTACTCACCGCCGGACTCACGAGCTTCTTCAATTTCAACCCGTTCTCGGGTCCGATGGTGTCACTGCCACTTGCGACCTTCAGCTTCGTCAAGTCACCGGAGCCCAACTACATCGCGCGGGGGTTCGGCAGTGCGGCAGTTCTCATGCTGCTGGTGCTCGTGCTGTTCATCATCGCCCGACTGATCGGCGGGCGCGGCCCGGGCGTACTCACCGCGGGCCAGCTTCGGCGGCGGCTGCAGCAGTCTCGACAGGATGACTACCGCATCCGGGCTCGCGAACTCGGGATGTTCGCCACAACACCGCAATCCGTACGGCCTCGGCGCCGACGCACCCCGGGCGGAGACTCGTGATGAGGAGACATGTCGCCGCGGCGACCCTCGCGGCATTGGCGATTATCGGCGTTGTCGGTAGCGGTGTCGGTGGTGCGCCGGCGGCGGCGAGTCGGACGGACGTCGGTGCCAGCTACGCGACGATCTCCGGCATCGGCTCGACCTGGTCGGCCAACGCCATCCAGCAGTGGGCCCGAAACGTGCTGAGCAACTACCAGTGGAAGGTCAACTACTCGGATGCCGGGTCCTCGGCCGGGCGCCAGGCGTTTGCCCTCCCGAACGGTGGCGCCGACTTCGCCGTCTCCGAGATCCCGTACGCACTGAAGAACAGCGACAGCGTCGATCCGGTGCCGCCGCGGCACTTCGCGTACATGCCGTTCGTCGCCGGTGGCACGTCCTTCATGTACAACCTGGTGATCGGCGGCAAGCGGGTCACCAACCTGCGACTCAGTGGTGCAACCGTGTCGAAGATCTTCTCCGACGCGATCACCAAGTGGAATGACCCCGCGATCGCCGCCGACAATCCCTCCCTCGCCCTTCCGGCCATCCCGATCGTCCCGGTCGTTCGCTCGGACGGGTCGGGTACTTCGGCGCAGCTGACCGCGTGGATGCGATCACAGTTCCCCGACGTCTATGCTGACCTCTGCCAGAAGGCAGGCAAGCCCGGGGTCGGGGGATCGAGCCTGTGCGGCATCACCTCGAACTTTCCCGCGTTGCCGGGATTCAAAGCCCAGTCGGGTTCAAACGGCGTTGCCGGCTACGTCGCGCAGCCGCAGTATGTCGGTTCGATCACCTACGTCGAATACTCGTACGCGCTGAATTCGCACTTCCCGGTCGCGAAGATCCTGAACGCCGCCGGCTATTACACCGAGCCGACCGCGGGAAACGTCGCGGTCGCGCTCCTGAAGGCGCAGATCAACGAGGACCAGAGCTCGACGGACTACCTCACTCAAATTCTCGGTGGCGTCTACACGAACCCGGATCCGCGCACCTACCCGCTCTCGTCCTATTCATACATGCTGGTACCCACCGCGCTCGAGTACGGCTTCACCCTGAACAAGGGGAAGACGCTCGCCGCCTTCGCCAACTACTTCCTCTGCCAGGGACAGCAGGATGCGGACGTGCTGGGTTACTCGGCGCTACCCATCAACCTCGCGCAGGCGGGCCTCGACCAGGTGCTGAAGATACCCGGCGGCGATCCGACGAGTGTCAACATCGCGAAGTGCAACAACCCGACGTTCTCCTCGGACGGGTCCAACCGGCTTGCGACCACGGCTGCGCAACCCCAGGCGTGCGACAAGCAGGGCACGACGCAGTGCGCGACGGGGACCGGCGGAGCCGCGAATGTGTCGACCGCGGGCAGCAAGGGCGGTTCCGGATCGTCCGGTTCGTCCGGCGCCTCGGGCTCTGGCAGCCCGTCGGACGGGAGCTCAGACAGTAGCTCCGGGGGTGGCGGCGTCGCCACCTCGGATGTCTCGTCGGATACCCGGCCGCTCACCGTCGCCGGCAAGCCGATGACGATTCCGACATCCACGGTGACCGCGACGCCCGGCCTGATGGCGGCCGCGGTGGCCGTGCTGCTGGTGCTCGGTGCGATCTTCGGCCCGCCCATCAGGTCTCGCCTCCGCCCGCGGGATCGTCCGCGTAGGGGGTCCCCCGAGCGACCCAAACGGCGAGCGGCCGGATTCGCGATACCGAAAATTCACCTGCGGTCCGTACGTAGGGAACGTGCTCCTAGCCCAAGCTCGACGGAAGGCTCCTAGCGTGCACAGCGTGCTTCCCCCCACCATCCGAGTCCAGGGCAATCGACGCGCCCTCGTCGTCCGCATCGCGTGCGTGCTCATCGCGGTGGCGTCCTTGGGCGGGATCGCATTCAGCGGCACCCTGTCGGCGAAAGCGGATGCCAACGCCGACTCGTCGCTGACCGTCAGCTGGACCGGTGACACGGGTTCCGCAGCATCCATCCAGCCGACCCGCGACACCAGTGGCTTCGAATACAACGAGTTCAAGAACATCAAGGTCACCGTCGAACAGACCCAAAACCTGATCGACCAGGCGGTGCGGGTCGACGTCTCGGGATTCTCCGGTGGTACTCAGAGTGCAGCGGACGGCACCGGCCAAATCTGGTCGACGGCGACGAACTTCGTCCAGGCGATGCAGTGCTGGGGGGACCCCAGCTCGCCGAACTTTCGCCAGACCTGTGAGTGGGGCGGCCGTTTCGCCGCCAACAACGGTCTTGGTTCCTCGGTCTACGGCGACAACGTCTACCGCATCGCCGCGCGCGACGTGTCTCCGACCGCCGACCACACCACGGACAATCCGTTTGTCGCCCGCGACGGGGGGTCCTTCCCGGCCTACCAGGTACCGGACGACTCGGGCAACAAGGAATATCCCATCGCCGAGGAGTTCGGCGTCGACTCGAGCAATGAACAAAACGGTGCTCGGATCAAGGACGACGGAACCGGGAGCTTCGACTTCGAGATGCAGTCCTCCATCCAGGCGCCGCACCTCGGCTGCGGTAGCAGCACGAGCACCCTGAAGTGTTACCTCGTGCTGGTTCCCCGCGGCACCGTGTACGGCGGCCACGACGCCTCCTGCAGCGCGATCTACGCCCCCGGCGGCGCTCCGTACACCTACGGACTCAGCCCCGCGATCCAGGCCGGCAGCCCCATGAACCCCGGGTGCGACTACTGGAAAAACCGGATCGTCGTGCCGCTGCAGTTCAACCCGGTTGCCGGCGTGTGCGCCGGGGGCGCAGAGGAGAACGTGATCGGGTCCCAGCTTCTGATCAGCGCGATGGCGAGTTGGCAGCCGACGCTGTGCACCACGGTGGGGACGCCGATCAGCTTCAACACCAACCCCGACTCGGTCGCCCGCGCCCAGCTGCTGGAGGGCAAGGCCGATGCGGCGTTCACCTCGTACCCGATCACGAGGGACGAACTCCAGGATCCCGACGATCAATCGGCCTTTGACCATACGACGGTGGCATATGCGCCCGTCGCCATCGGCGGCGTGGCAGTCTCGTTTCTCGCGGACGGCGTCAACGGGCAGATTGACCATCTGAACCTGTCGCCCCGGCTGCTGGCCAAGCTGCTCACACAGTCGTACCTGTTCGAGCTTCCCCTCGACGGCACCGATCAGGGGAACGCCGACTACGCGCAGCTCGGAGCAGTGAACCAGAGCTACACCTACCTGTTCCAGGACCCCGACTTCCAGGCGTTGAACCCCAACTCGGACGACTTCATCACCAACCCGTCCCTCGTCCTCCCCGGCCCGTCGGATGCGGACGCGATCGCCCAGATCTGGAAGTGGATCCAGTCCGATGCCGCTGCTCGGGACTTCCTGAACGGGAAGCCCGACCCGTGGGGCATGACGGTCAATCCGAACTACCTTCCCGCGGGCGACCCCGCGGCCCACGTGCCGCAGTTCGACCCAACGACGGGAGCAAAGCTCTCGACGCAGAAAGCCGTCGGATTCAGCAACCTCGACGGATCGCCGCTTTCGCTCGCAACCGCGCCGGTCAACTACTTTCCCAAGGCCGATGAATCCGAGGTGCCACACGTGCTGGGCGTCGAGTCGAGCCGCTACGACTCGATCCAGTCCTCGCCGTACGTCGATGACTTCGTCAAGTCTGCGGTGGTCGCCTTCCGAGCAAACCCGGGAGCGAAGACCGGATGGGATCCGTCGGCGACGAAGCCCGACGGCAGTCGTGGGGACTGGGTATCCGGCGGTCCGCAGATTCCGGGACGGCGTTTTGTCATCGCGGTGACGGATGTCGCGGCGACCCTGCGCTACGACCTCGACTCGGTGGGTCTCCAGGCAGCGAACGGGACGACGGTAACTGTCCCAACGCCGGCCACCATGTCGGCCGCGATCTCGTCCGGGCTCGTCGCGACGAGTAATCCGGCGGTCAGGCAGGTTGACCCCGAGAAGGTGTCGGGCGACGGCTATCCGCTGACCACGGTCGTGTATGCCGCCGTCAACCTCTCCGGCAGTTCGTCCGCGGCTCGCACCTCCATGGCGAAGATGCTGACGTACATCGTCGGCGACGGCCAGACCGAGGGGACCCAGGTCGGCCAGCTCCCCGACGGATACCTCCCGCTGTCCGGCGACCTGCAGTCCCAGGCCAAGGCCGCGGCGACCGCGATTGCGATGTACACGGGTTCGACGAATTCTCCGGACGACGGCACGAACGTCGGTGGCTCCAACAACGGGTTCGGTGATGGCGGTGGCGACTCGGGATCCGGCCCGAGCGGATCATCCAGTTCCGGACCACACATCGTGTCGCTCGGAACGAGCAAGGAGGGGATGACGCCCGCCGACTCGAGCACACCCTTCGGCCAGCTCTTCCTCGGGATCGCATTGATCGTTGGCCTCGTCGGCGCAGTTTTCGCGCCGCTCGTCGTCGGATTGGGTCGCAGATGACCCCCACAAAACTTCCGTTCCGAAACGCCCAGGAACGGAAAATCCCCCCGCCAAAGTGTGAGACCCCGGCGAGGGGAGCGTCCGTTTGGACGGAAACGCATGGGCAGAATAACAAAGAAAGCTGGCAGCAATGCTAAAGAAGAATAAGCTGCGCCTCGGCGCGGCGGCGGTCGCGGCAGCCTGTGCCGTGGCCATGGCTGTTTCGGCGTCGCCCGCGTTCGCTGACCCAACCGGATTCAAGACGCTCTCTGGTGTTGGTTCTGACACCATCCAGGACGTCATGAACGGAATGGGTTCGGCAGTCCCCGCGATCGGCTCTTACGACGCCGTCGATCCCGTGACCGGCGTGGGCGGTGGCAACATCATCACCAAGTCGGGTGGACCTGCCTACGTCCGTCCGAACGGTTCGGGTGACGGTGTCAAGGCGCTCAGCGACTCGATCGAGGGTGGAACTCACCTGTGGAACAGCGTGAACATCGCCGGTCAGGTTGACTTCGCTCGTGCCTCTGGTTTCCAGGGCTCGACCGGAACCGACGTCACCTACATCCCGTTCGCACTCGACGCAGTGACCTACGCGGTCAACGCCGGCAGCGACTTCCCGCGCAATATTCCGCTGGGCAGCGCGGCCGACGCACACTCACGCCTGTCGCTGTACAACATCTACAACTGCTTCAAGACGACCTACCAGAACAGCGACGGCGACTCGATCACGATTCACCCGCTCGTCCCGCAGTCGGGCTCCGGTACCGCGAAGTTCTGGGCGTCCACACTGGGCTTCAGTGACACCGCTCTTCCGAGCTGCGTCAAGCGAGTGAACACCGACACCGTCCCCGTGACGGTCGAGGAGCACAACGGCACCTCGATCGACGACGCGGGTGACATCGTCCCGTTCTCGATCGCACAGTACATCGCACAGGGCAACCACGCGTCGATCGCCCAGGCGTTCGGTGTGAGCGTGCTGGAGCGCCGCGGCAACGTTGCGCTGGGTTCGATTGGTGGCCAGGCGCCGATCCGCGAGAGCGGCACGACGACGGTCATGAACCCGTCGTTCCCCGTCACCCGCCAGGTGTTCAACGTCGTGTCGAGCGCACTCGTGAGCCCCGCCGGTCCGATCAAGACCACCTTCGTCGGCGCGTCGAGCGCGGTTTGCTCGCAGTCCGCGCTGATCGAGGCGTTCGGATTCCAGACGATCTCGAACTGCGGCGACACCTCGCTGCAGGGCGCGTTCACCCAGTAGTTCCCTCCTTACCGTTCACATCGATTCACCAACTCACAAAGGAAAAGAATCTAATGAATAAGTTCTCGCGGCGTTTTGCCGCAGTACTCGTCACGGGCGCACTCGTCGTCGCCGGTGCGACGCTCACGGCCTCGGCCGCGAACGCCGATTCAATTACCGGCAACATCAAGCTGTTCACAACGGGATCGAATGTCGGCACCATTGCCGCCAAGCAGGTCACCGCTGGCAGCTCCACCACCAACCCGATGATCTACGGAATCACGGTCGACCAGGCGTGCCCCGCCGGGTTCCGTGGTGCGGCGATCTTCACCGTGTTCCAGGGTGGAGTCAAGGTCGGAACGCTCGGTTCAACCGGTTTCGTTGCTGACGACGGAGTTGAGGGCACGAACGGCCTCAGCCCCGCCGACACCTCGATCGCGATGGACGAGTCCTCGACGCTGCCCGCCCAGAACCCCAAGGTGGACAACAACAAGTCGCTCGAGGTTGCGGCACCAACGCTGGCGACAGGCTCGTTCGAGCTTCGTTACTACTGCGGTGCTGACTCGCTCGGCCAGTTCGACTTCGTGAACGACAAGTACTTCGTTCTGACGTTGAACTTCGACAAGACGGCTCACACCTGGTCGACTCCGGTTGCCAAGATCAACACCACAACGTCGATCACGGCTTCGGCCGACCAGGTCGCCAAGACCGCGACGATCAACACGCAGATCAAGAACGCTGCCGACGGCACCAACGCCGCCACGGCAACGGGAACGGCGACGGTCAACCAGACCGCCCCGTCCGCTGCGACGCTCGGCACGGCAACGATTGCGGCCGGTGTTGCAACCTTCACGACCGGCTCGCTGTCCCCCGGTGTATACACCTTCACGGTGACCTACGCCGGTGACACCGCGTTCAACGGCTCCATGTCGTCGACCGCAACGATCAGCATCAACGGCTCCAACACTGGCGCAACGAACATCACATTCGATGTTCTTGCTGGTGCCAACCCGGGTGGCCTCGTGCTCTCGAATGTCCCGACCTCGGTCGACCTCGGCTCCGCCACCTACAACAGTGGCCTGCTGACGGCGAGCAACCCGACGGGCTTCTCCGGCATCACGGTCACCGACAACCGTTCACTGGACGCGGCCGCCTGGTCGCTCACCGGATCGGTGTCCGACTTCACGGCCGGCGCCAAGACGTTGAGCGGTAAGTACCTGGGTTGGACCCCGTCGCTCACGAGCGGCCCGACGGGTGCGGCGGCTGGCGCCACCGTGCTTCCGGCGGTCCAGGCGGCGCCCACCGGCGGCCTCAAGGCGGTCAGCCAGCTGGCGTCCGCCCCGGTCGTTGACGGCAGCCCGGTCACCGTTGTGAAGGCTGGACTGAACGTGGCGATCCCGGCGAACTCCGCCACCGGTCACTACTCGGCCCTGCTGACGCTGACGCTTGCGTAACGGAAACTGAGTCACCCCGGGCCGGGGTCGGACGTTCTCGTCCGGCCCCGGCTCATCCGGCGTTCTCGTCCCATCACCACCTATCAACTGCACCCTCGTAGAAATCTCTGGTCCACATCATGAAGCGCACGCCTTTGGCTCTCGCGGCCGTTCTCGCTCTCGGGCTGGCTCTCGCCCCCGCTCTGTCGGCTGTGGCTGCCGACGCGCCGCCGAAGGCACCCGCGATAACCTGGAGTGTTCAGGCCTCCGGTCCAACGGGGAACGACGGCCGACTGTCGTTCGCGTACGGCGTCGATCCCGGCACCGAGATCGACGATTTTGTCGCCGTGTCGAACCGCGGCACGGCCAAACAGACCTTCACCATCTATGGCACCGACGCCATCAACCAGTTCGACAGTGGTGCATTCAGCCTGCTTCCCGCCGCACAGAAGCCCCACGATGTCGGATCGTGGATCACGACCAAGACAGCCAAGATCACCGTTCCGGCAGGGCAGACCGCCATCATTCCGTTCACCATCCTGGTGCCCTCCGACGCGACCCCGGGCGACCACACCGGTGGGGTGATCGCCTCCGTGACCACCGCCGCGCCCGGCAAGAAGAGTGGGGTCGGAATCGACCAGCGCGTCGCCGCGCGAGTCTATCTCCGGGTCTCCGGACAACCCGTTGCCAAGGTTGTCGCGACCGGCGTCGTCGCGGGCTTCACGCCCGTCTGGAACCCCTTCGGCGGTGGCGGCGCTGCCGTTGACTACGACGTGAGGAACAACGGCAACGTGCGCGAGGATGTTGCCCAGTCCATCGAAATGAGTGGGCCGTTCGGGATCGGCCTTGGCAAAATCACCGGCAAGCCGCTGCTGAATCTCCTGCCCGGCCAAAGCACACACATCCACGAGACCGTGGCGGGGGTATTCCCGCTGGTCCTTCTGTTCGCAAACGTCAAGCTCACTCCGAGCGCCCCGACCGATCTCGTCGGTCAGTCGCAGCTGCGTGACCAGAACGGCAAGCTGCTGCCCGCATCCCCTGAGCCGAAGTTCACGGCAGTGACAACATCCGCGCTGGCGGCTGCAATCTCCTGGACCCTGCTTGCGATCGTCCTGGTGCTGATTGCGCTCATCTTCCTGATCAGTCGGTATGTCCGCAACACGCGCGAGCGGATGTTCGACGCGATCGACGCCGCCACGGCGGAGGCCCAGCGGGCCGCGCAGGCGCGGTCGGCGACCCCCGCGAAAGAGACCGTGTCTGCGGGCGCGCCGGAGCCGCGGTCGTGAGGACCCGCGGGTACTTCGCCGCCGCACTCATCACCGCGGCGGTGATCGGCATGAGCTGGGGTGCGGTCTCCGCCGCCGCGGTCCCGACCGACACACCCACGCCGACGAGCACCGGATCAAGCCAGGTCGGATTTACCGTCGTCGACACCGCGTCGCCGACGCCCACGCCCAGCTCCACGGGCTCCCCGGGCGGGGGATCGGGTGGTTCGGGAGGATCCGGGGGTTCGGGAGGCGGTTCCGGCGGCGGTACCACACCGCCGGTGTGCGTCCCCAGCACGAAGGCGCCAGCGCTGACGACCGTTCCCGCCGGGCCTTCCATCCTGCGTCTGACGCCGAAGAGTGTCTCTCAGGGACAGGACGTGCTCGTTAGGGGAGACGGATTCCGGCCCGGAGAAAAGGTCGTCATCGGACTCTTCCCGACCCCCGTCAAGCTCGGCACCTTCACGGTCCGAACCAACGGTCAGGTCTATGCGGAGGTCACGATTCCGAAGCGCACGCAACTCGGCAGCCACACCATCGTCGCAATTGGGTATGGTGACTGCCACGCCGGGGCCGGTTCGATCAGCGTCGTCTCCCCTCGCGGTTCGGGCTCCAGCATGTTTCCCTGGATCGTCTGGGTGATTGCGGGCAGCACACTCGGACTCGTCGGGATCGGATTCCTGATCGCCTTCCTGCTCGGATGGCTGCCGCTGGCAACCGCGAGCGGTGTCGCCACGAGGGCCGCCCCATGATGACGATTGCGCCCGAGGCTCCCGAAACCGTCGTCATCGAAACTGCCGCTACCACGCCCACGCCGCCGCCCACTGTTCCCTTCTGGTTGCGGCGGCCACCGAATCGTCGACCGAAACGTCCGCGACCGACTCCCCGGCAGGCGCGCTGGTGGATCGGGGTTGTTTGGCTCGTGCTCTCGGTCGTGCTGTTGGGGTTCGTGGCGCACGTCACGCTGTTCGGCATCCTGCAGCATGCTCGCAACGAGGCCGCGGGGTACGACGAGCTTCGCGTATCGCTGGCGAAGGCAGAGACTCCGCTCGGTCAGCTTGACCTGAACAAGAAACTGGTGGCCGACGGAACGCCGATCGCACTGATCACGATCCCCAAACTGGGTCTCTCCGAGGTGATCAGGCAGGGGACGACGCCGGATGTGACGCGCCTCGGAATCGGACATCGGCGGGACACACCACTGCCCGGCCAGGCGGGCCTCAGCATGCTGTTCGGGCGTCAATCCGCATACGGTGGCCCATTCGGTGGTCTGGCCGCGTTGGTACCCGGTGACACAATCACGGTCACCACCGGCCAGCAGACGCACACGTTCACGGTCTTCGGACTCCGCAGACCGGGTGACCCACTTCCCGAATCGTTATCGGCGAGCAAGGGCCGCCTCGAGCTGGTGACAGCCGACGGCCCGCCGCTGATCTCGAGTGGTGTGCTCTATGTCGATGCAGACCTGAAGGGCACGCCATCCGAGACTCCCCGGTCGGTGCTGACGAGCCGCGCACTCGACCCGGACGAACTCGTGATGGGCACCGACAACAGCGGATGGCTACCCCTGTTGTTCACCTTCCAATGGTTGGCTGTTGCGTCCGCGCTCACGCTCTGGTTAGTCCAGAAATGGGGCCGGTGGCAGACCTGGATCGTCGCGGCACCCGTCCTGCTCGTGCTTGGGGCGACAACCGCCGACCTCGCCATGGCTCTGCTCCCCAATTTGATCTGACCCCCGAGGATCCCTACTCGTGAACGAACCTGAAACTGACCTTGTCAACCCGCCGACGGCGCCCACCTCCGTGCTTCCGGTCGCAGTCTCGCCCGCACCTACCTGGTTCCCGAACCCGGCGCTCGACCCGTCATCGGAGTTCATCCCGGTGGCGTCCCAGCACGAATTCACCGCCGCAGCACCCGCGGTGCCGCTGGCCGTGTTGCAGGCGAACTCCATCTCCGCCTGGTTCGGCGAACGCAAGGTGCTCGACCGGGTGAGCCTGACCATGGAGGCGGGCCGGATCACGGCCCTCATTGGTCCGTCGGGGTGTGGCAAGTCCACCTTCCTGCGCATCCTGAACCGAATGCACGAGATGGTCCCCGGCGCCAGTCTCGCCGGCGAGGTGCTGTTGGACGGCGTCGACGTGTACAGCGCGCAACGGCGACTCACCGACGCGCGCCGCGAGATCGGGATGGTGTTCCAGAAGCCGAACCCGTTCCCGGCCATGTCGATCTACGACAACGTCGTCGCCGGTCTCCAGCTCACCGGAAAGCGCGCGAGCCGCGGCGACAAAGATGCACTGGTCGAGTCGAGCCTCATCAAGGCCGGCCTGTGGAAGGAGGTGCGCGATCGTCTGCGCCAGCCCGGTGGAGGCCTATCGGGCGGCCAGCAGCAGCGACTGTGTATCGCGCGGTCGCTGGCAATCCAACCGCGAGTCCTGCTCATGGACGAGCCGTGCTCGGCGCTCGACCCCACCTCGACACGGGTCATCGAGGAGACCATGCTCGAGCTGGCACGCGAGGTCACCATCGTCATCGTCACGCACAACATGCAGCAGGCGCAGAGAGTCTCGGACAACTGTGCGTTCTTCCTCGCATCGCAGGGCACCCCCGGCGGCATCGTCGAACATGGACCAACCGACCTGATGTTCAGGAATCCGACCGATCCGCGCACCAACGACTACGTGAATGGACGATTCGGATGAAACATCGGTCCCTGTTGCTCATCATCGCGGTCGTCGCCGCGGTGTCCCTGTCCGGGTGCGCGACAACCGCACCGGCACCGACGAACCCACCGCTCCCGACCGCCGCGCCGACGGCCACGGGCACGTTTAATGAGGCGCTTGCCTACCAGAGCGCCTGGCATGTCGAAGCGAGGGGCAAGTATTTCTCCGGATCGATGGACACGTGCGACCTGAACACCCCGATCTCGATCGAGGACGCCGCAGCGCTCGCCAACGCTGATACCCAAGTGCCGGTCTTCGGGGCGGTCTTCCGCGACGGCGGGATCTCGTATGGAACCGTCTGGCCCACGCCGCTACCGGGCACCGGTATCGAGAGCGGGACGGGAACGTACTCGATTAGTTACGACGGATCGGGTCTCCCCGTTATCGCTCATGGCACCGCCACCGTGAAGTGGCACGACGCGAAAAGGAAGCCAGCGATCGTCACTCGCCACGACACCCTCACGCTGACCTTCACGAGGGAATCCCGCGCCGATCGTTGCCAGTGAGCCCGCTTGCCAGCTACAGCTTTGGCTGGGCGCCCGGGTGTTGTACGGCCGCAGAGCCGGCCGAGATCCCGGCGGCAACGGCGGATGCGAGGGTGCCACCCGCGACAAGAGTGGCCGCCAGCGCTCCCGCGAACGCGTCGCCCGCCCCCGTCGTGTCGACCACGGTCACTCGCTCGGCGGGGGTGTGGCTCACTCCGCCGGAGTCGGCGACGATCGCGCCATCGCCGCCCAGTGTGATGACCACCGAGCGACTCGTCGCCAGTAGCCGCTTCGCCACCGTCAGGGCATCGGCGGGGCTGTCGATGGTGCTGCTGGCGAGATCCGCCGCCTCGGTCTCGTTGAGGATGAGCGGATCAGCCAACCCAAGCAGTTTGGGCGAGACATAGCGCGACGGCGACAGGTTGAGCACGAACCGCCCGCCGGCCCTCTCGATCTCCGTTGCGGCAGCGGACACCACCTCCGGCGAAATCTCCAGCTGGCAGAGGAGCACGGAGGACGCGTCGGCGATCGAGGCGACGACCTTCGCGACCTCGGTCGCGTCAAGCACGGCGTTCGCGCCCGGAGCCACGATGATCGTGTTCTCGCCGTCGGCAGACACGGTGATCAGCGCGACGCCCGTCGCCGCATCCACGGTTCGTGCGTGCGAGACGTCCACACCGCGAGCCTCGAGTTCGGCGAGAGTGTCCGCGCCGACCGAGTCCGAACCCACCGCAAAGACAAACACCGGCTTCGCACCGGCGCGAGCGGCGGCGACGGCCTGGTTGGCGCCCTTGCCGCCCATGGCGACGCTCAGGGCGCCGCCGAGAATGGTCTCACCGGGATGGGGCTGCCGCTCGACGGACACCGTGTAGTCGCGATTGGCCGAGCCGAGCACGATCAGCGTCACGGGGTTGCGCCCCGAACCGAGCGAAGCAGAACCGCGGTTGCCACGGCCGCCTCGGCCGCCTCGGCGCCCTTGTCCTCCTTCGAGCCGGGAAGTCCCGCCCGATCGAGACCCTGTTGCTCGTCATCAAGCGTCAGCAGGCCGAATCCAACCGGCTTGCCGGTCGCGATGCTCACCTGGGTGAGGCCACTTGTAGCGGCATCCGAGACGTACTCAAAGTGGGGCGTGCCGCCGCGGATGATCACGCCGAGCGCGACGACCGCATCCGCTCCCGCCTCCAGAACCGCCTGCGAGACGACCGGGAGCTCGAAGCTGCCGGGCACTCGCACGACCGATATGGACACCCCGGACTCGGTTAGTGCGCGAATCGCCCCCTCGAGAAGTCCGGTTGCGATGGTTTCGTGCCACTGGCCGGCGACGATCGTGATGTTCAGCCCGGTCCCGTCGGTGTGCCGGGTCTCGGGCGCGCCCTCGCCGCTCACTTCAGCGATCCGTTCTGGCTCGCCAAGCTCTGCCGTTCAACAACCTGGCCGTCGAGCGTCGCATCGTCGGGCAAAACGTGGCCCATGCGGTCGCGCTTCGCCTCAAGGTACTTCTCGTTGTATTCGCCGACGCCGACCACGAGCGGCACGCGCTCCAGCACGGTGATGCCGCGCTCGCCCAGCTGGCGGAGCTTCTCCGGGTTGTTGGTGATGGCGCGAACCTCGGAGATGCCGAGGTCCTCGAGGATGCCGACGGCCGCCCCATAGTCGCGCCCGTCGGCCGGGAACCCGAGCGCGAGGTTTGCGTCGAGGGTGTCGAGGCCGTCCTCCTGCAGACGGTACGCCTTCAGCTTGTTGATGAGGCCGATGCCGCGACCCTCGTGACCACGCATGTAGATGACGATGCCGCCCTCCTCCTGGATCGCGTCGAGCGCGGCATCCAGCTGCGGGCCGCACTCGCACTTCTCCGAGCCGAACACCTCACCGGTCAGGCACTCGGAGTGCACGCGGAGGAGGGTGCCGTTCTTCGGGTTCCCCGAGATGATGGCCAGGTGATCCGCGCCGGTCTGGCGGTCGCGGTACGCCCGGAAGCGGAACGATCCGTGCTCGGTCGGAACCTGCGTCTCGACCTCGAAGATCACGCGCGAACTCTCCGGGATCGGAACGCTCAGCGGAACGTCCGTATCGCAGTGCCACTCCTGCAGGTAGTCGATGAGCGCGGCGATGGTGATAACCGGGAGATCCTCGCGCTCACCGAACTCGATCAGCTCCGGGAGGCGCATCATCTCGCCGTCGTCCTTGGTGATCTCGCCGATCGCGCCTACCGGGATGAGTTCGGCCAGCTTCAGCAGGTCGACGGCGGCCTCGGTGTGGCCGGCACGGGCTCGAACTCCGCCGTCGAGCGCCCGCAGGGGAAGGATGTGGCCGGGCCGGTTGAGGCTCGACGGTGTCGAGTCGAAGTCGGCGAGGACGCGCAGGGTGTGGGCTCGATCCGCCGCACTAATGCCGGTAGAGAACCGGTCGGCCGCATCCACGGTGACCGTGTATGCGGTCTGCAGCGGGTCCTGGTTGTCGAGCACCATGAGCGGAAGCTCCAGGCGGTCGGCAATCTCATGGGTCATCGGCGCACAGATGAACCCGGAGGTGTTGCGAATCATGAACGCGAGCCACTCCTGGGTCGCGAACTGGGCGGCGATGATCAGGTCGCCCTCGTTTTCGCGGCTCTCGTTGTCGACGACGATCACGGGCTTGCCTTCGCTCAGTGCGGCGAGGGCTGCGGGGATTTCGGCGAGACTCATGACTCGCTCCTTTCAATTGAAGCCGTGGTGTTGAGTGCGGAGAATCCGATGGTCTGGCGGTGTGGATCGGTGACCGAGCTCACCGGTCGATCGTCGTCTGCACCGGTGAGGAGCAGTCGTTGCACCTGACGGGCGAGGATGTCGGTCTCGACGTTCACGAGATCGCCCGCGGCGCGGGCACCGAGCGTCGTGGCCTCGAGCGTTTCGGGAATGAGGGACACCTCGAACCAGTCGTCGCCCACCGCGCTGACGGTCAGTGAGATTCCGTCGATCGCGATCGATCCCTTGCGTGCCACGAGACCGGCGAGGTCGCGGGCGAGCGTGAGACGAACGACGCGCCACGCGCTGCCGTCGGTGAGCGACAGGATCTCGCTGGTGCCGTCGATGTGGCCCTGCACGATGTGTCCACCGATTCGATCGCCCACCCTGGCGGCGCGCTCGAGGTTCACGAGCGTTCCCGGGGTCAGTGCGCCGAGGGTGCTCATCACAATCGACTCGGCCATGACATCCGCGGTGAACCAGTCGTCGCCCTGGTCGACGACAGTGAGGCAAACGCCGCTGACGGAGATCGAGTCGCCGTGCTTGGCGTCGGACACGGCGAGCGGTGCCCGCACGGTCACGCGCGCCGCATCGGCGCTCGGAACCCAGGCCGTGACGGTGCCGAGCTCTTCGATAATTCCGGTGAACATCAGTTCTCCCTTTCCGGTCGTGCCGTAATCAAAAGGTCGTTGCCGAGCTGTTCGAGCCCGACGATTTCGAGACGGCGGATGTCTGGCATGCTCGCCGCACCGATGTCGCGAACCGCAAGCCGGTCGCCGCCCAGCAGGGCAGGGGCGAGGTAGATCGCGTATTCGTCGACGAGCCCGGCGGCGATCAGCGCGCTCTCGAGGGTCGGCCCGCCCTCGACATAGAGTCGACGGATGCCGCGCCCGAACAGCGTCGACAGCGCGCCATCCAGGTCGTGGTCGAGAATCTCGATTAGGCCGCCCGGATGCTGCCGCAGTTTCGCGCCGTCGGGCAGGGGACGCTCTCCGATCACGACCGCGATGGGCTGGTGTTCCATCAGTTCGCCCGCGTCACCGCGCGCCGTCAGCGACGGGTCATCGGCGAGCGCCGTGCCGGTTCCCACGAGGATGGCGTCGCTGGCCTCGCGCTGCTCGTGCACGCGCTGACGAGCCGCCGCACCCGTGATCCACTGGCTGCTACCGTCGGCGGCCGCGGCCCTGCCATCCAGGGTCGATGCCCACTTGATCGTGACATACGGGCGGCGCAGACGTGCCGCGGTCAGCCACTCGTGTTGGAACTCCTCGGCCTCCGCCCGCAACACTCCGCCGGTGACCGAGACGCCACCATTTGCGAGCCGCTCGGCGCCGCCGCCGGCGAGTGGACCAGGATCGCTCGTCGCGTAGTAGACCTTGGCGATGCCCGCCTCGAGGAGGGCGACCGAGCACGGGCCCGTGCGTCCGGTGTGATTGCAGGGTTCGAGAGTGACGACCGCGGTGAGCCCGCGCGCATCGGGGTGGCCGTCGACGGTCGGGAGCTTGCCGAGTGCGTCTACCTCGGCGTGGGGGGTGCCGACACCCCGGTGCCAGCCTTCGGCGACGATTGTGTTGGAGTCGTCGAGCAGGACGCAGCCAACCTGGGGATTCTCACCGGTGGCAGGTCCGCGCGAAGCGAGGTCGATCGCGTGGCGCATCGCCTGCTCGAGCTGAATCTCGCTGATCATCCGGTCCTCGTTAGTGTGAGGCTCCGGGTCAGTACGAATCTGCCGCTCGAAAAAAGGAGACGCCAAATTGTGTGCTGCCTCCCATCCGGACTTTAACCGTCGGTCTCGGAATTTCACCGAGTCAACCGCAGACCGTTGCCTTTCACAGCACAGATCTTTGGCTCGTGGACTATCACCACCGGTTCGGATTCTCACCGACCCCGGAGCACGTTCTCAGTATAACAACGGTGGCTTTGCACGGTGTATTCCCGCGTAAAGGAGTCGGGTTCCGGTGCTACTCGATGCCGTCGGTTTCCCACGTTTCGCTGTTGATCGTCCCGGGCGGGCCCTCGAACGACGTGTCGACGACGACCCGGGGCGAATACTGTGGGCAGGTCGCGGCGAGCTCACCCGCAACCTTGGGGTCCGCCGTGTACACGGTCGACTTGGCATTCATGTAGCGCAGCATGCCGCAGAGCGTCTCGATGTGGGTGTCCTGGTAGCGCCCCGACGCCCGATAGAGGAAGTACGGCTGCGCTACGGCCAGCGTGAGCTTCTTATTCCCATGCACGAGTCCGCCGCCCGCCAGCAGCAGCCACTCGTTGACGATCGGTTCGTCGGGGTCACCCGACAGCCAGAGGACGTGTGAGTGATTGGCGGTACTCAGCCTCAGGATGTTGTCCACGGTGTCCTCGCCGCTGTGCCTCACGAAGTCGCCGGTGATCCGGGCGACAGGCTGGCGCTCCGCCATTTCGGGCCACGTGCCGGGCGGGAGCACGGCGGCGGCGAACAGCGCAAGGACGCCGAACGCAGCGACTGCTCTCAACCGGGTTCGTCCGGCGATGCTCCCGACGGCGAAGGAGAGGCCAACGACAGCAAGCAGAACGACGAGCGTCCAGACCAGCTTCTTCGGGTAGTAGTAATCCCAGGGATCGGCGTGCGAATGCGTGAAATAGAGCATCGCACCGGAGGCCACCGCCGCGCCGATCAACAACCCCACGGCGCCCGAAACCACGGGCAGCGGAGTCCGGACGCGCACGACCATCAGCGTGAGAACGACGAGCACGACAGCGATCGGGCCGGTCCACCACAGGTTCGGGAATCCGACCCCCGGAGTTGCGAGACTCGAGTCCTGGGCGAACAGTGTCGGAAGAGAATCGAACACCACAAACCCGGCCGCCTGCACGAGACCGACAGCCGCCACGGCAAGCTGCCATCCGCGCAGAGACCGGAAGGTTCCGAAGTTCCTGACCACGATCACGACCCCTAATGCGACAACCAGGAACGCGATAGGCGTCCACGTGGCGAGAGCGAGTGTCGCGAGCCCGGTCAGGATCACGAACGCGGCAACAGGATGAGCCCTCGATCCCAGAAACACCAGCCAACTGGCGAGGGCGATCGGCAGCAGGAGGCTGACGTTGAAGTAGCCCCACTGAATCGTCAGGCCGGACACAAACCAGGTGAGGGGCAGCAGCGATCCGAGTGCGCTCGTGACGGCCACCGTTCTCGTCAGGGTGGGTTTCACCAACGAGGCGGCCACCACCCCCATGGCGACGCAGGTGACGGTGAGCAGCAGCACCCAGACGAGAGTGAACGCCGACAACTGGTGGATAAGTGACGCCTCCGCCGATCCCGACGAAGGAGAACCTGCTCCGAGTGCCACGGCGATAATCGCCGAGGGGAGCGGTACTGGATTTTCCTGCGCTCCGAGCGCGATGCCATTGTCGGTGACGATCTTGCCCGCGTAGTAGAGATTGTTGAGGGCATCCCCGTTCATGGCCCAGCCGTACCGCGACGCACCAGGCAGAATGTGCGCCAGGCCGACGGTCGCGAGCCAGATCACGCCGCCGAGCAGGGACCAGCACCACAGCACGACTGCGTACCGCGAAGGTCGCCTCAGCGCGTTCGGAGTGCGGACGGCGAGTAACGCTCCGACGGCTCCGACGACGACGCAGGCGACCACGATCGCGACGATGTAGTTCGCTCCCACGAGATGGGAGAGCATCAGCACGCCGAGGAGTAACACGAGTGCGCCCGCGCCCGTTGCCGGGATCGCCAGTAGGTGGCCGAACCGCGCCCGAAATACCAGGAGCCAGGGGAAGGCGGATGCCAGAAAAAGAGCGAGCAGCAGCGGCGCTGCGAGGCTCATCGGCATGTATAGACCGTACGGCATCCCCTCTGGCGCGGACGCGAGGCGCGGGCTGCTGCCTTCAACTGCATAACTCCTGAGATTGGATGGCGTCATCCGGGCGCAGTGCGACATCCACTGAGGATGTTCGCGTGCTGGCATTCAATCTCAGGAGTTATTCATAAGGAAGCTGTCCACAGATTCACGCGCGAGCCCATTTCGGTGGGCGAGACGATGCGAATCTGTTGTGGTGTCGTGGCAGAGCGCGTTCGAGCAGAGCGGACTCCGCGTACTCTCGCGCGCGGAACTCTGCGCCAGGGGGGCGACCGGCGCATCACTCACCGCTGCCATTCGATCGAAGCTATTGATTCGCTTGAGGAGGGATCACTACGCGCTGCCGGATTGTGATCGGCACGTGATCGAGGCGGTCAGGATCGGTGGTCGGTTGGGGTGCATTTCTGCGCTTGCGGATTACGGCGTCTTTGTCACCGATTCTCGGTTCACTCATGTTCACCTGGATCCGCTCGCGTCGCGACCACGCAGTCCTCGCAGTCGATTCGATCCGCTTTCGTCCGACAATCGGGATGGGGCCCAGCTTCACTGGAGGAATCTGGTTCATGAGGACGACGGTGATGAATGTCGAGTGGGCATTCGCGATGCGCTGCTCATCTCTCGAATGCCAGAGCCTCTGGAACTCGGTCGCAACATTCGACAGCGCGCTTCACCTGGGGCGGGTCACCCCGGCGGATATCGCCGACGTGTTCGCTCGAGCGCCACGATCCGCCCGAGCCGTCGAGCCGATGATCGACTCTCGAGCGGAGTCCGGTCCGGAGAGCATCCTCAGAATGATCGTTCGAGCGCTCGGATACGGCTGCGAGCCGCAAGTGACGATCTCCGGTATCGGGCGAATTGATCTCATCGTCGAGGGTCGGCTTGCGCTCGAAGCTGACAGCCGGAAGTGGCATGAGGGCTGGGAGAAACAGCGGGCAGACCGGGAGCGTGACATCCAGCTCGCCCGCAGAAAATTCATGAGCTTGCGGCCTCTCAGCGACCACATCCTGTACTCGCCGCAGACTGTCGGAGAGGCCATCACTGGGCTGATCTCCCTGCATAACTCCTGACTCGAATCGCTCAATCTCAGGAGTTACGCAAGGGCTCCGAGAAGATTCGGCAGCTCTTCGAGCGAGGAGATCACCCAGACGCCCGCCGCAACCGCCTCGGCCGCCGCATCCGGGCCTGTCTTCGTCGAGCGGTTCAGCCAGACACCGGTGAGTCCGGCGCCCACCGCCCCGATCGCGTCGGTGTTCAACCGGTCACCGACGTACGCCGCCTCGGCCGGGTCGACGCCGAAGACGGCGCAGGCGTGCAGAAAGATACTCGGGTCGGGTTTCACCGCGCCGAAATCGCCGGACGTGATCACGTGCTCGAAGTACGGGGTAAGACCAAGCGCGTCGAGCTTGGGCTGCTGGAAGTGGGTGACCCCGTTCGTGATTATTCCGAGCCGATATCCGCTCAGTGCCGTGAGGGCGGGGAGGGCGTCCTCGTGGAGGGTCCACGCCGAGCGATAGGCGTGCAGGTACTCCTCGAACCATCTCTCCGCGGCGGCGTCGCTCTCCGGCGTCATGCCATACGGGGACAGGAAGTCGCGAGCTCGGGATCGGCGCTGGCCGAGATAGTCGAGCCGCCCGGCGAGGTAGCTCGAGTAATGGAGCTCTTCGAGCTCGGTCCAGCGGGCGGCTTCCGCAGCATCGCGCGTGGGATCCGCCACGACGCCCATCTCTCGAAGGTGGGCGATCACGCCCTCCTCGACCGCTCGTCGATGCGCGAAAAGCGTATCGTCAAGGTCGAACAGCACCACGGAGATCATCTGACCATCCTGAGGGAGATTCTGTGCCAACGAGACCACATTCGGACGGCAGCGCAGGAGACGTCGACTACGAGCCGCTCGCGGGCGGCTATGCCAGCTATCGCCGACCGGATCCGCGCATCGAACGCGCCATTGCGGAGGCCCTCGCAGGCTCGCGAACCGTGCTCAATGTCGGGGCGGGCGCCGGATCTTACGAACCGCTCGATCGTGAGGTGACGGCCGTCGAGCCGAGCGCATCCATGCGTGCGCAACGGCCGGCGGAGAGACCGGCTATCGATGCGACCGCGGAGTCGTTGCCGTTTAACGACGACACCTTCGACGCCAGCATGGCGACCTTCTCCGTGCACCAGTGGTCGGATGTCGAGGCCGGCCTCAGGGAAATGCGGCGCGTCACCCGCGGCCCGGTGGCCATCCTGACCGGGGATCCCGCGACGATCGAGCAATTCTGGCTGACGGACTATGCGCCCGAGGTCATGGCGACCGAGGCGTCGCGGTACCCCGCGATCGATCGCATCGCGGACGCCCTCGGCGGCGACGTCGACGTTGTGGTCGTGCCGATCCCGGTCGACTGCATCGATGGTTTCAACCAGGCCTATTACGGTCGTCCCGAGCTCCTGCTCGATGCGGGGGCCCGCGCGGCCAACTCGGCGTGGACCTTTGTCGGCCCGGATGTTGAGGCACGGTTTGTGCGGAAGCTAGCCGCCGATCTCGACTCCGGAGCGTGGGACGAGAAGTATGGTCAGCTTCGCGAGCAACGCGAGTTCGACGGTGCGCTGCGCCTCGTCGTCGCTAGACCGGCCAGCCGGGCTTAGGCTCGCGCGAGTCTGCCTTCGCCAGTGTCGCCCGCCACGCCGGCGGATGATCGCCGTCGCGGTTGGCGAAGATCGCCGTGCCCTCGCCCAGGAAGCGAAAACCCGTCTTGCGTGCGACGGCGACGGACGATGCATTGCCGATCATGCACTCCCAAATCACATCGGAGTCAATGCGTTCGAAGATCCAGTCGAGGATGACGGTGACCGCCTCGGGCATGTAACCCTGGCCGCGGTGGGGTGCCCCAAGCCAGAACCCGATGTCCCTTCCACCGGTTCGGTACCCGACGACGCCAATCAGTTGACCGTCACGGCGCAGCGCCCAGGTGTATTCGGACTCGTCATCCCACCACCGCGGCACCAGTTCGCCGAGAAATACCTCGGCGTCGTGGCGCTCGTAGGGCCACGGCGTGACCATGTATTCCTCGAACACCGGGTCCTGGCAGTACTCCGTCACCAGGTCGACGTCGCGCAGGGTGGGCTGATCGAGTACCAATCGGGCGGTACGGAGTGCTACCGGCTTCGTGGGCGGCGGAGGAGCCCGACACGGTCGTACACGGTTTCGAGCTTCGGCTGCGCGATGGCGAGGGCGCGCTCCGCGTTATTGCCGAGGATGCGGTCGAGCTCGGCCGGGTCCTCAAGCAACTCGAGCGCGCGAGTGCGCATGGGCTCGAACGTCGCGACCACCGCATCCGCGACGGTGGTCTTGAGGTCGCCATAACCCTTGCCAACGAACGACTCCTCGAGGACGGGCACCGGCTCATCGGTGAACGCGGACAGGATCGTCAGAAGGTTGGACACTCCGGGTTTCGCGCCGCGGTCGAATCGGATCTCCCGATCGTCGTCGGTAACGGCCGACTTGATCTTCTTGGCGGTCACGGCCGGTTCGTCCAGCATCCAGACAACGCCCGCGTCCGAGGCGGCCGACTTGCTCATCTTGGCGGTCGGGTTTTGCAGGTCGTAGATGCGAGCGGTCTCCTTCATGATGACCGC
This sequence comes from Actinomycetota bacterium, assembly GCA_030838475.1. Lineage (GTDB taxonomy): Bacteria > Actinomycetota > Actinomycetes > Actinomycetales > Microbacteriaceae > Galbitalea. The sequence goes on from JAUZFP010000094.1 coordinate 72,438, forward strand.
CTCCGGCACAACGAACGTCTCGCCGAAGCGGGAGTTGAACCGGCCCGCGAGATCCCGGGTGAGCTCGACGTGCTGCTTCTGGTCATCACCGACGGGGACGACGACGGTGTCGTAGAGCAGGATGTCCGCAGCCATCAGCGTCGGGTAGGCGAACAGACCGACCGAGGCGGAGTCGGTGCCCGACCGGGCCGCCTTGTCCTTGAACTGGGTCATCCGGCTCGCCTCGCCGAATCCCGTGATGGTGTTGAGGATCCACGCCAGCTGCGAATGCGCGGGAACGTGCGACTGCACGAACAGGATCGACTTCTCCGGGTCGATGCCCGCCGCGATGTACTGGGCGGCCGTCTTGCGCGTCTGCTCGGCGAGGAGCTTCGGGTCCTGCGGCACGGTGAGCGCGTGCAGGTCAACGACGCAGAAGATCGCGTCGTTCGTGACCTGCATCTCCCGCCACTGCAGCAGGGCGCCGATGTAGTTGCCGATCTGGAGTGAATCGGCCGACGGTTGCATGCCGGAGAAGAGGCGGGGCGCGGTGCTCATGCCTGTAAGTCTTTCAGGTTCTCGGATCGAGCTTGTCGAGATTACGCGGTCGAGATCTCGGTCGGACGGTTACACGGCATAGTCGACCACGACGGGCGTGTGGTCGCTAAAGCGCTCCTCGTAGGTCGCGGCCTTGTCGACGGCATAGTTGGTGACCGTCGCCGCGAGCGCGGGGGAGGCGAGCTGGTAGTCGATGCGCCAGCCGGTGTCGTTCGGGAAGGCCTGGCCGCGCCAGCTCCACCAGGTGTACGGCCCGTCGACCTCTCCCGCCCACTTGCGGCCGACATCCACCCAGCCGAGCCCGGCGCCGTTGTTGTATTCGGGGTCGTCCTCCGCGCCGACGAAGCGGTCCCAGTAGGCGCGCTCCTCGGGCAGGAATCCGGCCGACTTCTGGTTGCCGCGCCAGTTCTTGATGTCGAGCTTGCGGTGGCCGACATTGAGGTCACCGAGGATGACCGCGTACTTGCCATCCGCGGCGAGCTCGGGCATCCGAGCCTCCATCGCGTCGAGAAATTTGTACTTCTCGACCTGCTTCGGGGTGCCGGCCTCCCCGGAGTGAACGTAGGTGGAGACGACCGTCACGACCTGGTCGCCCACCTCGTAGTCGGCCTCCAGCCAGCGTCCCGCGCTGTCGAAGTCGTCGTCGCCGAGTGTTACGCGATGAATCGACGCCCCACGGTGTTTGGAGGACCCGGCTCGAGACGCGAGGGCAACGCCCGCGCGCCCCTTCGCCGTTGCGGCGTCGTGCAGGATGTCCCATTCCGGCCCCAGCAGGTCCTCCAGATCCTGAGTGGATGCCCGCACCTCCTGGATTGCCAGGATGTCGACCTCCCGGCCGTCGAGCCAGGTCGCCATACCCCGGCGATATGCGGCGCGGACGCCGTTCGTGTTGATGGTCGCGATGCGGAGGGGGTTGGCCATGCCCAAAGTTTACTGAGCGCTCCCGACGTCGGCTGGTTCGGTGGGTCGTCGCGAGTGGTCCATCGCGCCGGGCGCGAGGCCGCGATCATCCATCGCAACGCTCACCCACGACGCAGACAGGAGGATGACCTGGCAGACGAAGTTGAAGAAGATAAGGAGGCCAAGGATGACCGCGAACGAGGCGAGCAGCGGGTTGTTCTTGGACACCCCGAGGAGGCTCCCGCCGAGCACCTTGAGCGCACCGAGGGCGATCGCGCCGACGACCACGCCGCCGAGGAGGCGACGCCACGGAATTCGCACGCCCGAGAGCACGCGGAAGAGGGCGCCGAGGATGGCTGCATCGAGGAAGAACGACAGCGTGATGGTGACCGACTTACCGGCGACGTTGGCGGCCAGCGAGTGCGGACTGATGCCGAGCAGGTCGAGGCCGAAGCCGGTTGCGGCGGATCCGGCGACGGACAGCGCCGCCGACACTATGAGCGCCAGACTGAAGCCGAGAGCGACACCGAGGTCGCGCAGCTTGAGCAGAAAGAAGTTCGTCTTCGACTGCGGTACTCCGAAGATGATGCGGATCGCCGTCCGAGCCGAACCGAGCCAGCCGACGGCCGTGATCAGCACCCCGGCGAGCGCGATGAGCCCTGAGAACGTAAACGTTCCGGCGCTGAGCAGGACCTTCGGGTCGATCGCGCCAGAGCCCGATGACGACTTGATGAGCCCGGGCACACTGTCGGCGAGAAAATCGATGAGTGGTTTCTGGAGGTGCGTGTCGCCGGCGACCACAAGGCCGATGACGGAAAAGGTCACCCAGACGGCGGCGAAGACGGCAAAAATCGCCTGAAAGGCGAGACCACTCGCGAGGAGGGCGCCCTGCGCGTTCGAGTAGTAGAGGAATACCCGCACCACGAACAGTTTCCTGACCCACCCAATGAGGGGGGCAAACCTGCTCGGCTTTCTGGGATTCGGCTTGGCCACACCTCAACCCTAGCCAGCGAAAACCCCTGATCCCATGCGGTTCGGCCCGCGCACCGTTACCCAATTGAGACATTCGCGAGGTCTCAACGTCGTCATAGCGGGGCGGCCCGCCAGTCTCTATTACTGACGGGTCACCTATTGGTGTTCGTCATCTCAAGAGGGACAATTGAAAGGTCCTAAGGCGGATCAGGGGGATGAGCGAAACTGACACGGGGTTAACCACCTCAGACGAAGAACTAATAGCGAACGCGCGGTCGGGGGACCAGGGCGCGTTTGCTGAGTTGTGGCGCCGTCATTATCGCTCGGGGGCACGCGTTGCCCGCCAGTTCACCTCGTCGATCGATGCGGACGATCTCGTATCTGAGGCGTACACACGCATCTACCAGCGAGTACTGGCGGGCGGCGGCCCCTCCGGAGCATTCCGCCCCTACCTCTATACGACCATCCGAAATCTCGCATCCACGTGGGGCGCAAAGTCACGCGACGTGCAGGTGGATGACATTGCAGACTACGAAGACCCGTCAACGATCGATGATCCGGTCGCCGTTGCTCTCGACCGCACGCTCACGGCGCGAGCCTTCCGATCTTTGCCGGAGCGCTGGCAATCGGTCCTCTGGTACACCGAGGTCGAGGGAATGGACCCTCACGAGGTCGCTCCGATCCTCGGGATGAGTGCGAACGGTGTCGCCGCGCTGAGCTATCGCGCTCGCGAGGGCCTGCGTAAGGCGTGGCTGCAGGCGCATGTCTCAGAGCCGGGAACATCCGAGGCCTGCAAGTGGACCATCGCCCGACTGGGCGACAACGCGCGTCACAGCCTGACTGCGCGCGAGCAGGAGAAGCTGTCCGACCATCTGGCCACGTGCACGAAGTGCGCGATCGTCAGCGAAGAAGTCGACGAGGTCGGCTCGCACCTGGCGATGGTGCTTTTGCCCATCATGCTGGGTGCCGGCGTTGGTGGCATCCTCCTCGCCAGCCTGACCCACGCGGGTGCGGCCACCGCGACCGCTGCCGCGAGCGCACTGCCCGCGGTCCCTGCCTCCTTCGCCGTCATGGCGGCGCCCGCTGCCTTCGCGCCGGCCGTGACCACCGGGCTCGCCCTTGGCTCGGCGACCGGCGTGAGCGCGCTCGTTGGTACCGTCGCCGTCGTCGCGGCGATCGGTGGCAGTGCGGTACTCGGACTTGGCGGCGCCGGAACACAGAATGGCGCCAGCCCGGGGGACTCGGTGCCCACGCCGGTGCCCAGCTCCTCAACATCGACCGACCTCGGCGCGGCATTCCGCACGGACCAGGGATCCAGGACCGGTCTCGTCGGGGATCTCCTCGGCGGCGCAACCGGTGGCGACACCACGGGTAGCACCGGTCTCGCCGGCCTGACGGGTACCGTCAACGGCCTCACCGGTGGTCTCGGCAAGACAGTGGGCGGCGTGGTCGACGGCCTCGACAACAACGTGGTCGCACCGCTCCTCGGTGCACTGACTCCCGGTGCGTCGCCAACGGGGCAAGCCGCCCCGGGCGGCGCTCCGGTGACCGCCGTCGTCCAGCTCGGCGGCTCGGGCACGCCGGGCGCGACCGTCGCCGTGCAGGCGGCGGGAGTCGTCTACGCGACGACGAAAGTCGCCTCGAACGGCAAGTGGTCGGTGCAGATCGATGCACTGCCAACGACAACCGGCACGCTTAACGTCACCCAGACGCTCACCCTGCTGGGCATCACGCTACCGATCAACCTGCCGCTCACCCTGAACACGGGGCCGCTGGGCATCGTCGTGCACCTGCTCAATTAGTTTCCGGCGCCGCGTCATAGCGGCAGGTGGTTGCCGTCTCTTCGATAGGAGCATCGTTCCCAGAACGGTGATCCTCGTTCCGTGGCGCCACGGAACGAGCAGTAACCCGGCCATGGGCGCCCAGGCTCATGGCCGGGCTCCCGCGACCGCCGCACTTTGTTGACCGCGCGTGCCCTGTAACCCATGCGCGGTCAACAAACCGCAGCATGGTTCACCGAATTAACCGAGGACGATGTCTACCTTGTTGGGGTTGCGCCCAATCGTCACAAGTGAGCCCCCGTCGGGATGCCAGACTTCGGAGTGTGAAGAAGCGGGGCTGGTCCAATGCTTCTGCGGTTGCGCTCGCGCTGTGCGTGACTCTTGCGCTGGCCGGGTGCGAGAACTTTGGGAATGGCCCGATCTCGATACAACGCTCTGGTTCTCACGTGGTTTTTGCAGTCTGCGCCGAGATCGATGTAATCAGCGTTTCCGGTGAATACTCTTCGACACCACAGAGCAAGGACTTCGTCAAGTTCATCGACGAGCAGGGCGATTCTCCACTCGCGTTCCAGGCGACTTGGAACACGGGCGATGGCGTGCCCAACCTAAATCCCAAAGTCCTGACGGATCCACCGGTCAAGCCCAATACGAACATTGATGTCGTGCTGAACGCGAGCGACCCGAAAGACGGGTTCGACGGCGTTTTCACGGTGCCGCCCAAAGGGCTCTCAAGCACGAAATGGTTGCACCCGGACGGCACGCAAACCACCGCCCCATGCACGGGCGTCAGCTAACCGAGGACGATGTCTACCTTGTTCGGGTTGCCCTTGAGGATGGCCTGCTTGACCTCGGAGATCGCTTTAGTGACCTCGATACCGCGCGGGCAAGCATCCGTGCAGTTGAAGGTCGTGCGGCAACGCCAGACGCCCTCCTTGTCGTTGAGGATGTCCAGGCGGACCTGGGCGCCCTCGTCGCGGGAGTCGAAGATGAAGCGGTGCGCGTTGACGATCGCAGCGGGGCCGAAGTACTGGCCGTCCGTCCAGAACACGGGGCAGCTCGACGTGCACGCTGCACACAGGATGCACTTGGTCGTGTCGTCAAAGCGCTCGCGCTGGGCGACCGATTGCAGGCGCTCCTTGTCGGGCTTCGACGACGCGATCAGGAACGGCTGCACCGCCTTGAAGGACTCGAAGAACGGGTCCATGTTGACGATCAGGTCCTTCTCGAGCGGGAGACCCTTGATCGCCTCGACGTAGATCGGCTTCGAGATGTCGAGGTCTTTGAGCAGCGTCTTGCAGGCGAGGCGGTTGCGACCGTTGATGCGCATCGCGTCTGAGCCGCAGACGCCGTGGGCGCAGCTGCGCCGGAACGACAGCGAGCCGTCGACCTCCCACTTGATCTTGTGGAGAGCGTCGAGCACGCGGTCGGTGCCGTACATCTGGAGGTCGAAGTCCTGCCAGTACGGCTCGGCATCCACATCCGGGTCGTAGCGACGAACGATCAGGGTCACCGTGAAGCTCGGAACCTCGGGCGCCGCGCTGGACGTGCCCTCGAGCGTTGCTGTGCTCATCGTCTTAGTACTTTCTTTCCATCGGTGGGTAGTTCGTAATGACGACGGGCTTCCAGCCCAGTGTGATGTGCTCTCCCGCTTCGGCCGACTCCGGGTCGCCGGTGCGGTAGGCCATGGTGTGCACCAGGAAGTTCTCGTCGTCGCGCTTCGGGTAGTCCTCGCGCATGTGGCCGCCGCGTGATTCGTGCCGCGATCGCGCGGAGTAGACGAGCACCTCGGCCAGGTCGAGCAGGAAGCCGAGCTCCACGGCCTCGAGCAGGTCCGTGTTGTATCGCTTGCCCTTGTCCTGGATGCGGATGTTCTTGTAGCGGGCGCGCAACTGCTCGATGAGGTCGGTGACCTCCTTGAGGCTCTCCTCCGTGCGGAAGATCTGCGCGTTACGGTCCATCGAGTCCTGCAACTCCTTGCGGATGACCGCGATGCGCTCGCTGCCGTCGCCGGCCCGCACGCTGTCGAGCAGGTCTCGGATGCCCTTGGCCGGGTCCTTCGGCAGCGGCACCCACGGGGCGTCCTTCACATACTTGACCGCGTTCTGGCCGGCCCTCTTGCCGAAGACGTTGATGTCGAGCAGCGAGTTGGTGCCGAGGCGGTTCGAGCCGTGAACGGAGACGCAGGCGCACTCGCCGGCGGCATACAGGCCCGCGACGACATCCGTATTGTTGCGCAGCACTTCGGCGTTGTTGTTGGTCGGGATGCCGCCCATCGCGTAATGCGCGGTCGGCAGCACGGGCACCGGCTCGGTATAGGGCTCGACGCCGAGGTACGTGCGCGCAAACTCGGTGATGTCCGGGAGCTTCTCGTCGATGACCGCCGGCTCCAGGTGGGTGATGTCGAGGTAGAGGTAGTCCTTGTTCGGTCCGGCCCCGCGACCCTCGCGGATCTCGAGCGCCATCGAGCGGGCGACGATATCGCGCGGAGCGAGGTCCTTCAGGGTCGGCGTGTAGCGCTCCATGAAGCGCTCGCCGCTGGCGTTGCGCAGGATCGCGCCCTCGCCTCGGGCCGCCTCGGAGAGCAGGATGCCGAGCCCCGCGAGTCCGGTCGGGTGGAATTGGAAGAACTCCATGTCCTCGAGCGGCAGTCCCTTACGCCAGATGATTCCGACGCCGTCGCCGGTCAGGGTGTGCGCGTTCGACGTGGTCTTGAAGATCTTGCCGAAGCCGCCGGTGGCGAAGATGACCGCCTTGCCCTGGAAGACGTGCAACTCTCCGGTCGCGAGCTCGTAGGCGACGACTCCAGAGGGAACCTCCTTGCCCTTGACGGTCGACATCACCATGTCGAGCACGTAGTACTCGTTGAAGAAGTTGATGCCGAGGCGAACACAGTTCTGGAACAGCGTCTGCAGGATCATGTGGCCGGTGCGGTCGGCGGCGTAACAGGCACGGCGAACCGGTGCCGCGCCGTGCTCGCGGGTGTGACCGCCGAAGCGCCGCTGGTCGATCTTGCCCTCGGGCGTGCGGTTGAACGGCAGGCCCATGTTCTCGAGGTCGAGGACCGCGTCGATCGCCTCCTTGGCAAGGATCTCCGCGGCGTCCTGGTCGACCAGGTAGTCACCACCCTTGACGGTGTCGTAGGTGTGCCACTCCCAGTTGTCTTCCTCGACGTTCGCGAGGGCCGCAGCCATTCCGCCCTGCGCCGCTCCGGTGTGGGACCGGGTTGGGTACAGCTTCGAGATCACCGCGGTGTTGGCATGTGGTCCGGCCTCGATGGCAGCGCGCATCCCGGCGCCACCCGCTCCCACGATCACGATGTCGTGCTGGTGGTAGTGCACGCCGTCGATGATCGTGCCATCCGGAACCATCTCGGCTGCGGGCTTCGCAGCGGCCGGCTTCTTCGCTGCCGGCTCTTTGGCGGTGGCCGCCATTACTTAACCGGGCAGAAGTCGGGCAGGGAACCTGCGACGGCATTGGCTGGGCAGGGGTCAAACGTATAGATCACAAGGGTCCCAAGAACGAGGAGAACGACTGTCGACGCGAGGATCGCCAGCAGGATGAGGCGGCGCAGTAGTGGATTGTGTGCGTAGTCATTGGTGATGGTGCGCATTCCGTTGGCGCCGTGGATGAGCGCGAGCCAGAGCAGCAGCGTGTCCCACACGACCCAGAATGGGTCCGCCCATTTTCCGGCGACGAACGCGAAGTCGATGGCGCGGACACCGTTACCGGCGACGAGGTTCACGAACAGGTGGCCGAAGATCAGGACGACAAGGAACAAGCCGCTGACACGCATGTACAGCCAGCCCCACTTCTCCCAGTTGACCCGGCGCCGCTTCGGCGGGGTGTACGAGGTGCGCGGTGCGGGGATCGTCGTCGTCATGCGCTGGTGTGTCCCTGGATCTCGAGAACGATGGTGCGGATCTGCTCCGGCGCAAATCCGGCGATCAGTACGATCCACAGCAGGATGACGATCACGAACATCAGGCGCTGGTGCCGGGCGCCGACGCTCCAGAAGTCGATCAGGATGATCCGCAGGCCGTTGAGGGCGTGGTAGCCGATCGCGACGACGAGGAAGAATTCGCCGATGCCCATGATCGGCTGCTTGTAGGAGTCGATGACCCCGTTGTACGCCTGCGGCGAGATTCGCACGATCGAGGTGTCCAGGATGTGCACGAGAAGGAAGAAGTAGATCGCGACGCCGGTGATGCGGTGGAGGACCCACGACCACATTCCCTCACGACCCCGATACAGGGTTCCCGACAACCGGGGTGGCTTGATCTTGAGCTTGGCTGCCGGTTGTGGCGCCAGGGTACCGGCCGAATTCTCGGGCACGGGCAACCCTCCTTGGCTTGGGTCAGAAAGCGGTGCAACGAACGCTTCCAGTGTATTCCGGCGCCGCAGTGCTCGCTGCCAACGAGGGGCGAATCTATCTCGACTTCAAGAGACTTCGTCGCTCACGCTTAATTTTCGTGGTTCTTACGACCTTCGCGTAGCGCGCCAGAAGCTCGTCGCACACGGTCGCCCAGTCGCGCCCGAGCACGGCGCGCCTGCCGGCCTCGCCCATGCGGCGACGCATCGCCGGATCCCGGGCGAGCAGTTCGACGGTGCTGCGCAGTTCGGCGGAATTCCCCGGTTCGTAGAGGAAGCCGTTAAGGCCGTGGGCGACGAGATCGATGGGTCCGCCGGCGCGCGGCGCAACGACGGGGAGTCCGCTCGCGTGCGCCTCCTGCACGGTCTGGCCGAAGGTCTCCTCCTCGCCCGTGTGCAGGAAGACATCGAAGCTCGCGTATGCGGAGGCGAGCGCGGCCCCGTGCAGCGCGCCGAGATAGACGACGGGCATCCCTTCCAGCTTCCTGCGGACGAGCGACATGCTGGGCCCGTCGCCGACGATCGCAATCCGGATGCCCGGAATCCCACGGAGAGCGGCCATCCGCTCCACCTGCTTTTCGGGGGCGAGGCGCCCGACATAGCCGACGACGACTTCGCCACCCGGCGACAGCTGGCGACGAAGCTCCCTGGTCGACGCGTGCTGGCGGTTGCGGGGGTGGTACGTGGTGAGGTCGACCCCGCGACCCCAGCGCTTGAGGCGGCGTAGGCCGGCTCTGCGGAGGTCCGCCATCGACGATGACGAGGGAACGAGAGTCACCGTCGCGTCGCGGTGGATCCGGCGCAGGATGCGCCAGGCGACGGATTCGAGCGCGGCAAGGTGGTTGCGACGCGTGTAGCCGGCGACATCCGTCTGAAAGATCGCCACGGTCGGAATCCCGAGTCGTTTTCCCGCCGTGATCGCCTCGGCACCCAGCAGGAAGGGTGATGCGACGTGGATGACGTCCGGACGAAATCGCTCAATGATGCGCTGCACGTGCAGCCCGGGGAGTCCCACCGGGAACTGGCGGTAGGGAACGCTGACGATCTCTTCGACGGTGAAGCCGGCGTAGGTCGCCGGGGCGCCACAGGCGGGAACCATGACGTGCGCTTCGTGACCGCGGAGAGCGAGATGATCGAGCACCTTGCACACGCTGTTGGTGACGCCGTTGACGGTCGGGAGAAAGCTCTCGGATACAACGAGAACGCGCATGGCCGGAACGGTACGCCGCCCGAATTGCCATCGGGTGAATGGAGCATTACGTCTAGGGTGGTCGCATGACTGCGCCCGGCCTCGAACACTTCTACAGCGTCATCCCGGCGGGCGGCGTCGGTTCGAGGCTGTGGCCACTTTCCCGAGCAGACGCGCCCAAGTTTTTGCACGACCTCACGGGATCCGGGAACTCCCTCCTCCGCGACACCTGGGACCGGCTGGTGCCGCTGTCGGGCGCGGAGCGGATCATGGTCGTGACCGGTCGGGCGCATCGCGCCGCCGTCGAGTCACAGCTGCCGGAGCTCACCGACCCCAACGTCGTGCTGGAGAGTGAGCCTCGCGAATCGTCTGCCGCGATCGGCCTCGCCGCGGCCATCCTGGTGCGCCGCGAGCCCGACGTCATCATTGGATCGTTTGCGGCCGATCACGTCATCGGCAAACAGAAACGCTTCCTGAAGGCGGTCACCGAGGCGGTCGCCGTCGCGAACGCCGGACACATCGCACTGATCGGAATTACCCCGACGGAGCCCGCCACCGGGTTTGGCTACATCCATTTCGGCGACGCTGCTGAGGTTGAGGGCGCACCGAGCGCACGCATGGTTGACCGCTTTGTGGAGAAGCCGGACCTTCCGACCGCCGTCGAGTACGTCGAAGACGGCTGCTACCTCTGGAACGCCGGAATGTTCATCTCCCGCGCGGATGTCCTGCTTGAGCAACTCGGCGAAGCAGAGCCAGAACTCCTGGCCGGCATCGTTGAACTCGCGGATTCCTGGGACGGACCCGACCGGGGCGCGGTGGTTGACAGGGTCTGGCCGAATCTCAAGAAGATCGCAATTGACTACTCGGTCGCCGAACCCGCCGCGGCCGCCGGTCGCGTCGTCGTCATCCCTGGAGACTTCGACTGGGACGATGTCGGCGACTTCGCCTCGATCGCCAAGCTGCACGCGGGCGGTCGCAAGTCGGACCTCGCGATCCTGGGCGAGGACGCGCGGGTGCTGGCCGACTCGTCGACGGGCGTCGTGTTCAGCCAGGGCAAGCGCCTGATCTCACTCATCGGCGTCACCGACATCGTGATCGTCGACACCGAGGATGCGCTCCTCGTGACCACGACCGCGAACGCGCAGCGGGTAAAGGCCGTCGTCGACGCACTTAAGTTGTCCGGGCGCAACGACGTTCTCTAGATCCGTCTATAGCCGGGGCTCGGTAGTCGACCTAGGATCAGTCGCATGACCCCGGACGCAGGCCACACGATCGACTGGCCCGCGCTGCGTGCCGCTGCGACTGAGGCGATGCACCGCGCATATGCGCCCTATTCGAAGTTCCCCGTCGGCGCCGCGGCCCTCGTGGATGACGGCCGGATCATCTCGGGTTGCAATGTCGAGAACGCCTCGTATGGCCTCACCCTCTGTGCGGAGTGCGCGCTCGTCTCCAGCCTGCACATGACCGGCGGCGGAAGGCTCGTCGCCTTCGCCTGCGTCGATGGGGGCGGCGGCATCCTGATGCCGTGTGGGCGTTGTCGGCAGCTGCTCTACGAACACTCCACCGCGGGCATGCTCCTCGAGACGGTTTCCGGCATCCGAACCATCGACGAGGTTTTGCCGGATGCGTTTGGCCCCCGGCAATTGGACGAATTTTCTGCAAACACGAGCGAATCGGCGCAGTAATGTTGCGCGGGACGGAGGAAACAGTCAGTAAACCGTCATCGACGGCTCACAACATTTCGTTCACATTTCGGAGCAATACCGGAATTGTAACCATCCGGGGTCTTCGAGCAATCGGCAGCGCGCGATTGGTCGCGCTGTCTGTAACCTGAATCAACATTCCCCGCATGCCCAACTTTTCGGTCGTGCAATCCACGTAAGGAATCACATTGCCAATTACATCCAAGAAGATCGCGGTCGGCGTCCTCGCCGCAGTCAGCGCCGTCGCACTGCTCGCGGGCTGCGCAGCCGCACCGAGCAAGAGCGCGGGGGCCGCGAAGTCGAAGTACCTGCCGTGCGTAGTCGGTGACACCGGCGGATTCAGCGACCACTCGTTCAACGAGCTCACCCTCAACGGTGTCGTCGCCGCCGCGAAGCAGATCGGATCGAGCTACAAGAAGGTCGCCTCGGCCACCTCTGACGACCTGGTTCCCGGAATCGCAAGCCTCATCGCCGAGAAGTGCAACATCATCGCGGCCCCCGGTTTCGACTTTGAGAAGCCGGTCGGAGACGCCGCAAAGGCCAACCCGAAGACCGACTTCGCGATCATCGACGACAACACC